>DXIF01000261.1 GCA_019113025.1 Candidatus Anaerobiospirillum stercoravium | reverse complement strand
GCCCCTGGGCCCCGCGCGAGGGCCTCACCTCGCCCTGCACCAAACTGCGGCACAGCCACACCTGTACGACAGCTTTTGGCACTAAATGCGACTTACACCAAAGATTTGCGCAAACTGGTATCCCAGTCCCGCCTAGACCAAAATATACCAACAGCCCCGCACCGCCCGACCGCGCCGCCCGAGCGCACCGCCCATCTCGCTCAAGACCAAACCGTCTTGTCCGCACCGCCCAAGCGCAGCGGCCAACCGCACCGACACGGCTTGCGCCCCACTGCGCTGACCTCAGTCTGAGCCTCTGGACCGTAGCCCTTGGGTCATAGCCTTAGGCCAGAGTCCCTGAGAGTTGCAGCCACGCCGCTGAGGGAGCACCTACTAAGAGGGCGCCGCCTGAAGGCGCGTCAACTGAGGTTGTGCCGGATGCGCTGCCGGAGGGCGCGCCCACGGATAAATTTGAGCAATGGCGGAGCTGCTGCGCTGCAAAGCGCAGCATCTGTCATATACTGAGGGGCGCTTTCTCACAAGCACCGGCTTAGGCCTTACTTCAGCTGGGCCCGCCCTTAGTTTTACGCCTTTAGTTTTATCAGCTGAAACTCATATTTGGTGCACCCTAATGAGCAAGATTACTGTTACTCCTGAGGCCCAAAAATATCTTTTTAGCATTATCGAAAAGCAGAAGATGCCGGGCCTTGCCATCCGCCTGACGGTCAATAATCCCTGCACCCCAGCCGTCGAAAGCGGCATTTTGTACTGCCCTAAGGAGTACATCAACTTAGACGATCTCCACTTCAAGATGGAGGGCTTTGAGATCGTCATCGCCCAAGACGTTGCGACCTTCTTAGACGAAACCGAGATTGCTTTAGGCAAGGATGACCATGGCGACGATCTGCTCACCATGCACTGCCCTAATCTCAAGAAGAATCCAGTCGGCGACGATGCTCCATTAAAGGAGCAAGTGGCCTACTTCGTCGAACATTTCTTAAGTAAGGATTTAGCCGGCCACGGTGGCGCGATCCGCCTCATCAACTTCACCGATGACGGCGTAGCCGAGGTCGAGTTCTCCGGCGGCTGCCAAGGCTGCTCGCAGGCAAGCTACACCCTGCACAATGGCTTAGAGCAAAAGCTGTTCAACGCCTTCCCGGGCAAGGTCACCGCGGTTAAGGACGTGACCAACCACGCCTCGGGCGAGAACCCATACGCCTAACTTACGCCTCAGCGCGCAAGTGTGCTCCCGCCCACCGCAAGCCCGCCTTGCGGTGGGCGGATTGCATCTGGGCCGACCAAACAGCCCCGCAAGCGGCCCTGCCGCCACGCAAGAATACCGACTATTCCGCGGTCAACTCGCGGCTGAGCAAGTCGCGCGCGGCTTGTGCGCCATCTTTGTGGTTAACCAAGACCTCATAGAGCTCATGGCAAATCGGCATCTCAATCTGGCAGCGCTCCGCCAGCACCTTTACTACCTGCACCATGTGGTAGCCCTCGACCACTTGGCCAATGCGCGCTAAGGCCTCCGGCGCCGCCAAGCCCTGCCCCAGCATCACGCCTAAACGGCGGTTACGCGACTGGTTATCGGTACAAGTCAGCATCAAATCGCCTAAGCCTGACAAGCCCATAAAGCCGCGCTCACTGGCGCCCAGCGCCACCCCCAAGCGAATCATTTCCGCTAGGCCCCGCGAAATGAGTGCCGTCCTAGCATTAGCGCCATAACCCAAGCCGTCGGACATGCCCGCGCCAATTGCAATCACATTTTTAACCGCGCCGCCTAACTGCAAGGCGATCAAATCCGAGCTCTCATAGACCCGGAAAGTCGGGGTGTGCATCAGCTGGCACAGCTCAGTAACAAAGCACGGCTCGGTCCCCGCACAAGCAATCGCGGTCGGTAGGCCCCGGGCTAATTCCTGCGCAAAGGTCGGCCCAGACAAGGCGGCAACCGGGAGCTTAAGGGGTGTAAGCTCGCGGGCCACTACCTCCGACAAAAAAGTCCCGCTTGCGTGTTCTAAGCCCTTGGTGGCAAAGGCGATGCGCTGCTGCGGCTGCAAATAAGGCTTGATGGCCTGCAAGGTCGCAGTAAAGGCCGATGACGGCACCACCAAGAGCAAGTCACGGCTAAAGGCGACCGTCGCCGCCAAATCAGCGGTCACCTCAAGATTAGGTGGCAGCACAATACCCGGCAGATACTTGGCATTTTGGCGCTCGCGCTGCATTAGCTGCGCTTGGGCGGCATCACGCGCCCACAGCCGCACCGCGTAGTCACTCCCCTTGGATGCTACCGCCAAGGCCAAGGCCGTACCATAAGAGCCCGCCCCGATTACCGCGAGAGTCCGAGTCGCCATCACCAAACCTCCAACCGTCAGCCCCAATCTGCCCCAATATGCCCCAAATAAGCCCCAAATATGACCCTAGCGTAGCCCAAGGATCCCGCCCCTGTCCCAGCCCCATGCCTAACGGGCTGCTTACCGGGAGCCCCCGTGCCCCACAAGCGGCACGGGGTGAGCCCTAAAAAAACTAAAAACGACGCACCGTTGCCGGATACGTCGTTTAGTGTAGTTTCTTGGCGCTCCTTAGGCCCTATCCCTTAGCGTAAGAAGCGACCAAGATTCAGAGAAAAGCTCTGCACTGCCTAAGGCCTTAGGCAGCGTTCAAGCTTAATCGGTCAACGAGCAGCAGCTAAGCTTGCTCAGCTGAACTTACTCAGCCTTTGGCTCCTCGTTGGAAGCCTGCTCCTTGGCGTCCTTACCTTCCTTAGCGGCCTGGGCCTCTTGCTGGGCCTTGCGGGCACGGAACAGAGCCTCAAAGTTGATTGGGGCTAAGTTCAGCTGAGGGAAGGTAGCGCGAGCAACTAAGTTGGAGATGAACTCACGAGCATATGGGAAGAGGATATTAGGAGCGGTACCGCCTAATAAGAACTCACCTGCCTCGTTTGGAATGTTGCGCATCTGGAACAGACCGGCCTGAGTTACCTCGCAGATGAAAGCGGTTTGCTCATCGTTCTTGCAGGTAATGGTGATGCGTAAGGCAACTTCGTACATATCGTCGCTGATCTTCGAGGTCTTGGTGTCGAAGTTGACCTTGAGCTCAGGCTCCCACTTAGCCTTGAAGATTAATGGGCTGTGTGGGGTCTCTAAGGACGAATCCTTAGCATAGACACGGTGTAAATCGAAGATTGGGCGATTGGAATCCAGCTGTGGCTGTTGCTCTTTTGCGTTCTCAGACATCGTAGTTGTCCTGTAAATCTGTAGGGTGTGAATCCAGATGGCTTAGGGTAACTGCGTCAGCTCCGCCGTGAGAGGCTCAGCCCTCACCGGCACAAACTGTAACGCAGCGCGTGCGCTATTTCTTATATGACAGGGGCAAATTGGCGTTTGTCCACTCCATGATGCCGCCATCTAAGATGAAAACTTTGGTGAAACCTTGCTTCTTCAAGAAGCGACCGCTATTGAAGCATTCGCTATCAAACTTGTCCTTACCCACCAGCACTACGGGCTTATCACGACGGCTCTCGATGCGGTTGACCTTACCCCCCTTGATGTCAGCAAAGGAGATATTGACCGCATTGGCAATATGGCCCTTAGCGAAGCTTTCAGCATTGCGGATATCGACAAAAACGCCATCATCGCGATTGACAAGAGCGACGGCGTTATTAGTAGTGGCCTTAGGGATCCGGGTCATCATCAGCTTGAATTGGACCACGATCAACATGACCACGACGACCAACCATGCACCGACCATGAAGTAGTGGCGCATAAAGAAGTCGGGAAATTCAGCAACAATCTCAGAAAAATTGAAATCCACGATAAAACCTCAAGCAGGCCGATGGGGTGTAAGCTCACTCAAATAGTGGGCTATTTTAGCACAAGCATCCTGTTAAGACTTGACCGTCAAACTTAAGCATAATCGCAGTTCTAACTTAGCTCAGACTTAGCACCGGCTGAGCTAGGCTGCGCACCAGCCCAACCACCCCAACCAGAGCTCAACCAAATCCCAGCTTGCCCCTAACCAGCCCCAAGCCCGACCACAACCAGCCCCTAACCTTTTGTCCTCCAATAGGAC
>DXIF01000260.1 GCA_019113025.1 Candidatus Anaerobiospirillum stercoravium | reverse complement strand
CGCCCCTGAGCTAGCGTCCCATTTGCTGCTAGTTGTCCCCCTTTTCTCACTTATGGGCATTTGGAGCACAAAATGTGACCCAAGTCGGGCAAATTGGCCTAAAATGAACCGGCAGCAAGCGTCAAAGCCGTCTACCAAGCGCGGGACAAGACGCGCGCACCCCTGATTGTAGTGCGATTTTTTGTTATCCAATTGATCCCAGTGCCTAACAATGGTAAACGTATACTGGTTGTGCCCCATAACGGCACAGCTCGTAGGATCCTTTTCATTGTGCTCATCTCGTGGCTAAGGAGTTTCAGAGGAGCGCTTCTGATTTAATCGCAGTCTGGGGGGAACCCATGGGGTTACAAGATTCAGTAGAGAACCGTTACCGTCAACACGCTGGACGCGAGCATCGCAAGACCTTTGCGCAGTTCTTTACCCCCACACCGGTTGCCACAGTGATGGCTGCCTTTATCCTCGAGAACCCTAATTGCCGCACCATTCTTGACCCGGCGGCGGGCTTGCTCGGCTTTAGCCGTGCGCTCGATGATGTCCTGACCTTGATCAATTCCGGCCAAAGCCACGACTTGGTAAATCTCATCTATACCCAAGTTGAAAGCACCAAAGCCCAATTGCTGCAGGCCCCTTATGTAAAGGCGGCCGCCACCAAGGCCTCAGGCACCCAGGCCCAAGCGGCGATCGAAAAGTCGGTGGCCCGCGCCCACGCTAAGGCCGCGGCCCGTGCCCTCAAGGCGCAAAAAGAGCAAGCCAAGCAACAAGCCAAGCTGCAAGCAACGCACGCTCGTGCCACCCCACAGTCGCAGGTTGCGGGCGCCGGTATCAGTATGCCGTCCGATGCTCCGAGCGCCGCACTAGCCCAGGGCCCAAACGCTGCGTTCCATGCCACGCCTCATGCCGCTCCCCATGCTGCTGCTCAAGCTGCGCCCCATGCTGCCGCTCAAGCTGCGCCCAGCGCCGCCGCGCCAACTCTGGAGCGCACGGCCGCCACAGCGCTTGAGTCGGCGGCGCCGCTCGTGCCTGTGCCCGCTGATAAGTCCGCGTCCGCCGAGGACGCCAAGGCCAAGGAGTGCCGCTTTCGCTCGCTCTTTAATAAGCACACCTCGCCTAAGGCCAAGTCTAAAAGCGAAGTTACCACGCCTTCTAACCCCGAGCTTAAGCTCTCGCAACAAGAGCTTAAGCAGCTTGCCACCGGCTTGGTCACATATCCTGAGTACCTTGCGACCCAAGATACGTGGTTTAACCCCGAGAGCATTATCCTCGGGGCCAAGCACACCACGAACCCGAGCATCAATGAGCATGGGGTCACGCTGGGGCACTACAGCTTAAGCCCGCGCTACCACGTAGTGGCCGCCCCAGACGCCACCAATTTGGACGCCGCACATCTAGGGGCATCCGCCTCAGGCGCCGCAAACTCAGGTGCCACCGCCTCGGGGGGCGCCCACTCGGACGCGCTCGCCGCAGGCGCTGCCGCGGACGTAGCGCTTGAGCGGCCGGGCCAACTGAGCCTTGAGCTTTTGGCCGCCCCCGAGCTTGCACCGGCGCCGCGCGGTCCGTGGCTCAATACCCATGCCCTCAGCTTAAGCGGCCACAGCGCCTCGCGCGGCTATACCGCCGATCCCTTTAATCCCGATTACCTGAGCATCATTGACGCCCTAGCGCCGCACGAAGGTGAGGAGCTGCACTATCGCCTGCGCAAGATCCCCAGCGTCACCATGGTCAACTACGACCTGGACCCACTGATTTTTGAGAGCGCCCGCCACAGCTGCTTGCAGCATCCTTTTGGCTTTGTGAACAATCGCCTCAAGTGTGGCGACTACCTTGCAGCCGAGATCAACGAGCGCTTTGACGGCATTATCTGCAACCCGCCGTATATGTCCTACCGGGACTTTACCCAAATTACTGGTAAGGAAAGCCCGGCTTTAACGGATGATTTGCCGCGCCGCACTAATACCTACACCCTGTTCTTGCTCCAGTCGCTCAAGCAGCTCAGTAGCCGTGGGCGCTGCGCCTACCTCATTCCCTATGAGTTCTTGAACTCAAGCGTGGGCATCAAGATCAAGGCGGAGCTGTTAAAGGAGCGCAGCCTGTGCTCGGTGATCATTTTTAAGCTGCCGATGTTTGAGGGCGCGATCACCACCACCGGCTTGTTCTTATTTGATAAGGCCAAGCAGCATCAGGCGGTGGAATTTCTCACCATTAAAAGCTTAGATGAGCTCCCGGCCTTAGCGGTCCATCTGTGCCCCAACCTCTTGGGCATCATGCCCCAGCCTCAGCTGCAACAAGATCCGCTCGGGAGCGTCAGCCACGCCGAGCGCACCGCGCATACCCCAGTTCCGGGCAGCCCTGTGGCCGCGGCGCGCGCCACCGTGCTCAAAACGCTGCCGGTACTCAACCAGCAGGCGCTCCAAAATGCCGTGAATAAGGCGCCCGCCCTGATCGATACCTTAAGCCTGACTCAGCTCTATCAAAGCGGCATCATCGCCCGCCCGGTTAAGCCGCTGCGCATCAGTCGCGTCACCGGCTTTAGCCAAGCGCAGCTGCATGAGTGCCAGCAAAAGCTCCTGAGCATGCTCACCCCCGATAATTTCGGGGCCTTAAGCGGGATGCACGTGCCCTATCCCATGACCTTACTGGGACAGGCGGTAGCCTATGCTGACATCCAGGCCGAGCGTAAGTGGCACGTCTACTACCAAGGCCAAGAAGGCTCAGGTCAAGATGAAGCCAAGACCCCAGCCCCGCAAGCTACTCCAGCGCAACCACAAGTCCCGGCGCAGCGCCCCGCGCCCCAACCGATGGTGGCCCCAGCGCTGTTAGAGCGGCGCCGTTACCTGCACTTAAAGGACTTTATCCGGGTTAAGCGCGGCATTGCCACTGGCGCCAATGAATTTTTCCTCTTCAACCACGAGGAAATTAAGCAGCACGACTTAAGTCCGCGCTACTTTGTGCCAGCGCTTGCGCGGGCGAGCATGGCGCCCTATCCGATTTTGACCTTGGATGACTTTGTGTCCTTGGCCGCGCGCAACCAGCGGGTCTTCTTATTAAGTCCCCCCGCGGAGATCACCGATCCCAAGCTGCAAGCCTACTTGCAGCTGGGCGAGGAAGCAGGGATTCATAAGCGTTATCTGACCTCGCATCGCACGCCGTGGTACACCATGGAGCGGCGCGAGTTAGCCCCGCTTTTTATCTCGGTGTTCAATCGCGGCAGCTTTAACGTGATCCGCAATGATGCCCGCATCTACAATCTGACCGCGTTCCACTCGCTCTTTGTGCAAGATCCCGAGCTGATCGACCTCATCTTTGCCTACTTGCTCACGCCCCTAGCCTCCGAGCTCATCATGGCCAATCGCCGCGAGTACGGCCGGGGCTTAGAGAAGCTTGAGCCCATGGACATCATGGATTCAAGCTGCATCGACTTTTATGGACTGAGCGTCAGCCAGCTGGCGACCATCCGCGATTTGATGGCCCAATACGAGGTCATCATCGACAAGGCGCGCCGCGGCGATGAGCACCTGAAAACCAAGGCGCTCTATCAACGCGCCCTCGAGCACGTGCTCAAAAAGCTCAGCGCCACCTTTGCCGCCGCAAGCTAAGCGGGCGTCGGGGCCCGGGCCGGGCCCGAGCCGGGGCGCAAGCCCCGGCGAGCGCACCCGGGCCCAGAGGACCCCGCCCGACCTTATGGCCGGGCGGGAGCGTTTAGTCTGACCACTGATCAAGCGGCCGCGGACTGAGTTAGCCCATTAAGCTGAGATCAGCATAGCGGTGCAGGCGGGAAACCTGTTTTTGCTTGACGCCATCGTCGGTGGCAAAGAGCACCACATCCGCGCCGCGGTGGGCAAAGAGGCCGACCGTCACCACGCCCGGGATGCCGTTAATCTTGGTCTCTAAGTCCTTAGGATTGGTGATGTTCAGGCCATGAACGTCCAAGATCTCGCAGCCATTATCGGTGATGCAGCCCTTACGCAGTACCGGATCCCCGCCTAAAGCGCGCAGAGAACGGGCCACCTGCTCGCGGGCCATGGGGATGACCTCAACGGGCAGCGGGAAGGCACCTAGGGTGTTAACCAGCTTAGATTGATCGACGATGCAGACAAAGGTCTTAGCCATCGAAGCTAAGATCTTCTCGCGGGTTAAGCACGCGCCGCCGCCCTTGATCATCTCGAAGTTATCGTTGACCTCATCGGCGCCGTCGATGTAAACCTCATACGGCTCGCAGCAATTAGGGTCTAATACCGGAACCCCAATCTCGCGCAAGAGCTCAGTGGTGGCATTGGAGCTGCTGACAGCGCCCTCGATCTTGATGCCTTGGGCGTGAATGGCCTTAATGAACTTAACCACGGTCGAGCCCGAGCCCACGCCGACAATACCGTGCTCTGGGATGAACTCCAAGGCCTTGAGTGCCACCATCTCCTTTAATTCATCTTGCGTCTTTGCCATAACAAACCTCTGAAAGCAAACCAAAAAACTAAAAGCTAAAAGCCCGCGCCACTCAAGCGCCGCCTGCCCCCATGATAGCGCAGGGCCGCGCTCAAGCCCGCGGGCTTATTCACAAAAACTAAGCGCCACCGGCGCCCCTTGCCCCGCGGCGCTAAGCCCGAGGGCGCACGCCGTTCGGCGCACGGCGCTAAGCTGGCGCCTAGGCGACGGTGATCTTAGCAAAGCGGCGCTTGCCTACTTGGTAGACGTGGGTGCCCGTTGGCACTGGGGCCTTTGGATCGGTTACGACCTCGCCCTCGCACTTAACAGCGTTTTGCTTAATCATGCGCAGGGCCTCCGAGGTCGAGGCGACTAAGCCGGCGTCCTTTAACATATTGGCCAGCGACTGGACATTGGTGAAGCTAAACTCCGGCATGTCCTCAGGCAGCGCGCCCTTAGCAAACTGGTTGATAAAGCCCTCAACGGCCTCGCGGCCTGCATCCTCACCGTGGTAGCGGGCGACGATCTCGCGGCCCAGCTCCAGCTTAGCGTCGCGTGGGTTCATTTCACCTGAGGCGCACTTGCGCTTTAACTCTTCGATCTCGTTTAATGGGCGGAACGAGAGCAGATCGTAGTACGACCACATGAGCTCATCGCTCAAAGACATGATCTTACCGAACATGTCCGAGACGCTATCGTGGACGCCGATGTAATTATTAGCGGACTTGGACATCTTCTTGACGCCATCTAAGCCCACTAACAGCGGCATCATCAGGACGCACTGGGGCTCTAAGCCCGCGTCCTTTTGCAGTTCGCGGCCCATTAACAGGTTGAACTTCTGGTCGGTGCCGCCTAACTCAACGTCACACTTTAAGGCGACGCTATCGTAGCCTTGGAACAGAGGATATAAGAACTCGTGAATGGCAATCGGCTGTCCGGATTGATAGCGCTTGGTGAAATCCTCACGCTCTAACATACGGGCGACGGTAAGCTTGGAGGCCAGGCGAATTACGCCCTCAGCGCCTAAGGTTGACAGCCACTCCGAGTTATAGCGAATCTCGGTCTTATCCTTATCTAAGACCTTGAAGGCCTGCTCGGCGTAAGTCTGAGCGTTGGCCATAATCTGCTCGCGCGACAGCTGTGGGCGGGTAGCGTTTTTGCCCGATGGGTCACCGACCGAGGCGGTAAAGTCACCGATGATGAGGATGACCTTATGGCCCAGGTTCTGAAAGGTACGCAGCTTATTTAAGATTACGGTGTGACCCAAGTGGATATCAGGGGCGGTAGGATCCATACCCAGCTTAATCGTGAGCTGACGGCCGCTCTCTAACTTTTGCTTAAGCTCGTCTAACGGGATGATTTCTTGAGCGCCGCGCGCAATCTCACGCAGAGCCTCTTCAACTGCAACCATGAAAACTCCTAAATGCAATCACGAACAGCACGCCGTCGCAGCTGAGCCAAGTACCAACACGAGAACCAAGCACCAAGCCCTAGCGCCACTCCCAACCAAATTATGGGGGCATGCTAACAGAAAATGCCGTTGAGTATAGCACAGCCCGTGATAGGGCATATGGCCGGGAATTTCCCCGCGCCCACCGCGCGCCGCGCCAAGCGCCGCGCCGTGCGCCCTACTCTTGGTAGGCGATAAGCACAGTGTCCGTGAGCGGCAGCGTGAGGCTGGAGCGCCGCACCTTGAACTTGTAGCCAAGGTTCAGGCTTTCTAGGTACGGCTTGAGCTCGTAGAACTCTTCAGGCGTGTGGTACCACGCGATCACCAATAGCGGTTTTTGGCGCTTAATCGTCTCTAAGGCCCCGGCGATAATCTCAGGCTCAGCACCCTCAACGTCCAGCTTGATCAGGCCTACCTCGAGCTGATGCTCTGCGACAAAGTCATCTAAGGTGATGACTTGCGCCTCCTCATAGAGCTCGTCGTGGTGATAGTCGATGTGAGTGGATGCTGACGCATCAATGCCTTGGTGAATGCGGCTTAAGCGCAGCGTGCCCGGCTCCTTGCCCAAGGCCAGCTGGTACGGCTTGATCTTGCCTTGAGCAATAGGCTCCTGGAGCAGATTGCTCAGGTACTGGAAGGCACCGGCCATCGGCTCAAAGCTGTAGCTAACCGACTGCGGGAAGAGCTGGGTGAACAAGGTCAGGGTGTCGCCGATAAAGCCCCCACCGTCAATCACCGCCTTACAATTGACGCGCGTGAGTACCGCAGGCGGCAAGTCATACATGCCGTAGCAGTTGGTGAAGCTGGAGCTCCAGTCCAAGTTGACCTGTTTGAGAAAAGGCGGATTGCCCGCAGCGACCAGCTCCCGGTTGTGGGCCAAGAGCTTGCGGTCTTCAGCGGTGAACATCACTTCCTTGCGCACTAGGCAAGCGTCACGATGCAGCGCCAAGTCCAAGAGCAGCTCATGGTCGTCGATGTACTTGCAGGAAATATCATCCAAACCGGCCTTCAGCGCGGCCAATACCGGCCCCATGGCGTGAGCTAGGCGATAGTCCTGAAACGCCTTAGTCCACAAAAAGTCAATTTGGCCATAGCGCTGCGCCACCAAATGGCCCATTTGAGCGGCGGTCAAAGGCTTTTCGCCCTGCAGCGTGCGCTCCTTGCCCACAATGGCCTCAGCATAGGCCAAGCGCTCTTGAATATTATCGGCGCCCACATGAGGGACAGCAGGGTTGTTGGTCTGATCACTCATAAGCATGGTATGGTCACAAACGGCTCAGCCCAGTCTTAACTGGGCTGAGAGCACAAAAAGCAAAGGATTAAACCCGCGGCGGCGCGAGCACAGGGGCGCCGATCAGGGGCGCAGCGGCAAGCCGCGCGGGCGCGGTTAGATCAGCTGGCTTTGCAGCTGCTCTAAGGTCGCGTTGAGCTCGTCGATTTGCTTTTGCTTTTGCGCGAGCGCAGCCTTGGTTTGGCTGGAGGTATTGGCCTTTTTGAGCGCATCAATTTGCTGTTGGGCCTGCGTAATTTGGTCTTGCAAGTCCGAGCTTAGAGCCTTTTTCTGCGCGAGCGAAGCTTGCACCGCATAGAGCTCGCTCTTGGCGTGGTCGAGCATGCGATTTTGCTCGGAGATTTGAGCCTTAACTAAGGCATCTTGGGCAAATAAATCGCGCGCTAACTGGTTTAAGCGCTGGTTTTCTGCCTTTAAGGCCTCAACGCGCTGCTCGCGCTGAGTAATGCGCTCATCGTACGAACCAGAAACGGTGCAGCCAATCTTGCCAAAAAAGCCTTGGTCTTGGCTCGGGTCACACTGCTCGGGGGTGGTAGTGCAGCCGGTGAGGAGCACGGCGCTCAAGCCCGCGCCGCATAAGGTCAGAGCAATCTTTTTGAACATAGTCTTCTCCCAGGCGCTGCCGGGCAGTGCAGTGCAATACCCCACAGCGCCCGCACAGCGCAGCGCGCCCTAAGCGCGGGTACCTACTTGGTCATAGTTTTCTAAGGTCAGGTTGAGCACATTGCGATCTTCGGTGTAGCTCAGCATCGCGCCGCGAATACTCTCGATGGCGTCCTCCAGCTGCGCAATCTGGCGATCGCATTCCTTGAGCTTGGCGCGATCGGAGTTGCTAACGCGCCCCTCGGAGGCTAAGCCCGTGCGGGCTTCTTGGTAGGAGGCCAGCGCCTTTTGGTGGTAGTCCAAATTGTCTTGTAACACTGCGATATTGGCATCGTAGTAGGCGATGCGCTGCTCAATCTCAGACTTTTGGGCCTGATGGCTCTTGATGTTTTTATTCAGCGCAGCGAGCTTAGCCTTGTCCTCAGCATAGACTTGGTTGGCAGTTGCCGCCATATAAACGGCCTTTTGGCGATCGTCTTCAAGCTGGGAAATTAAGGCGTCTAACTGCTGCTCCTTGGTATGGTAATTGGAGCGCAGCTCATCTAACAGGGCATTGGTGCCCATACCAATGGCGCAACCGGCGGCCGCGGCGGCAATGCACGCGGCGTGCTGGTCGCTATCGGTAATCAAGAGGCAGGTTAAGCCGGTTAAGGCCGCGCCGGTGGCGCACGAGGCGGCATAGGACGTCCACGACACCGAGAAATCGTCGTTTTGTAAGCGCGGATCGGCCTCAGCGCCGCTGCCCCACGAAGAGGAAGTTGATTGGCAGCCGGATAAGGCTAAGGCCCCAATGAGGGCACTGGTCAGTAAGGTTACGTGCCAACGCATGTCTAACATCTCCTTGGCCCAGCGCCCAAATTTGGGCGCTGGAATCCCAATCTCAGCCTCGGGCACAGCCACCCACCCGAAACCACACAAACATATTCAAGAGCGCCTATTGCGCATAGAACTGAATCGGGAAATTCTTCTCCCCGTAATGACCGGTGCAGCGCACCGTGCCATTGCTTTGCGGCTCGCATTTTACCGCTGGCATCTGATAAGTGCGACCATCAGGGCAGACCGCACGACCTTGGGTGGTGATGTTCACCCCCGAGCCTGCGACCGCCGCCGAAGTTGCAGCGGTGCACTTGACGCCATCAGGGCGGGTCACGGTCACCTGGCCCTTATCGCCCTCAAAGCTATAGCCCATTTGCAGCGGCGTGCCGGTGGCGCTATCCATCAGGCCCGAGCGCGTATTCCAGGAACCATTGAGCACGGCTGCACCTTGCTGCGCCAGCGCCTGCTGCGAAAAGTTCAGACTCTTTTCATCGGCCAAGGTCAGCTCCGCTGGTACCGGCGAGCCAGCAGCGCTACCAGCGGGCTCCCCACTTTGCGCCCCGTTCTGCGAAGCGGTAGCCCCCGCTTCGGCCGCTCGCGCCGCGGCAATGGCTTGCGCCTGCTCTGGGGTTAAGGCATTAGGATTGGCCAAGGGATCCGGGGGCAGAGCTGACCCCGATTGCTGACTTGGCTCCGACGGCTGACCTTGCCCCGGCTGCGCCCCCTCAGGCCCTACTCCCGACGCGCCCTCAGGCTGGGCGGCAAGCTGGCCCGAGCCCTCAGCTGCCGGCACGGCACCGGCCAGTGGGTCCGGCACCGGCACCTCACCGGCGCTCCCACTTAATTCCATGCCCGGTGCCGCGCCCGGGGCCAGTTCCCCGGCAAGCGCTAGGGGATCCGCGCCGCTCCCTTCGGTCACCGTAAGCGCCAACGGGTCACCGTCAATGCTGATCTGCGGGCCATTCGGGTCAAGTACGATGTTACCATCAGGGCCGGTGAGGTTAATGGTCGTAGGATCGCCTGATACCAACTCCTCCGGCGGCACCACCGCCTCCT
>DXIF01000259.1 GCA_019113025.1 Candidatus Anaerobiospirillum stercoravium | reverse complement strand
TATCTAGACTGCGCGTACGCATCCATGTGCCTAATATCCGGGGGGCACGGAGTGCACGGCGCTTGCGCCGGGCCATTAATGCTAAAATAATGCAGATCAGACCCGTAGATCTTGGGGCAGGGGCGCCGCTCGTACCGGTGAGAACTTGGTGCTTTCAGCGCGTGTCTTGTCATCGCGGCTGCGGGCAAGCTTAGCCTGAGATGGCTGATGCTCAGGCCGTGCGGCTGGCTTAAAAGCGGCCCGTGCTAATTCTTTTGTCGGATTTCGTCATGACTAACTCCAACCAGAGCAATACTTCAGAACATCCTGCCACTTTGCTCAACTCCAGTGGCTCCTTAGACCAAACGGCTGGCACGCCAGCCGATAAGGCGGCCTCCCAATCTGAGGAGCTTAGTATCGACGATCTCGATTTAGCGACCTTAGAGCGCCTGACCGCCCCGGATGGGCCAGAGCCTGCGCAGATAGAGCCAGCGGAGGCTGCGTCGGCGGAGGGTGCGCCTGAGACAGAGGCCAGTGCCGCCTTAGAGCCGTCTGCTGACGCCGTAACCGGTGAAAGCGCGGCCCAGGTGGCACCTGAGAGCGGCGCGCCTGTCAGCGTCACCATGGATTTTGACGACGAACCGCGCATTCAGTTTAAGTCCGAGGAAGAGTCGAGTGCCGATTTAGGCGTTAAGTCCGCTGACGGCGCTGAGGCGGAGCCTAGCGTCATGGCTGATACCAGCTACAGCGCCGATGATCCCGCTGCGGCTATCAATGCCGCGCCGGTCTTGACCTCCGAGCCAGCACAGACCCCGGTGCTGCGCGAGCGCTTGCCTGATCCCGCTCCTGTCCCACCCCCAGCCTCTGAGTCCGAGGGTGCGTCCCAAGTGACTCCGAGCGCTGAGAGTGAGCCTGAGAGTGAGCCCGAGCAAGAGCCCAAGCCAGAACCAGAGTCCGAAACTAAGCTTGCGCCAACGCCAGAGTCGGCCCCGGCACCAGAGCTCACCCCAGCTTCGGTAGCCCCGGCCGTGTCCCCTAACGCCAAGATCATGGGCGGAGCCACCGTGATGCAAGCCGGCCATACTGCCATTATGGGCCTGGGCGAGCGTCACATCATTCCGCATAAGAGTGTTGATTTGGGCCAGATGAGCGCCGCTGACATGGCCGAGATTGAGCGCATCAAGGCGTTAAACTCACGCCGCAAGCGCACTCCTGACCCTGAGCCTCAGGCCGCTTCCAGCGCTGTTACGGGCCACGCTGCGGCAGCTTCGGAGCCTGCGGCGCTTGCAGTTGAGAGTGCGCCGACGGTTGACCCTAAGACCAAGCTCATGGGCGGAGCCACCGTGATGCAGGCCGGCCATACTGCCATTATGGGCCTGGGCGAGCGTCACATCATTCCGCATAAGGCCGTTGATTTGGGCCAGATGAGCGCTGCTGAAATGGACGCGATTGAGCGCATCAAGGCGTTAAACTCACGCCGTAAGCGCGCCCCTGATCCTGAGCCTCAGGCCGCTGCGGAGCCTGCGGCATCGGTGGTTGAGAGTGCGTCGGCGCTTGACCCTAATACCAAGATCATGGGTGGGGCCACCATAATGCAGGCGGGGCATACCGCGATTATGGGCTTGGAGAATCGCCGCGTGATTGCACCTCAGGGCACAACCTCGACCCTGATTACCGGTTTGAGCGAGGAAGATTTAGCTATTCGTGAGCGCATCAATGCGCAAAACGCGCGTAACCGCTCGATTCGCGCCCAAGCTGAGACTAAGTTCCGCGCCGAAATTGCTGCGGAGCGGGCGCAAGCCCAAGAGGGTAGGTCCGCCCCGGGCTATATCACCCCGCACAGCCATGCCCAAGATTTAGCTAGCGCACCAAGCCTTGATGAGTTGCCGCAAGAGCCCCTTGGTGGCACCTCAACCTTTATTTATGGCTCGGGGGCAAGCGCTTATAACCAAAATAACAACGCCGCGGCCGCTACCAGCACGACCGTGATCACGGACGTTGGCGCTGAAGTTTCAGGGGCGAGCTTAGCCCGCGATCGCCTCCGTCAGGCCTTAGCCTCAGATCAAGACCAAGTTTATCGTGATCATCAATCGGGCGCTGAGGTCGGAGCCGCTGAGGCTGGGGCCACTGAGGTCGGGGCCACGGCTGAGTTAAGCTCTTATGACGCCCAAGAAATTGCGGCGGAATTAGCCGAAGGGGTGGCCGGTCCCGTTGACCAAGAAACCGTCGCGGCGGTTGCTCCTGAGCTGGCGTCTAAGGTTGCAGCTGCGCCTGAGCGCCCGGAGTTGCTGGATACCCCCGCTGGGGGCTCCTTTAGCGCGGAGAGCACCGATGACTATGGCCTGTCGGGGAATTTAGGTTCGGCGCTTGATGATGAGGCGGTGCCTAATAACTTAGCCCCAGGCGTTTTGGCCGGGACTGAGCCTGATGATGTGATGCCGGGGAGCAATTTGGGCTTTTCCAGCAACGACGATGGCTTTTCTGGAATTGTGGTGCCGGTTGATAACTTGCCTGAGCGTGCCGCCCGCAAGGTGGCCGCCGCCTCTAAGGTGGCCAGCCCATTGGTTCCTGAGTCCGCCGCGCCTGCCATTGGCATCATTGAGAATGTGGCCGACACCAAGAGCTTTACTGCCGATCAGTCTCCCGATCTTGATACCAAGGTGGTTATTGACGGCGGCAATTACTACGATCCGTCCGCGCAGCAACAAGAGGTAAAAGTACCGGTAGCAGGGGACTATCGCAGCTTAGCTGACAGCGCTCCTGCAAGCTCGGCTTATCCGACTAAGGCGGCCTACCCAAGCGCGCCGGACATTGGTGCCTATGGCCCTGAGGGTTATGGCTCGGGGCATACTTTCTACCAGCAGGACGATACCTCGGGCTTTGATGGGGTCGTCGCCCCTGATTACCAAGATCCGCGGGCACAAGAGCCGCGCGCCTTAGCCCCAGGTGAGGAGGAGAGCCCATATATTGCCCCGGGCGTACACCCTAAGGCGGGGCCTGCTGCCCCTGACTTAGACTATCAGCCGGGTTATGCGGTAGGTCCTCAGGTCACAAGCCAAGATTTGGCCCAGCAAGCCGGGGAACCTAACTATGCCGTGGGCCCTCAAGTCTCAAGCCAAGACTTAGCGTTGCAAGCAGGCGAGCCTAATTATGTGGTGGGTGTGGCCAGTGCCACCGCGCAACCGGCACCTGCGGCGGATCCCGCCGCGCCGGATGATGCGCCACTGTACGCCGGAACCTATGCCGAGAAGCTTGCGCGCGAAAAGATCATGCGCGCTAAGGCCGCTGCCGCCGTTGCGGTTAAACGTACCCCTGAGCTTGATCAGATCGTGGCCGAGGGGATGCCTCCGCGCGCCCCGGCCGCGCCGACACGCTCTAGTGAAGTGCCGAACGTCGACTTTGCTGCCGGTGAAGGCTACGAGGATGATCTGCGTGATCAAAAGGCCTTTGCCGCGCGCCTGGCCGCGCTGCGTGAGGCTGAGGGGCGGGCGCCTGCGGGCATGGGCGATGGGGTGCTTTCAAGCTTTGAGCCCGAGGATACCGTAAGCTCGGAGCTTACGGATGGACCGCGCTATGTCATAGGTCCTAAGCGGGGGCCTAGTGCGCCGTCACCGGAGCTTACGCCTGAGGACGATAGCGCGCCGCTTTATGCGGTGGGCGTGGGTACCACTAACGCTGAGGTTGAAAAGCATCTGCAAGAGGTGCGCGGGCGCTTAGGAGCACAGAGCAATCTGCCGCCGAGCTATCTCGATCAGCCCCAAGCCCTGGGGCAAGATGATGAGTATCAGCAAGAGCTGACCGCCGCGGTCCGTGATTCGGTGGCCACGCCGCAAGGCGAGGCGGGCAAGAAGGGCTTTGCTCCAGCCGCAGGTGAGCACCCTGACTATGGCTCAGCAAAGCTGGCCGAAGGTTATGGTGAGGACGCCTATGCCGCGCACTATGCGCCCGACGAGGAACGGCAGACGGCCGAACTTGCGCCTGAGCGCAGTAGCCAAAGCGCCGCGGTAGGACCCCAGTCGCCTGAGCTTGAGGCCATGCCGCACACTGAGCACGTCAAGCTCTCGCTGGCGCTATTTTTATTCTTGCGTCAGCTCATTGCCTCGCTCTTTACGCACACCACCTTGCCGATTGTGGCGCCGCACTTAGCGCTGCGCCTGGGGCCGTGCTATCCGAGCTCCATGGCGCTACCATTTTTGCTGGTTGGTCTCTTGGTCGGTGCCTTAGGCGCTGCCATCAAGGAATACTCACCGCTGCAAATGGTGGGCACCACGGTGTGCTTGGTCTATGTGTTGCTCATGGGATTAAGTCCATATCGGGGTATTTACCGCATCTTTGCCTTTATCACGCGGCGGCGCCATGATGCCGTGATGATGGCCGCATCGGTGGTGGTCTCGCTCTTAGTCTTCATTGGCTTAAGTGGCACCTTAATTCAGATCTGCTCGGGGCTTGGTGAGATTACGCTTGCCTTTGCCTTAGCCTCGATGTTAAGTGCGGCCACCGCGAGCACCTTGATGTGGAACTTCCCGCAAGACCCGATGGACTCGTGCGGCACCATGAGTAACAAGGGCTTGTTCTTTGTCATTGTGATTTGCGGCTGCATCACCTTTGGCTTTTTGCACTACATCGTCGCGCTCTCGATCTTAGGCGTGGGCATTGTGATGCGCCTGATCTTTGGTTACTGCATTGCTAAGAACCAAGGTACAGCACAGCGCCCGTATGTCTCAGCCTTACAGCTGATGACCTTACTTGCGATCTTGCTCGATTTGATCTTGCTTAAGAGCCAGAACTACGAGTTCTTAAACTACCAGACCCTCAATCTGCTGGAGCAGTACGCTGAGCGCTTGGTGGGCTTAGCCTAAAGAGCTGACTCTAAAGAGCTGATTTTAACGCCGACGGTCCCGCGCGGCTGATGCGCGGCATGGCCGCGCGGGCCGCGTTCAGAAGCGCAGCTTCATCGCAGAAAGGACGCAGCTTTTTGCCCACTGCAGGCAGAGAGCTGCGGCAGGGAGCTGCGCGGGGCGTTTAGATGAAGCGTGCCAAGATCGCCTCGCACGTAGTGCTGGTTAAATCGGCGGCGGTGCGCAGCTCCTGTCCCATGGCCTCGATGGTGCTCATATCAGGAAGCGGCAGCGCGTTAATTTCGCTGGCGTTAACCTGAGTCGAGCCATTGAGCAAGCGGTAGTAGTGGTCGTAGCTGCTTGAGTTGAAGATGACATAGAGACCGTAGACTTGCGTGAGGCTTAACGGCTCAATGCCGCTAATAAAGCCCAGCTTATTGTCGGTGCTGAGCTGAGCATAGGGCGCTAAGTCCGAGGCCAAATAGATCGCCGCCTGCAGGCGGCGCGGCTCTTCTTTGGCGCTGATGCGCTTGAGGAGGAGATAGTTATGATTGGCTTGTACCAAGCTGGGCCGACTGGGGATCAGCCACTCGGAGGTCAAACCCTGCGGAAAGTGCACCCGACCGGCCTTGAGGTGCGCGGCGTATAAAAGTGGGATCGCGCCTGTTTCCGGTTGAGCGCGCAGCCCCGCGCGCTGGCGAAAGTCGATGCAGGGGCCCGTATGGAGCTTACATCCCAGCCGCGGTAAGGTGTACTTGAGGCGGCCTAGGCACTGAAGACAGGCGACGTCCGCCGCACAGGTTGGCATAAAGATATAGCGCTTAGGGCCTTGGACCACCAAGTCATAGGGGACGCTGAGCTTGGTGTGCGGGGCGCCGTTGCTTAAGCTTTGGCTTACGGTGACTAAGGGCGGGGGCGTGGTGGTCTTGGTGACGGTGATGATGACCGTTTCTTGGAGCACTTGTTCTTGGGTGAAGACTTGATCGCGGCGCTCAAACAAATGGAGCTGAGTTAAAGCGCCATGCGTGCACAGCCAAGTGCGAAAACGCTCAAAGTAAGCGCCTGAGCTCCAGGCACGCGGGATGAGGTAGACCATTTGCCCCCCAGCCTTGAGGTTCTTAAGGCTCATGGTGGCAAAGAGAAAGTAGAGATTGGGGGCGCCGTAGCAGACCTCGGGCAAGGCCAAGGCCTCGGGGGCGTTTTTAGCAAGCTTAAGGTAAGGCGGATTGGCGATTACAAAGTCAAATGCGTCCATGGCGGCGGCCGTCGGCTCCGCCTCGTCCGAGGCCGCGCGCGGCGCAGCCACTTGCGCCAAGATGTAGTTGGTAGCGCGCAGCTCATAGGATAAAGCGATCGGACTGTGCTCTTGGAGCCACGCTAAGTTGGCGCGCAGCACGGGTAAAATCTCCGGGTCGTTTTCGTAGCAGACCAGGGTGATCTGCTCGCAGGTTGAAAGTGGCGCTAAGCGCTCAATGAGGGCGCAGGCTAAGATGCCTGTGCCCGCGCCCGGGTCGAGGATAGTGACGTGGGGGCCGAGTTGCGATAAGTCCAAGCGCGCGGCCATTAAGGCCGCGGTTTCTGGACTAGTAAAGAATTGGCCTAAACGTTTGCGCTCGGCTTTAGGATGCTGAGCGCAAAACTTAACGGTTACCGCCACCACGTAGTCAAGCAGCTTCATCTGAAGTTCTCCCGTGGATTCTCATCACGCTGGAATTTGTGTAAATTAATATCTGTATCTTGCTTTGGTAGGATTATATCCTAAATAGATGAGAAAATCATGTCAATGTTATTAGGTCGCGGCTGAAAAATATGTTGCGCGCATATCGCGCGTCACAGTGAACGTGATTCCACTGACATCGTGCAGTTGAAATGCATTTTCTAACCAAGGACGACTAAGGAACTGGGTAAACGCCTGTTCAGAGCCCTTATGACCAAGGAGCCAAGTAACCGCCCAAGAGCTATCAAGCCGTATGGAAAACAGTGTTAGCTTCGTCGTAAAGCACGAATTTAGGCCAAATTTAGCGCTTGAGCATGGAAAATGGCGGTCAACTGCACGATGTCGGTTCCATAAAAAAGGCGCCCGTCCCGTGGGGACGAACGCCTTAAAGTAGTAAAGAAAAAGGTAAGAAGCTGGGTTAAGGACAGGCGGAACCGCGTACGGTGGGCGCTTTTGGCGCGTCGATTAGGGCGCGGGCGCCGCGGTGCTGAGCCCGTTGGTCTCAGGGCCGGTGGCCTCAGGTTATGAGGTGCGTTGGCCTAAGAAGTCGTACTCTAAGATTTGCTCCAAGCGGCGGATGCTGCCGCGGTCGTCCTTGCCTGCGAGGCGATCTAAGGCGTTTTCGCGCACCGCGGCGCGCACCTCAGCAAAGTAGGAGTGCTGAGTGGCGCTGCGTTTGAGCTGCTCAAAGTTAAGCTGTTCGCTGGAGCGATGTTGCTTGATGAGGTACTTGAGCATGTCCATACGCTGATCGGTGCAGTCGGACAGAAAGATGACCGGGATGTCGAGCGCCAAGGCTGGGATGGTGCCATGAATGCGTGAGGTGATGATAAGCTTGGCATGTTCACGGTAGTAATCGAGCAACGCTTTTGCTTGAGCAAAAAACTCAAGACGGCTGCGCAAACTCTCTGGCTCTTGGCGATAGAGCAAGCAATGGGTCGGACGCTTGGCGCTTTGCACCAGGTCGGGCGGCAGCTGGGGCCAAAAGCCCGGTTGTAAGTCCAAGATCACTGTATCCTGCGGTGGATGCTTAGGATCAATGGTGCGCGCGGCAAAGCCCATGGTCATGCAACCGCTGTAATAGGCATCCACCCCGTGGGCGCGCAGAAAGTCACGCGTCGCGCGGTCGCGACAGCCAATGGGACCAAACGGGGCCAGCTTGTGCGGGAGATCGAGCTTGAGCGCCAGCTCCATGCCGTCTTGTCCCCCGCGCTCATCGGAGCTTGAGATGCTCACACCTAAGTAAATGCAGTGATCGGGTGCGACATGTGCCTTGTTTGGCACATAAACGCTAAGAAACATGTGGTCAAATAGCCCGGTATAGCCGCAGATCACTAAGGTGATGGCGCTAGAATCTACCGGCTGGACTTGGCCTTTAAGGTCACAGATCTCAGGGTAAAAGCTGTTGTAACAGTAGAGCGTTTGTCCCCGCTCTTGCTGGAGCAGCTCGCTGAGGGCGAGGTATTGGATCTCATCGCCCGCATTGCCATAGACAAAGGGTGAAAGTCGGTCGTAAGGATTCTGGGAGCCACTACCATGGAGGCGGAAGTTGCGAAAGTTGATCGGCAGGGTCAGCATTACTTGGTCTCCTCTGTGAGGGCGGACCAGCAGTGCTCCAGCTCACTTGCTGCCTTAGCACTGAGTTCATGCTGTCCTAAGACCAAGCCTAACAGTAGCGTGCGTTGCCATTGCCCCAGGGCGCCACAGTCATATTGGATAAAGTTCGAATGGGCGTTGTGAGCGCTGGGGTCATCTGCGTTCGCAGCAGCGCTCGCTCGGCTCGATAATATGTGGGGATTATTGTTGCGTACCATCCCATATTCATCTGATTTGTAGCTTTTGGCTACGGCTGCGATTTGGGTAAAGAGTGCGCATTGTTCCGCGGTGCTGGTGATGGCATCGGGCACATAGCGTACCGGAATTCCTAAGGCTAAGCACAGATAGAGCGCAAAGTGCGATGCGGTGATTACCTGTGCTGCCCGGGTCAAATAATGGGAGAAAATGCGTTGCGCTTCGAAGATTAGGGCGGTGCTAAGCTCGGCCTGAGTGGGCGGATAGTGCAGCAGGCGTACCTTGTGGCGCAGCCCGTAGTTGAGCATAAGTCCGTGCTTAAGCAACTGCGCTTGCTGCTCCCGCAGCTGGGCTTGCAAGGTATTGAGCGCGGCACCGCGCACTTCACTTACCACCAGCTCATCGGCACACTTAAAGTAGCTGCGCGCCGGAAGCATAAAGGGCAGGGGACCGACTAACTGAGCCGGAAAACCACAGGCATGCACGAGGTTGCAGGTGTACTCATCTTGGCAGTACCAAGTTCCAAAATCGCAGTTGTGGGCACGCAGCGTGGCAGCACCGCGTTTAAAGCTCTCAATGGTGCCGTTGTGCGCGGTTAGACCTAAGCCAAAGATGATGATCTTGCCTTGGAACTTACAAAGGTGCTCGAAAGCCAGCTCTAAATCGCCCTGATTGGCAAAGTAGCCGGTCACAATGATGAGGTCGGCTGCACAGGCGGCAAGATCAGGGATGGCCGTAGGCTTTGGCGCTAAAACGCAAGCATCCTGCGGTACCCGACGCATCAGGGTAGATTTAGGCAGCATGCCAATCTCAGCGTCTAATAGCGCTGCGCTGTTATGCAGCACAAATTTGAGCAAGCATTCGTAGCTGAGGTAGTCAGTGAGGTCGGCTAAGCCGTTCCAGAGGCCAAAGCTACTGCGTTGACCG
Organism: Candidatus Anaerobiospirillum stercoravium; assembly: GCA_019113025.1. Classification (GTDB taxonomy): domain Bacteria; phylum Pseudomonadota; class Gammaproteobacteria; order Enterobacterales; family Succinivibrionaceae; genus Anaerobiospirillum; species Anaerobiospirillum stercoravium. The sequence goes on along the minus strand of DXIF01000259.1, from coordinate 4,465 downwards.
GGTGTGTAGGCGCAGTCGTCAACGCTGATTAGGATTTTGGGTGCCATTTGGGGTACCATCGACAAAGAGCTCGTTGTTAAAGAAAGTGCGGATTTGATGCTGTTGCATGAGGTGGCGGTTTTCGGCGCGCACGGTCTCCAGCACGAAGTTGTTTTCGGTGTAGGTGTACTGTTCGTCCTTGCCGACGATGCGTAGACTGGGATGCGGCTTAAGGTACAGGGGCAATAGCGCTTTGCGATTGGTATTTTTGATCTTGGTGCACATACTGGCCAAGCCATAGTGCTCCATCATCCACCAAATCGCGAAGCCGTTGACCTTCTCCATGGAAAAGGGCTGATCCCCAAAGGTGTAGTAGCCCCCTTCGGCTCGGTTCCAGTCAGCGTCCAGCGCCTTGAAGTCACAGACCCCAAAAGGCTGGCCGTTGAGGGTGACGTAAAAGTACTTAAGCTTAGGGCGCTCTTTGAGGCGTGCGCAAAACTGCAAATGGCTTTGCACGCTGATCGCTTGATCTTGCTCCATATAGCGGCGCACGTAATCCGAGTTGCGCTGTTCCAAGATATAGAGCAGCTCAGGCTCAGTCAGATAGATGAAGTCGGTGTAACGCAGTTCCAGCACCGCCATGACTTACCTCGCAGCGCCGCGTCTTACTCTTGCGGGATCAGGTCGAGAATGTTGCCCACGGTTTTGAGCTGGGCGAGCTCTTCGACGTCCGGGTCTAAGCCCAAGCTATTGAGGAAGAGCACGATGTTAAACAGGCCTAAGGAATCAAGGTCGGCGCACTCGGCAATCACCGTGTGCTCGTCAAAAGCGTGGCGTGGGTTCACGGCGGCAATGATTTCTTGTAAGGCTTCAGCACGAGTCATGAGATAGCTCCTTGAGCAATGGATGGGCGAAAGGGGTAAGGGATAAAGGAATCACAGGGTTAGGACTTACAGCTCAACCGGGGCGTAGATGGTGCTGTGCTGCAAGGACGCAAGGCCCGAGGCCACGCACAAGCCGACGCCATAACCGGTCATGAGGGTAGGTAACTGGGTGCAGCGGCTCAGGTCGGAGGCATGCTCGGAGAGCGCGAGCGGAATCGAGGCGCTGGAGGTGTTGCCAGTATGCGCCGCTAAGAAGGGGACAAAGCCGTAATCTGCCTTGAGCACGCGCTCTAAGGATTTGAGCAGGACGCGATTGGCTTGGTGCGAAATGCAGTAGGACAAATCTGATAGCGCCGTGCCCGTTTGGGTGCAGATCGCCTCGATATTGGCGCGCACATCGTTCATGGCAAAACGCGCTAAGGCGGTGCCATCGATATGGAGCATGTGCGGGCTAAAGTGGAGGAAATCAGGGCGGTACGCCAGACAGCTATTGCAGTCGTCATAAACTACTTGTGAGCGTTCACCGTAATTGTCGATCTGGTAGGCGCTGGGTGCGCTGTGCTCATCGTATTCCACGATGGTGGCGGCAGCGCCATCACCAAAGATAGCGGCATTGCTGATCTGCCAGCCGTAGTCTTCGGCTTGGAAGCCATCAGGCATACCATAGGCTAAGCACGAGGTGAAGGCGGTATCACCGGCTAGGAGCAGGACGCGGTGGGCGACCTTGGCGGCAATCAAGGTCGAAGCCATAAACAGACCATAGACGTAGCCCGCGCAGCCTTGAATAGCATCCAAAAAGAGGCAGTCCTTGGTCAGACCCAGCTGTTCTTGGTAGGTGAAGGTGTTGGCGGGGACCACCGTATTGGGCGACTGGGTGATGAAGATACAAGCGTCGAAGTCAGCGCCGGTCAGATGCTCTTGTTGGTATAGCTCTAAGGCCGCAGCACAGGCCGCATCGCCTGTGGTGACACCCTTTTCAAAAAAGCGCACCTGCTCAAAGCCCAGCGAGGCTTGCAGGCGGCTTGCTTGCTCGGCGCCGACATAAGGCGTTAACAACTGCGCTACGTCATAACTGGCAGCGCCACGGGCGCCGATCAGGGCGCGAATCTTGATCGACTCAAATTGTTGGAACATCTCTCTCCCCTTAGGCTGAGTTACAGCCCCGCCCAAGCTGTGCCACGATGTTGACGTGCCTACGCCACCGCGCTCTGCGCGCTATGATCTACAGCGCGGTCAGGCGCGGGCGCCTTGGGCTGATATTTGTGTTTGTTGGTGCTACCAGCAAGTAAGTTGCGCCGGTCAGTAACGCATACCGCCGTTCACATAGCGAATCGTGCCGGTGCAGCAGGTGCTCTCAAGCAGCGCTGCAAGCTCATGTGCCACCGCCTGTGGGCTCAGTAAGCCCAAGGGCTGGATCTTGCGCACGTTAGTGGCAAAGTTGCGATCGATTAAGCGGTTAAACTTGAGCATCGGGGTGTCAACGTAGGACGGTGCCAGGGCGTTGATCCACACGTTTTCAGCCAGTAACTCGGGAGCGCCATGGCGCACAAAGGTCTCAAGCGCCTGCTTGGCGGTGCTGTAGCTGACGGTATGCTCAGCGCCCGTGGTCGCAGCCAGCGCGGAGACGACTACGACCTTAGTTTGGTGCTCAACGCTCTTGTGGGCGATCAACACACGCAAGAGCTCGACTAAGGACAAATAGCTCAAATTCATCATGGCCAAGTTCTGCGCATAGCGCAGCTTGGTCACGGCCTCAATGCGCGTCATCCCGGCGCAGTACACCACCCGATCCACGGGGGGTGCTGTTGCAAGAAGCTCGGTGAGCTGAGGCTCAATGAGCTCAGGCTGGGTCAAATCAAGGCACAAACCTCGGCACGGATAGGGCGCACATAAGGTCTGCACTTCGTGCAGCTTGGATGCACTGCGTGACAGCACGGTCAAGCTCAAGTTCGGCGGGGCTACTCCCGCTGAGGGGGCCACTGCAGGATCCTCTGCAGGTGCCGCTGCTGGAGCTTCTGCTGGGGTGCTTGCGGCGGTGTAGGCAGCGGCACTTGACGCAGGAGTGGCCGCGGCTTGCTTAAGCAGCAGTTCTAAAAACGCGCGCCCGATGCCCGAGCTGGCGCCCGTGAGCAGATAGTGCATGCCGGATCCTTAGCTGAGCGATTAGATTGCAAAGTTGCAAAATAATCGAAAAATCATACGTAAAAATAAAATAAAAAGATTATTGGATATTCATGCCACAAAAGAAAGAAAGCATACCTATCTTACCAAGCTAATCGCTGTTTTTAGCTCTATTTTGGATGTATAGAAAATATGCTCGATTTCAAGCTCCAAAGAGATGACAAAACATAATCTTGGGAATTTGTTAGATATGCTGGAGTGATGGTTGACGAGCAGGAGTGAGGCGCGGGAGATGATGGTCGGAGGTTACGGTTGCCCGGTTGGGGATGACCAGTGCTGCCAGCGGTGGTGCGAGTAGGGCAGGTGTGGGCCTGCCCTTGCATTGGGGCGGGCGCCGAAAGGTTGGAAGGGGCGCCGAGCGTGGAACTGGAGGCGGGGTGAACGTGGTGTAAGTTGTGGTAGTTATGCGGCAGTTGGGAGGTACGTTAGGCGTGGTTGGCGCGGCTAGGCCGCGGGACGGCGGCGGCGTTGATACAGATTTAGGAGCAGATAGGTGAGGTAGGACGCGAGGTAGGCGCTGCCTAAGCCCACGAGGAGTTGCGCGTAGCTGCGCTCGCTGCGGGCAAAGCTCTCTGGCGTCTCATCGACCTCGGTGGTGACGTAGCGGTTGGTGTCTTTGATGGTCAGGACCCGCCGCTGCACCGTGGCGCCGTCCTTAATGCGCTGCTCCCCTAAGCTTTGCCCCATTTTGTCACGATAGCGCCAGCCTGAGTGCTCTTGCGCGCGGTACTCGAGGTAATACACGGTGTGGGTCGGGTTACGGCGGCGCATACTGGAGGTGCCGTGGGTCTCTTCTTGCAGCGCGACCACGCGGGTAGCGACAAAGGTCTTGACGCCTTGATCTTGGTATTCATCGGCGCTGCGCAGCCCCTCCATCAGGTCAAGGCCTGCTTTGATTGCGCCGATAGCAACTAAGAGCAGGGCGATACTCACCATGGTGATGAAACTGTGCCACTTGCTCCGTTTGGGGCTTGCCATAGCCACCTCCTGAGATTACGTCTGCGTTAAACTTGCGTTTACGCTTTTGCGCCTACGATCTTGCGTCTACGATCTGGCGTTACTCTCAGGCAATTGCTATGCCGCGCTGGGCACTATCTTAGGTGGAAGCCGCCACTCTCTTGGGAACGTATTGTGGCCGGTCATTGTAGCGGCGGCGGGGCGCCGGGCGCTCCGTGCGCTTTGAGCTCCAGAACCACGCATAATCCCAATTCGGATAACGTTGCGCTCGTTTGAGGTGCAAAGTACTGGAGGTAATTGACGAGCCTTACAAACTAAGTTCTGGTTACATCAGTGGTTTAGCGCTGGTATGGTGATGTGCTTTGTGGTGACTATCTTCCTATAGACTTGCTTAGCTATTATGCGCAAATTGTGGGATAGCGCCGCCGAGGACGCGGGCCGTAGGGGCAAGGCCGCGGCGCAGC
>DXIF01000258.1 GCA_019113025.1 Candidatus Anaerobiospirillum stercoravium | reverse complement strand
TCTTGAGCCTGCACCGCCCCTTGAGCTTGGGAGGCGCAACGTATCTCGCTAAACAGCGGATCGAACACCAAGATGTCCGAAATGCGCCGCGCAAAAACTTGGATCAATTCGTCTTTAGACATAGCCGCAGTCGTAGCATGAACCGCCATAACTTTACCTCGCTCTCAAGCACTCAATTAACAACTAGGCGCCGCCTGCCCCGCAGGCTCGCGCCGCACGGCTGAGCACTAACTCTGGCGTGCCGTGCTAAGTGCAGTGTAAGGGGGCATCATTCCAGCTTGCGGAAGTGAAACCAAAACTAGAGCAGAGCCCATCACCGCACCAAGGACGAGTACGACCTAAGGCAGAACGGCTAAGGCGCGGTGGCGGTGCGGTGGCAGCACGGCGGCGGCGTGCCCCCCGGCGCAGCCGTGAGCGCTCAGAGAACTAAGCGCGCTGCTAAGGTGGGAGCTAGATGGGAGCAAGGTAGGCAAGCGGGGTGCAAGCAGGGCAAGCATGCGGCGTGGCCCCAAGCGGGAGCCCCTGCAACAAGAGCTAGGAGGAGGCTGACTGTGGTATGAGCTCAAGCGCCCAAGAGCTACCCGGCTAATATAAGCGCGGGGCAGACCCGCATAGATACAACATCAAGACAAAATAAAAAGCGCTGGAGCGCTTCGTATTTTATGGTGCCAAAGATGGGACTCGAACCCATACACTATTGCTAGCGGCGGATTTTGAATCCGCTGCGTCTACCAATTCCGCCACTTTGGCTCACGGGTGCACATTGTAGCGGGCGCGGCGCGCCTTGTCTAGTTTTGTCGCCAAAAAAATCACAAATGACCACCCCATCATCTCGCCACCGCCTAGAAGGCGGAGGCCTAAGCCCCCCACCCCCTCGCAACAGCGCCAGCGGGACGTACGCGCAACGTCCGTGGCACCGCACGGGGCGTGACTAGGAGGCCGCCCTTGGCGCCCCGGCCGCGCCGAGGCGCTGGGGCGCGGCCTACGCAGCTGCGAGCCCGCCCAATCTGCCCGGCTAAACCCGGCGGTTGAGCACCAACACGGCGAGAATGGTAAATACCGCCGATGGAATCAAGACACCGATAATCGGCGGCAGGCCGATGATGTAAGTGAAGTTGGGGAGCACCTCATTGAGGAGATAAAAGGAAAAGCCGACTGCCAAGCCGATTAAGACGCGTGTGGCCATCGGCACCGAGCGCAGCGAACCAAACACGGTGCTGGCGCCCAATAGGAGCATTACCACCATCGCTAGGGGCATGACGAATTTCTTGTACAGATTGGTCTTAAAGCGATTGGCGTCGATGTTATTGCTCTCAAGATAGGCGATGTAATCGATCAGCTCCGGGATGGTGAAGTCCGAGTTATAGAGGTTGAAGATCTCCATGCGCTCAGGGTTTAAGTACAGATTCCACTGCTGGAGCGGCTGATGCTCCTTGATGATCTGCTGCTCGCCAAAGCGGGTGGTGTGGACATCAAACATGTCCCACATATGGCTTTCTTGGTTGTAGATTCCGATCTTGGCCTGATCGGTCTTGCGCAGCACCGTGCCATCAAAGGTGTAACGGTTGATATTGTGGATCGTCTGGTCGGTGTTGATATGGCCGATATTGATGAAGTGGCTCCCATCGCGCAGCCAAAGTCCCCAGCTCACGCGCGACACGCGACCGCTGGAGCTGGCAAAGCTGTATTCACTTTCGGCGTACTGCTGCATCAGGGGCACCACGGTCTGGCCGATCAGGGCCACCACCAGTACCACCGGCACCACCATTTTGCACGCGCTCAAGATGAGCTGAAACTTGGATAGACCAGCGCTTTGCATCACCACCAGCTCGGAGTTTTTGCTCAGCATACCCAGGCCGATCACGCAGCCTAAGAGCACTGCCACCGGAAAAATCTGGACAAAGAGCCCCGGAGTGAGCAGCGCCACGTACCACAACAAAAACATGAAGTCGATGTCGCCATCACCTAGGTGGCGCGACTGGTCGATAAAGGTGATGATGTCCGAAATGACTGTGAGAGCAGCCGCAGCAATGATGGTAATCAGGAGTACCGTCTTACCGATGTAGCGGTCTAACACACCAAAAATCATGGGGCGATCTCCTTACTGCCAGCGGCACTGTCCTCAGCCCTACCATCGGCACCGCCCGCCGCGCTATGGCTGACGCTGAGCGCACTGCTACTGCCGCCACTTGCGCCTGGGCCGCCCCCGCGCGGCCACTTCGGGCCGCTCAAGCGGCGCTGCCGCATCTTTTTGAAATGCGACTTAGGCAGGTTGAGCGGGATCGCGACCAATAAGAGGAAGAAAACGGGCACCAGCACCAAGCCCGGCCACAGCGCAATAGTATTGGTGAGCATGAGGTTACGCAGCGACAGCAAGAACAGATAGTACGCCGCGTAGATCAAGATCGCAGGCATCAGGCGCGCAAAGCGGCCCTGACGGGGGTTAACCATCGACAGCGGTACTGCGACCATCGACAAGACCAAGGTCGCCAAAATTGGGCTGAGCCGCCACTGGGCCTCGACCTGGGCCTCACGCTCGGAGCTGGCAAAGAGCTCGGCCATGGTCATACGCTCAATCACGCCTTTTTTGCGCGTTTCCTCAGTGATATTGCCCGCGAGGGGAGCCTTAAACTCATCGAAGTGGGCGCGGCGATACGTGCCATCCAGCGGCAACTCATAGCGCCGTCCGTCGTTGAGCCACAGCCAGCGCACGCCATCAGGATCGAGCATCAGATGGCCTTCGTTGGCAGCGGTGATGGAGGCCGCCGGACGAGTACCGAGATTCTCGGGCACCGTCTCAATGACATAGATCTGGTGGATATCCTTGTTCTCGCTTTGGGTATCAACCTCTTCGACGTAGATATTGTAACGACCAAAATTGACAAAGCGCCCGCTATCAATGGGCAGGAACTCAGGGTCGGAACTGGCTTGCTGCTGTAAGGTGTAGCGCGCATCAGCGGCCCGATAAGTCAGCTCGATACTAATAAAGCCCACCAAGGCCGCCGCGCCCAAACCTAAGAGCAGGGATACGAACATTACCCGCACCGGCGAGTAGCCAATGGCACGCATCACCACCATTTCCGAGTCCGAGCAAATGCGGCCAATAGTGATGATGATGGACACATATAAAGTCAACGGGAACAGATAGGTCAGAAAGTCCGGCAGCGAGTAGAGCAAAAAGAGCAGGATGAGCCGCGGGGGCAGCTGTCCTAACGCGGCCTCCGTCATCAAACGGACGATACTCTGGCCCACAAAAATCGCAACTAAGACCAAGAGGACCATCAGCTGCGACTTGAGCAGTTCCTTAAAGATGTATTTATCAAGTGTCACAAGCACATCACCCGACTAAACAGCCGCACCTAAACCGCTGCCAAACCGCAGCTAAGCAGCAGCTAAGCCTCACCCGTGCACCACGCAAACAACCACCCAAGCAACGGGCATAGTGAGCCGAGGCACAAAACCACACCGGCGTCTGTGAGTTGACCTAAATTAAGCCCCACCAAGAGGAGCCCTGCGCCCAGCCCTTCAGCCAGTATTCAGCCATAATGCGCACTAAGCCATACTGCGCACCAAGCTCTTAGCGCCGACCACAATAGCGCTAACCGCAGTAGCGCATCGCGCAAAGCCAGTTCCCAATGCGCTTAAGCACCGGCCAAACCAACAGGTACCAAGCCGCTCTCTATTATACGGGCAATAGGGGAGTGCAACCGGCAAAAAGTGACAATGCGACCAATAACCGGAAGTAGACCAAGGAAATCCCAGGAACAAGGGGAAGTTACGAAAAGGTCCAAATTAGGAAAGTCACCGCAGATGAGCGCCAGTTTATCCAACACTAGGTCATCGCCAATGAGCCGAGCAAGAACTGCTCACAGAGGAGGTTGCTATTTAAGCGAGTTTAAAACGACACAACTCAGACAAACCGCATAAAATCGGGCTTGAGCGCATGTTTTTAACTGCTTATAGGGTATCTAGAGACAAAAAGGGCATAGCGTATCAATAGCAACTTCGTCTCATAAAATAAAGGAGACAATCCGAATCCACAAACACTATGCCTGAGCTAATTGTCCTCAAAACGGGGCCAAATC
>DXIF01000257.1 GCA_019113025.1 Candidatus Anaerobiospirillum stercoravium | reverse complement strand
CCTGAACTTCCAGCGATTCCTATACCTTGCTAAGTAAAACCTTGTATTTAAGCGATTTTTGCACAATGCTGAGGTACATCTATACCTTGTCACAAAATCGCTTATAAGCCTCATTCATACGGCATTTGAATGGGGAGGCAGCAAGTGAGGTTCATATTCTCTGGAAGTTAAGGGTATCGTATTCCATCCCAGACGCCTTCCCTCTTCTATCCATTTAGCTCCGCTCCTTTTGGCCCTTAGCCGCGATAAGTGCTTAAGAACATTAACAGCGCAAAGCAAAAGGTTATGGCAACAACGCAGATCAACATTACAACGGTAGGGGTCATGGCTTAGGCCTCCAACAGACATGGTTTGCGGGCACAGGAAGCAAGCTCGCGCTTGAGCCGCCGCGCATTGACTACGAAAAAGAACAAGGACACCACCGCCAGCGCCAAGACATAGATTATGCTCTTAAGCTGCAAGGAACTAAGCGGCTCGTCGGGTGAAATCAGGCTCCAGAGATTGAGTGCCAGCACGTACACGCAAAATCCGCAGCCCATATGGGCCATTCTGAGGTTAAATCTGAGCACCGGTGCCAGCGGAAAAGATGCTTGATGCCAAAAAGTTAGCCAAATACAGCCGCCCACATAGAGCACGAACAGCACAATGAGGGTAAGGGTAATCAGGTCCACGGCAACCTCCTCACAAGTATCTGCCAATTAGGGACACCGCGCCCTCAGGGTAGCCCCCACCACGGCCTAAAAGCGTGACCGTCGAGGCAAAAGAGCGCGATCTCCCCATAAATAAGACCAAGGGTCACCTGGGCGCACCGCAGGGCGCGGCAGGGCACAGCTGCTTGCGCCTGCCCTCACGCTTGCACTCACGCCCCAGTCTCCCGTTTAAGCCTCATCAGGCGGTTCGCAGGAGCGCATCGCCAACAAGATGCGCATCATCTTGGCAGCCAACAAGCACAGCGATACCATAGCCAGCATGCAATTGAAGCGCACCAGTTGGTATGCCCAGCTCTCAGGCTGATCTGCCACAAACCACGTCCCCAGCCAGCTGATAATGAGCCAAGCGAGAGCATAATTGCCCCCCTTCATGACCCAGTGCAGCAGCACCTCCAAACCAGCAAAGCTGGGCTTGCCCCGCAGGGGCCGTGCCGCAAAGTAACCGCCCACGGCGGCATACAACACCACAATGGCACAGAGCAAGTTGGAACATAATTCCATCCTGACCTCCCCTCAATAACCACACCTTTACCCAAAGCTAGAGTCACGCGCCTAAGCCCAGAGCCTAAATGCGCGCCTTAGCCCCCTTGCCATGCGCTTTGCCCTGAGCTTTATGCTCCTCGCTCTCACGCAGCTGCGCTCTGAGGCGCCACGCACGGTGGGACAAAAAGACCAGCGCGATCGAGGACATTGCGCAGACAAAGACATGCAACTGATAGCTTAAGGAGTAAGGCTCCGGCTCCCAAAAGATCAGCCCGAACCCGCCCACTGCCAGCATCAGCGCGGCTGACTTGGCCCCAAACTGCGCAAAGTCAAGCTTGTAGCGCCACAGCTGAGCTGCGAGCGGATCTCGATCCGGAAACAAGCTCAGCACCAGAAAGGCCCCCAAGTACATCCCCACGATGACCAAGAGCAAGCTCGCAACAGCGTCCATATAACCTCCAAACTCCAAGGAAGTAAGCACTGAGAGCATGATGGCACAAAAGATAGGAATTTGGGCAAAAGTGGCCCCTAATAACCACTCAGCAAGCTCAGCGCATCCAACTCACGCCAACGGTGTTACGCGTTCCTATGCTGGATTGCGGACCAAGCCCTAAAAGGTCAAGCCACAGCTTCACGCCCAACCAGCTCAAAGCTCATAAATGACTGAGCAAGGCTGGGACTATTTGAGGTTGGAGCTTATTGCAAGTCCGAAATCCAGCAGATGTCGCACTAAAAGCATGATGGCACAAAAAAGAGGAATTTGGGCAAAAGTAGCCCCTAATAACCACTCAGCCTGCTCAGCGCATCCAACTCACGCCAACGCTGTTACGCCTCAACGGTGTTACGCCGCCTAATCCTCGGACGCGCCGTCCTCAGCTGAACGCGGCTCAATTAAGTGCCACGCGTAGCAGGCTAAGCAGCCCCAAGCGAGTAACGCCCCGACCAAGATGGCCGTGGCCAAAAGAAAGGCCCCCAAATTAATGGGATGGGCGGTGATGAACAAAAAGATGGTGGTGGCGGCACAGGTGAGGCCACACAGGACCATCAGACGATCCGCCCAACGCGTCCACCGCGCGCAGGAGGTGTGCAGCAGCCGATTACCGCGTCGGGAGCTATAACGCTGATGCCCACACAGCATCAGGCAGATCATGAGCACCCCCATGAGGCTGAGGGCAAGCGCCGTATCGTCCACAGAATGTCTCCTAATGCGCTCCCTCTATGGGGCGCGTGGGGTGTGCAGTGTAGCACAAGCGCACCTAGAGCATGGACGAAGACCAGCCCAACCAGAGCAAAGCTGTGGCCGCGTGCTGCCCGAACAGCACAACGGCCCTGGGCCTGCGGCCGACGCGGGGAGAGGCAAACGCGCTGAGAGATAGACGCAGGTTGAGACCGCCCCAAGCTAAAACGCCGCTGAGCTAAAGCAGGCGCGGGGCGCAACGCTGGGGCGCAGGCGTGGCGGCCGCCTCCGGGTGCGGCGCATCGGTTGCGGCACCGGAGCGGCGACCGGTTGCAGCGCTGACTGTGACGACCAGTTGCGGCGACCGGCTGCGGCGACCGCTTGCAGTTTGGGATGGCTGTTTGCCGCCCCAAACAAGAAGGGAGACGGCTCCGTCTCCCCTCTCATTGTTTGGAAATTAGGTTGGCATTAGATCACAACTAAGCGGCCTTCAATGGCTCCGGCTTGATCTAAGGCCTCCAAGACCGACATCAAGTCGCCTGGGGCTAAGCCCACCTCGTTGATGGCACGCACTAAGTCATCCAAGGTGGTGCCGGTGTCAAGCTTGAACATGCGCCCCTGCTTTTCCTCAACCGCGACGTTGGAGTTCGGGACGATGGCGGTGCGCCCTTGGCTAAATGGTGCGGGCTGCGATACCTGAGGATTTTCTGAGACCGTGACCGTGAGGCCACCGTGAGTTACGGCAACTGGCTTTAAGCGCACATTGTTGCCCACCACAATGGTACCGGTACGGGAGTTAACCACAATGCGGGCATCTTCTTGCCCGGCGGTGATATCGAGGTTCTCTAAGGCTGCCATGAACTCAACGCGCTTGCTTGGGTCACGCGGCGCGCTGACGCGAATTGATACGGCGTCTTGAGCTAAGGCCGAGCCTTGGCCAAAGATACCATTGATGGTATCGGCGACGTTCCGGGCAGTGGTGAAATCAGGGCGATCTAAGTTCCAGACAATGCTGTCGGTTAAGTTGAAGTCAGTTGGAACCTCACGCTCAACCGTGGCACCATTGGCGATGCGCCCCACCGTTGGGGTGTTAACCACCACGCGCGAGCCGTCCGCACCGGAGACGCCTAAGCCACCTACGACTAAGGAGCCTTGGGCGACGGCGTAGACATTGCCATCAATACCGCGCAGCATGGTCTGCAAGAGCGAGCCACCGCGCAGCGACTCAGCCTCACCGATGGCCGAGACCGTGATATCGATCTGCTGGCCGGGCTTAGCAAAAGGCGGCAATTCGGCGTGCACTACGACCGGGGCGACGTCCGAAATCTTTAAGGTGACGTTATCAGGAACCTTGATGCCAAAGTTATTGAGCATTGAGCGGAAGGTCTGCTCGGTGAAGTCCGAGTTGCTCTCACCGGTGCCCGCCAAACCTGCGACTAAGCCGTAACCGATTAACTGATTACTTCTGACGCCTTGCACCGAGGCCATGTCTTTAAGGCGCGTGGCCTGAGTGGTCGAAGCGCTAAGTGCTAACGTCAGCACGCAGCAGACTAAAGCAAAGAGATAGTGAAAAATGCGCATGATCCGCTCCTGAAGCTCGCCTAGACCGCTAATAACTCTAAGACCGCTTTGACTTCTAAGTCCGCCTTGACCTCTAAGTCCGCTTTGACCTCGCCTGCCCCGCAACTAGAAGAAGATGTTGAAGGCACTGTTAAAGAAGCGGCTGATAAAGCCACGCTCTTGCGTATCAGCAAAGTCGCCGGTGCCGCCGTATTGAATACGGGCATTGGCGATACGCTGCGAGGACACCGTATTATCGGAGCTGACGTCCTCCGAGCGCACGATGCCGGTGACGCGGATGTACTCATTGCCGTTGTTGAGCATGAGCCACTTCTCACCGCGCACCACCAGATTGCCGTTAGCCAAGACCTTGATGACGCTGACCGAGATATTACCAGTTAAGCTGTTGGACTGGCTTGCGTCCGAGGTGCCGTTGAAGTCCGAGGAATTGGACAGTCCCACCGAGGTATCATAGCCATTGACTGTGACCGGACGACCGCCGATCGCCAACGCGCCAAAGCCGATATCATTACTCTTGCCCAAGGTCGTGCCTGCATTCTTGGAGGCGCTGGTACGCTCATCTAACTGGACTGAAATCAAGTCGCCGACCTTGTGGGCTCTCGTATCGGTGTACAGTCCGTTATTGGAGGAATAAGGGTTGAAAAGACTGCCAGTTGGGACGGCGGTGGTGTAGTCCTCTTCAGGCAAGGCGGGCGCAAAATCAGGATCATCAGGCTGAGGTCCTAATGCGTCCAAAGCACAACCCGTGAGCAGGAAAGGCATCAGCCCTACGAGCACACTCTTTTGTAACTTGGTCATGATCCACCTACAAATGGCAGGAGGTAAGGCCAGCCTTACCCACACGCGGCCCCACGCTCAGCCCCTTAACCTAAGGAACTTAGGTGGAACCCTACTTCGCTCCTTATCCTAGCCCGGCGGCGCCCCGTGGGGGCGGTAACGCCCAGCCTAGGCGCTTACGGCGCTATGCTAGCGCGCTCATGCCGCGCAGCTAACCGGGCACGCCGTGCTTACTATTACGTCGACTGGATTAAGGTGCCCATCATCGAGTCTACGGTGGTTAAGACCTTGGAGTTCATCTCGTAGACACGCTGAGCCTGAATTAAGTTGACCAGCTCTTCGGTGACCTTAACGTTCGAGGTCTCAAGCTGACCTTGGCGAATGGTACCCATGCCATTTTCACCACCCACACCCTGCTGCGGGTCGCCGGAAGCGGCAGTCTGTAAATACAGGTTCTGGCCGATCGGCTCAAGGCCGGCTGGGTTGATGAAGTTAGTCACGGTGATTTGACCTAGGTCTTGGGCTTCCGCCTGACCTGCAATCTGGACCGAGACTTGGCCATCGATCGAAACCGAGATGCCGGTGGCATCTTCAGGAATCGTGATTTCTGGCAATAAGGTATAGCCCTCAGCGGTGACAATTACACCTTCTTCGTTGGTGGTGAACTGACCGTTACGGGTGTAAGCCGTGGTGCCGTCCGGCATTTCAATTTCAAAGAAGCCCGCACCATTGATCATGAGATCAAGCGAGTTGTCGGTCGACTCGACATCACCTTGGGTGAAGTTCTTTTGGGTCGCGACCACACGGGCACCGGCGCCAACCATTAAGCCCTCAGGGAGGAAGGCATCAGCGGTGGAACGGCCACCAGGCTGATTGACCTTTTGATAGAGCAGGTCTTCGAAAATGGCGCGGCTCTTCTTATAGCCGACGGTTGAGGCGTTGGCTAAGTTGTTGGACGTAACCGAGATATTGGTCTGCTGGCTGTCCAAACCAGTCTTGCAAATCCATAGAGCTGGAATCATGACTTCAGCCTCTTATCAATCGTAATAATCTATTAATCGTAAGCAAGCAAGCGGTTTTGCTGATCGTCCATGTCGCCTGCGGCCTGCATCATCTTAATTTGAGCCTCATATTGGCGCTGGACGCGAATTAAGCTCGTCAATTCTTCGACAGGATTTACGTTCGAGGCCTCAAGCATACCGCTTTGGAGCTGCGCCGTGTTATCCATCTGCAAGGTGGCCCCATCGCGCGAGCGGAACAGGCCATCATAGCCCTTTTCTAGGGTGGTTAAATCCGGCTTAACCATCTTGATGCGCTGGTAGGTCTCAACCACATCCGAATCAGCGCCTAAAGGCTTACCAGTGATGTAACCATCGGAATTGATATTGACTTCGGCCAAGGGCATCGGCAGCACAATTTGGTTGCCGGCTTCATCCAAGACATCAAGGCCGTTGGAGGTGTGCAGCACGCCATCGGGACCTAAGGCCAAGTTACCGTAGCGGGTATAGGCCTCATTGCCTTGGGCATCGGCCACGGCAAAGAAACCATCGCCTTGGATCGCCACGTCGAGGGTGCGGCCGGTGGTCTGCATTGCGCCACCTTGGAAGTTATAGCCCGGCACCTCAGTCATAGCAAAGGCGCGCGTTGGATAGGCGTTGCCAAAAACACTCATGGCACGGGTATTTTCAAACTCAGCCTTAAAGCCGGTGGTATTGGCATTGGCTAAATTATTCGAGCGCACCGACAAGGAGTGAAAGTTCTCCTTAGCGCCGGACATCGCCACCCATAACATACTATCCATAGAAGTTCTCCCTTGAGAAAAGCACCCCTAACTTTAGCAAGCCTTATGCCACAGCCATCGTCCCAATCACGATCCCGACCCGCCGCACAAACCGCAACGCCATGCGCTTTGCGCCCATAAAAACCAAGATCACGCCCAAGCAGGCGCCGCGCTCGTGCCGCCGCATGCGCGCATCCTTGGGGCGTGCGCTTGCCGCGCCCTTGCCGTGCTCGTGCCGAACCCTTGCCGCGCTTGTGCCGAGATCGTGCCGCGCTTGTGGCGCGCCTTAACGGTGCCATTACCGCGTTCCTACCACGCGGCGGCGTACGTCTGCCCGCGCTAGCGCGCGGCCATTGTAAGCCAGATGCGCGCTGCGATCAAAGCGCCAGGGGCTTAAAAAACACAAAGGCCAGAGCTCCGAGCTGCGCTCATAAACGCGCAACCGTGGGGTTCCAGCCCATGCGAGGAAATAAGGCCCCACCTTTGGTGGGGGCAACCAAAATGAGCTCTTAGTCTTAGATCGTAACCTTATTGGCCTTATCAAAGGAGATCTCACCGGCACCATAGAGCGAGAGCATGGTATCGGCGGTAGTCTTGCCCAAGGTGACCGAGGTTACTAAGGCTAAGCTCTTAACTGGAAGCTGAATCGATTCACCCGAAGAAGTCTTGCCGGTAACTTCCAGCACGTAGCGGCCACCGGCGCACAGCTCATACTGAGGCTTGTCGCCCTCGCCCTCATCCCCAGCACCGCCTGCGCTTTCATCACCGTCACCGGCATCGCCTGTACCATCGGTGCCGTCCCCAGCATCGGCAGTTTCGCTATTTGGGTTAACCACCGAATCATCGCTGGTACCGGTGCCATCGTCGATGCCTGCATCCGGATCATCAACTGGGCCCTCAGGCGAGTAGATGCCCGGCCAAGCAAACTTAATCTCACCGGTGAGCGCATCGGCCGTATCGCTATAAACGACCTGACCGGTAGTTGCATCCTTAATCGTGAGCTGTAAATCGTAGTAAGTCTCATCACCGGCATCAATGGCCCAGGTTACGCCATTGGAGCCATCAAAGAAGCCCTTATTGGTGTCGGTGTAGACGTAGGTACCAATCAGCGAGGTGGCATTGAGCGCCGAGCTCGACTGCACTTGATCAATAATGCCGTCCATACTGCTATTGATCGAGTTTAAGCTCTCGACCATCGACAATTGCGACATCTGACTTACCAGCTCGGTGTTATCTGCTGGATTAGTTGGATCTTGGGCTTGCAGCTGCGTGGTCAAGAGCAGCAAGAAGTCTTCTTGGGTTAAGGTCTGATCCTTAACCTGAGAGCTGGCCTCACGCACTGACTGCGTAGTATTTAACCCTAGCCCTTCGTAAATCGAGCCCGTTGAGCCCTGAGTACTGTTAACTCCAGCCATCACATCCTCGCTTGGCTTATCAAAGAAAACAAAGTGCAGATCGCAAGCCTCAGCGTTGCCCCGCATGAGCATCTTTGATGCATGATTTAAGCCATCAACAAAACCAGATAAATAAGCCATTTATCCCCTAAACTCACCCGCAAACGGCTGGTTCTTGCCGTCTTGAGCTAGCACCACCATGGGGCTAAACACAGAATGTGCCCGCTCACGTAAGCAAGTGGGAGCGGCTGCGCTATGATGAGACTCAGCACCTAGGCCCCCTCTAACGCGTGCGCCAGCAGGTGCAACTGCACGTGCGGCTGCATGTGCGACTGCGTGCGCGTGCGACCTTAGGGCGCGGAGCTCCCAGCTTGTGGCACTTACTGCGCTGCATGCAGCGCTGCTTGCTGTGGCACTTGCTGTGGAGGGCCTCAGGGCTTGTTGCATTTTTGTGAGGCTAACTGACAAATGTCACCAAACTATTACGCCGAGCAGGATATCGCCAAATCCTACCGTCTGCTCAACATTGGCGCGACCACCTTAATTGGTGCCTCCTACGAGGGCGATCTCGACTATATGGCCGCCGCTTGGGCCGGGGTCTGCGACTTTGATAAGGGCTACGCCATTATCGCCAAGGATCACTACACCCGCCCTTTGATCGAGAAGTCGGGCCGCTTTGTCCTGTGCTATCCGACGGTCAGCATCGTCAAGCAGGTCATGAAGTTAGGTTCGATCTCCAAGAACGATGATAAGGACAAGCTTGCGCACAGCGGGGTTGAGCTCATGGAGCTGCCGGGCATCTCGCTGCCGGTGATCAAGGGCTGCGCCGCTTACCTTGAGTACGAGGTCATCCCCAACCGCGAGTTAGAGCAGAGCCTCGACATGTTCTTGGGCAAGTGCGTCAAAGTCATCACCGACAGCCGCGTCTACCACAACAACCACTGGCACTTTGACGCGGCCGACGAGTCGCTGCGCACCCTGCACTACGTTGCAGGCGGCCACTTCTATGCCATCGGCAAGGAAGTCTATCTGCCTGAGTACGGCGATGATTAAGCGCTAACGCGCCGGGTCGGCGCCTAGTAGGCAGGCGCCTGGTACTCAGAAACGAAAAGCCGCTCCGCCCTAAAGCCTGAGCCTTAGTGCGGGGCGACTTGCAAGTTAGAGAAAAAATTAGGTTTTAAGCCGCGCAAGGCTAGCTCGGCTAAGCGGGCTCGGCTACGACTGACCTAAGCGCAAGGTCTGTAAGAGCATGCTCTTAGCGCTGTCTGCCACCTGCACCGCAGTCTGATAGGAGCGCTGGGCGCTCATCATATCGGCCATTTCCTCAACTGGGTTGATATTAGGGCGGTAGATGTAGCCGTCTGCGTCCGCCAGCGGATGGGTTGGGTTGTACTCACGAATAGTGGGAGCATCGGACTCAACCACGCCCTTTAAGGACACGCCAATACCAAACGGCTCACCTGTGACCGGATCGACCGGCTCACCGGTTTGCTCGTTGCGCGCGATCGCTTCCTCCCAGGCCGCTGAGAACAGCGGACGGCGGGCCTTATAAGTTTGATCCACCGACGAGCTGACCGATTCGGCATTAGCCAAGTTCGAAGCCGTAGCGTTCAAACGTACCGACTGGGCATTCATGGCCGTGCCCGCAATGTCTAAAATTCTGAAAACACTCATTTACGCCTCGAAATCCGCTGGGATGGCAACATCCGCTGAAATGGCACCGAGAAATGAACAATTTGCGCTGCGCGGCGCGCAGCACGCGCCCCTACGCTCTTACTGCAGGCCTAGTGCGGGCTTAGCACGGGCCTACTGCTGACCGCGTAAGGCGCTGCGCAGGGAAGAAATCTTGCCGTTTAAGAACTGCACCGTGGCTTGGTACTCGATGTTGTTGCTCATATAGCGCATGCGCTCGGAGCTAGCGTCCACGGTATTGCCGTTGCCAGTATCAGGCTGGAACGGGTTACGATACTTAAGCAGTAACTCCGGCTCTTGCATCGCCTCGAGATCGGCCATGGTCATATGTCCTTGAGCCGTGGTCTGCATCTGCAGTTCAGTGCTGGGCTGCGTCTGCAGGTGCGCGGCTTGGACTAAAGCCTCGTTAAAGTCGAGATCGCGGGCCTTAAAGCCTGGGGTATCAGCATTGGCTAAGTTACCAGCGATCACTTCAGCGCGCTGGTTGCGAATGCGCATGGTGTGCTGATGAACACCAAACACCTTATCAAAAGTTACGGCCATGTCTGTTCCCTCTGCTAAGACCATGAAGCATAAGACCATGCAGCAAAAGCCACTTGCGGCCCAGATTCAATCAAAAGCCGTGCCATCGCCTCAAACTCAGGCCCAAATAACAAGGCCCACGCTACGCGCAGGCCCTGTTGCCCAATGATAGGCGCCGCCGCACGGCGCTTACGGTTTTCCTAGGCTTGACTAGCCTTGCCTCGACTTGCTTACGACTTTAAGCGATAGGCCAGGCCTGGGTTGCAGCGGACCATTTCGTACTTATCTGATAAGCCCTGAATCGACTCGGATGAGCCTAAGATCAGGTAGCCACCTGGGTTCAAGCACAGCGAGAACTTGTTTAAGATCTGGCTCTTTACGTCGTTGGAGAAGTAGATCAAGACATTGCGGCAGAAGATCACATCAAAGCGCCCCAGCAAGCTGTAGGAACCTAACAGGTTCATCTGCTTGAAGGTGACCATCTGCTTGATCTTGTCATCCACGCGCATGACGTTAGGATCCTTGGTCGGCTTAAAGAAGCGCGCCTTACGCTCCGCGCTCAAACCACGGGCTAACGCGTGGTTGTCGTAGTGGGCAAAACGGCAGCGATCTAACATCTCAGGTGAGATATCGGTGCCAATGATCTGACATTGATTTGGGTCAACGTGGACCATATTGGTAACCTGCTCTTGCACGATCATAGCGATCGAGTAAGGCTCTTGGCCTGACGAGCAAGCGGCCGACCAGATACGTACTGGCACCTTACCGCTGCGCGCCAGCTCGGGCAGGATGATGTTCTTTAAGGCAAGGTACGGGTAGGTATCACGGAACCATAAGGTTTCGTTGGTGGTCATGGCGTCGATCACCGCTGAGCTAATATCCTTGTAGATATTCGGCTGCATCGCACGGTTGATCAACTCATCAATGGTGGCGACCTTAAAGCGCAGTAAGAGCGAAGATAAGCGGCTGTTGACCAGATAGTGCTTGTTATCGCCTAAGACGATACCACTTTGATCTTCGATATACTGAGCAAAGCGCTTGTATTGGGCATCCGAGACGGTACGCGACTGCACTTGCAGGCGATCTTGGGTGGTCGGCTGAATATCAGGATTGCGGGCGGCCACCGAATCGTAACCGGCCTTTTGCGAGGCAATCGCTAAGTTGGTGATACCTGGGTAGGAGCTTGGGGTGAACTGAGCACGGTTAGGCTGAGCCGTCTTGCGCATGACCGAGGCAATGGCGTTGCCGTTAGCGGTGCGATTGCTGTTCACGCTGCTTGCGCCCCGGGAGCTAGTGGTAATGCTGCCATACAACGAGGACGGGGCATCACTGGTGCTCGCACGAGAGGTTCGCGAGAAGAAGGATGTACCAGAAGTGCGCGAGTTTAAACCACCCGTAGCTGCATCTGCACCATAACGACTTTGAGGAGAGCCTGCCATAAGTACCTCTTACTTACACCTAACTAGCATGGGCGCTAGATTCGTTACTACCCGCCACGCGATTGTGCCCTGTTTCATGCCTAGGGAGCACACCAACAGCACAAGCCCATGATCAAACCCTCGAGCCCTCAAGGAAAAATGCACAGCCCTTGAGAGCGGATCAGCAAGCCATAGTCAGCAAGCAAATTATTGGCCCAAAATGACGCACGTGCCCGCAACTCGACCCGAGCGTCATCGGAGACAACCTAAACAATATAGCGCAAATACGGTCTCATATCCACATCTATGCGCCAAGGCCCCGCCCCACGGGCGCTGCGCTTGCGCGCAAATCCGCCGTTCATGTCCCCATAGCGCCCGGCCCGCAGACCAAAGAAACTACCACAGAAACTAAAGGCGTGCTCACGCACGCCTTGGGCTTTAGCCACAAAACAAAGGATCCGGGGAGCGCGGCTCGGGGAGCGCGGAGCGCAGCTCGCGGCGTTGCAGCGCACCCACCAAGCTATGCCGCGGGGTACCAAGGGGCAGCGGGGCTTTCCGGCCGTGGCCCTAGTGCTGGTCCTTATTGCTGGAGCTTAGATCCTATTTCTTGAAGGCATTCTTCATGACGCAATCGGCGCCGGAAGTGCCACTTTGGATGATGGCAAGGCCCTTTTCGACCGCAGCGGCGAGCTCATCTGGGTTGAACTTAGGGATGAAGTCGTTAGCACCGGCTTTGGACACCATGTTTTGGTTGAACACGCCGGACAAGGAGGTGTGCAAGATGACGTACAAGTCGCGCAGCGCTGCCTCATTGCGGATGTTAGCGCACAGGGTGTAGCCGTCCATCTCTGGCATCTCGACGTCGGAGATGACCAAGGAGACGGTGTCTTGGACCTTATGGCCATCGCGCAGCATGTCATGCAAGGCATTGAGCGCGGCCTTGCCATCGTGCGCTTCGATGACCTCGACACCAATTTCGCTTAAGGCACGCTGAACTTGCTTTAAGGCGACCTTGGAGTCATCGGCCACTAAGACGCGGGTGCCCTCAGGTACCTTTAAGGCCTTGATGGCATCGGAGGTAACCTCGGTGTTCTTAGGTGCGATCTCATCTAAGATCTTCTCGACGTCGAGGATTTCGATTAACTCGCCATCGATCTCGGTGACCGCGGTCATGTAGTTGGAGTGGCCCGCGCCCTTAGGTGGCGGCATGATCTTGTTCCAGTTCATGTTGATGATGCGCTCAACACTGGAAACTAAGAAGGCGTGAGTCGAACGGTTGTACTCGGCGATGATGATATAGCACTTCTCGTAGTTCTTGGTCGGACGGCCGCCAATGGCGTAGGCCAAGTCGATCACCGACAAGGTGTTACCACGAATGTGCGCTACACCAATGACGAATTGGTGCAGCCGAGGCATCACGGTTAAGCGTGGGCATGGCAATACTTCACGGACCTTGAACACATTAATGCCATAGCGTTGGGTCAACCCGGACAATCTAAAGAGCAACAGCTCCATGCGGTTCTGACCAACCAGCTCAGTGAGCTGGTTGACTTTATCCATTACGCCAGCCATGTTAATCCCCTTACAACAGTCGAATCTAACGCACGCGGTGCCTGTGGCACCACGGCCTGAGCAAGCACGCTTTGTGCCCATTATAGATAAGCATCCCCAAGGCTGCATTACTTTGCCCCATACAATCGCACCTGCATCG
>DXIF01000256.1 GCA_019113025.1 Candidatus Anaerobiospirillum stercoravium | reverse complement strand
GGCGCTCTGGGGTGCGAACAAAGCGGGGGCGCGGGGCGCTTAGATCAGGCGCTTGCGCTGCGAGGAGGAGCCGATGCCCAGCGCCTCGCGGTATTTTGCGATGGTGCGGCGCGCCACGCAAAAGCCCTTTTCCTTGAGCAGGCTGGCGATCTGGTTGTCCGAGTACGGACGGCGTGGATTTTCCTGCGCCACCAAGGTCTTGATCTCGGCCCGGATCGCGGTCGAAGAGGCGGTGCCGCCGTTTTCGGTGCTGACGTGGCTGGAGAAGAAGTATTTGAGCTCAAAGGTGCCGCGCGCGGTAAAGAGGTACTTTTCGGTGGTGACACGCGAAATGGTCGACTCGTGCATCTCGATCTCTTGGGCGATGTCGTTGAGCACTAAGGGCTCCATGCGATGCTCGCCGTAGTCTAAGAAGCCTTTTTGGTGCTCGACAATGCACTTGGCGACCTTGAGCAAGGTGTCGTTGCGCTTAGCAATACTCTGGATGAACCAGTTGGCCTCTTGCAGATTGCTCTTAAAGAACTCCTTTTCGCGCTGGTTTCTTGCATAGCACACTAAGGACTTGTAGCGTTCGTTGAGGCGGACTTTAGGCAGGGCGTCAGGGTTTAACACCACGTCGTAGTCGCCGTTCTTGTCCTTGACTACCAAGACGTCAGGCACGATGTAATCGGCCTTTTCCTTGACCGCACCATGGCCTGGACGCGGATTGAGCGCGACGATGAGCTCGTTGATGCGCTTTAAGCCCTCTTCCTTGATGCCAAGCTTGGAGCACAGGCCGCGATAGTCATGGTTGGATAAGAGATCTAGGTACTTGGAGACGACCTCGTAGGCGAGCTTCAAGTCTTGATTCTTGGGAGCCTTGCGCATTTGATCGCGCAATTGAATCATGAGGCACTCTTGTACCGAGCGTGCGCCCACGCCCAGCGGGTCGTAGCTTTGGATAAGCTTTAAGACCACGCCTAAATCATCCATGCTCGCCTGCGGATAGCTCGCTTGGACCTGAGGCAGAATGTCCTCCAAGCTCTCGGTTAAGTAGCCGGAGTCCTCAATGCCGTCGATGATGATTTCGGCCATCAGGCGATCGGCGCCTTTAATCGGGGAGCAATCAAGCTGCCAGAGCAAGTGGTCGCGTAAACTTTCGCGGGTCTCGCCTTCGTAGATATTGTCATCGTCGAGCGCCGCGCCTTTGGTGCGCGATTTGGCGCTGTAATTGTCCTCACGCGCCATGGTGTCATAGTTTTCTTGGGTCGAGGTCTCACCTGGATCCATCGCCGCTTCGGCGATCTTGTCCGGCTTGGTTAAGTCCTTGAGATCGGTGCGCTCTTCGATGTGCTCGACTTGGGCCAGATCGCTTGCCATATCGAGGTATTCGGTATCGGACATGCTCAGCGCATCGGCCTCGACGCTGTAGTCAGAGAGGTCGGCGCTAGGGTCAGTGCTGTCGCGGTCACTGTCGGCAAAGGCGCCGTTCTTGCCGTCGCCGACGTCCTGCATTTGCAAGTCGTTGCTGCCTTGGTCGCCCGGATGCATTGAACTGTCTTGGTTTAAGATATCGGCAGTGTTGAGCACGTCGTTGTGCTCATTGATACCGGCCATATCGATATCGGTGCCTTGGTAGGAGGCATCGTCGTTGAAGGGATCGTAGACCTCGCTGTCGTTGGCCTTGCGCTCTTGATCGGCGATGGCATCGAGCGATTCCATGTTGGCGTTGGCGATGCTCTCGTCAATTTCAAGCAGAGGGTTGGATTCCAAGGTCGCCTGAATCTCCTGACGCAAGTCGAGCGTCGAGAGCTGCAAGAGGCGGATCGCCTGCTGCAACTGCGGCGTCATGGTAAGAATCTGGGACTGCGTGGTCCGAATCTGAAGGGCGTTTCTTAAACCTGCCATGATCTTCTATCCTGCGGCGATCGCTGCTCGTGAGCTCCTTAATGCAAGCTAGGATTTGAGTGCGAGCTTGAGCTTGAACTCGTCCCCGTTGCATCAATTCCCACTGACCTTAAGTTTGATCCTTATGTTGGTACTGGCCGCGCGCAGTCACACAGTCATTGGGATGTAGGTTAATAGGTTTGGGGTGCGGCTGAGGGTTAGAGGGTAAAGTTTTGGCCGAGGTAGACCTCCTGCACCGTCTTATTGGCCAAGATCTCTTGGGCACTGCCTGAGGCAATGATGCCACCTGCGTTGACGATGTACGCTTTGGCGCACACATCCAAGGTTTCACGGACATTGTGGTCAGTGATGAGCACACCAATGTCGCGCTCTTTGAGGTGCTGGATTACTTCCTTAATGTCGGAGATGGAAATCGGGTCGACGCCGGCAAAAGGTTCATCTAACAAGATGAACTTAGGATTGGCCGCGAGAGCACGGGCAATCTCAACGCGGCGGCGCTCACCGCCTGAAAGCGACATACCGGTGTTTTTGCGGATATGGCCGATGTGAAATTCTTCGATCAGGCTGTCAACCCGCTCTTGGCGTTGGGACTTGGACAAGTTAGGCAAGAGCTCAACCACGCCCATGATGTTCTCTTCGACCGTGAGCTTGCGGAAAATCGAGTTTTCCTGCGGCAGATAGCCAATACCTAAGCGCGCGCGCTCATGCATTGCCTTGTGAGTGATGTCGACCTCATCGAGCATGACGTTGCCCGCTTCGGTGGCGATGATGCCCACGATGATATAGAACGAGGTGGTTTTGCCCGCACCATTTGGGCCTAACAGGCCCACCACACTGCCACTTTCAATTTCGAGGCTTACGTCATTGACGACCACGCGGCCCTTATAGGACTTTCTGAGGTGATTGGCTTGCAGCAAACTCATAACGAAACCTGTTCTGATAAAACAACAAAAGGGCAATAAGGGCAGTGGGGCGCGCACCGTGCTGGGCGCAGGTCCGCTGTGCCGCGCGCAGAGAGCTGGGCGCTGGGCGCTGCGCGGGAGCGCCGCGGCGGGGCGCGGGGCTTAGTTCCTAGGTCTTAGTCTTGATTATCCTTGAAATCGGCGGGCACAAAGGTGCTCGAAACGCGGCCGCCTTGGCTTTGGTTGGCCGCACGTAGGCGCTGGGTGGCGATGTTGTACTCGATGCGCTCACCGGTCATACGCGACTCGCCTTGCCAGACAGTGGCGCGGCCTTGCAGTACCACCTTGGAGCCCTCAGGTAAGTAGCTCACGGTATTAGCGCGGCCGCGGATATACTTGCCATTGTCTTGCTGCTGCTCAAAGGTGACCGGGCTGCCATAGGCGATAATCGATTGCAGCGAGCCATTGGGGTTGCGCGTGACCTCGACCTTGTCGGCGTTGAGCTTGATTGAGCCTTGGGTCGCTACAACCTCACCGGAGAAAACCAGCTTGTTGGCCTGTAAATCGGCGCTTTGCTCTTGCGACTCGACGGTGATCGGCTGGCTGGGGTCGTCCTTTAAGG
>DXIF01000030.1 GCA_019113025.1 Candidatus Anaerobiospirillum stercoravium | reverse complement strand
GTTCATGAGAACAAATTGAGCTGCTAGAGCCGCCGGGGGCACCACGCGTGAGAGTGCTGCCTGCGGGCGCTTAAGTACTGAGATTCAAGGTAAGGAGAGGTCGTAGTGGGAACTGATGCCAAGTTAACTACAAGTGAGGTCGAGTCGCTGGCGCCTGATGCCTCTTCGCTTAAGGCCAAGCTTGCTGCGTCCAGCGCGCTGATGACAGTGCTTGAGCAGGGAGAGGTGCTTAAACAGCAATGCCGCGCCGCCGTAGTCGCGGCGGGCTCTAGCCCTGAGCCTGTGTAGGTTTAGTTAGCACGCGTCTAATCAGTGTGGATTTAGGTGCGTGCGGCTTGAGTGGGACAAATACTTGCTAGCCTCTCAATTTGCAAACGGGTTGGCTCAGGCGGCTGCAAGTATTTTGACCAGTCGCCGCCAAGGGATATAAGGAGATGAGGCCCATGGCACAAGAACGCCCCTTCTATGTGAGCGATGAAGTGCTCAATACCGCCTTGATTGGCATTACCAACAAAAAGCTTGATGTGAGCAAACTGCCGCCAGCTCTCACTCCCGCCGTAGCTGCTCTCACCGCACAGGGCTTAGATCCGGCCGATGAAGCCTGGGCGCTCACGAGCCTCGTGTTTGCTTATGAGTCAGCTTATATTGCTTGTCCCACCAATAGTTTGAGCGCTGAGGAGATGGCGCAATACCGCGCCGCGCTGGAAGCGTCTGCTTCAGTTTCCGCAGCGGACGCATCTAATGGCGCAGCTGCAGCCGGTGACAATGAGATCCTTGCGCGGGTCAAGCTCCATCAAGGTCCTATGCCGGTGGCACCTTGTGCAAAGGAGCCTGAGGGGCAGCAGTATTTATCGTCCCAATTCATGGCTCATCTTAATGAGTATGGGGATAACCCCGTGATGTGGCTGGCGCTTTTGACGCGTGTCCAGGATCTAGGCTTAAAAGTGCCGCCTAGTAGTAGCCAAGCATTTGTGAACGCCTTTTTACGCCTGCGCTCACGCCTACAGCGCGGCTATCAGGCTGTGCCCTTGGAGTTTTGTGGCACCAGAGCGCGCTATCTTATGCCTTATCGGCGCATAGCCACTCAAGGATCGACTAAGGCTGAGCTTGATGGCGAGCTGTCTACGGTTAGTAGTGAGGCGGTATTAGAGGACTCAAGTGACAGCAAATTAATCACCCAATGGCGTCTAGGCTCAGCCGCTGAGCGCAAGGGCGCACTGTCAGTACTGCTGCAACGTCATAAGTTCGAGCTCTTGCTTGATTTGATTGAGGCTGACTTTAAGACCTTGGCCGCTAAAGAGCGCAGCGAGCTGCTTGAAGTGCTGTTTAACAATTGGTTGCAGGTGTTGTCCTATTGCTACCAGCAAGGGCTGTGGTCGGTCGGGGATGCGGCGCAAAGCGCAGTGCAGACGCGCTTTGCCTCATGGCTCTTAGACTTGGCGCAAAATGATCGCTCCAGCACGGTCAAAGCTGAAGCGGCTAAGGTGCTGCGCTTGATGCCTGGCGGCCCGTGGGAAGCGGACATGAGCGCTTTGGTGGGCAAGGTCTTTGTGGCGACTTGGAACAAGAAGCATTTGCTGCGCTCCTATGGCCTTGATGTGACCTCGCCGGAAGTAGTAAAGCCGCTTTCTATCTTCTGCCCGGAACTCAAGGAGTTCTGGGAGTTTGCTAAGCAATATCCTAAGGCGCGCCCGAGCCAAAACGTTGAGGCGCACATATTTAACATGCTTACTTTTTGGGTGCCCCCAGCGCAGTGGTTTGAGCTGTTCAAGCTCGAGCGCAGTGGCGATGAGGCCCAGGATGCCTCAATGCTCTTTGAGGCCTTTACTCAATACTTCCCAGGCTGGGATGCTTATCGCAAACGCAAAGTAGATTACTTCTTCTGTGAGGATGGCATTGACGATTTTATTTCCTATTTCATTATGCGCATTCGCTTTGAGTTAGGTGAAACCTACCTCATAGCCTTCTATCAGCACTGTGTTAAGCGCCTGTCGTTTTGGGCACTGCGACATATAGTGGTGGGCAGTGCCACTTATGATGAACGTGAGCTTATTCCTTTTATCGCAGCTCCCGAGCACTATCAGGTGCGCTTGTTCTATGACGATGATCGTACTTGGCTCGTGCTGTGCTGGCCTGAAGATCTGTACACCGAGCTGGAGCACAGCTGGGGCCCGAAGTTCAGCCGCTTTATAGCCAATCTGATTCTCGATCAATTCGAGACCAATAACTTGGCCAAGCTGTCCTTTAACTTTAACTGCTCCAACCTACCTAACCTCTATGCCTTGGCGCTAGGCTTAGATCAGTCGGTGAAGCGCGAGGTTAAAGCGCGCATTGAGGCGCGTTTAGTGACTCTTAAAGACGAGATTGCCGAGCGCGAGCAGCTGGTTAAGACCTATAAAAATGCACGCGCGCGCGAGGATGAGGATATTGCCTTACGCAAGCGCTATGAGCGCGAGATTGGCTGGCGTACCAGTGGCTACAAATATCTCAAGCACTTGCTCAAGGCGTTAGACCAAACCGAGCGCTTAAAAGAGCTGTGCGCCTCTGAGGTTGCGCGCGTCACCGGGGTGAGTGCGGCGCCTGCGGCCTGGCCCAACGACTCTCAGACTGATGCTCAGACCGGTGCTCAAGTTGATGCTCCTGCTGATGCTCCGGCACGCACGGACTATGCCTTTGAGGTGTAAGCGGTATAAGGCTAGTTTCAAGGTCGGTCAGTGAAATAGTTTTGTGAGTGTGATTTGACCGGTATTTTTAATGATGCAATTGTTGCTTTAACCAAATAAATAGTTGCATATAAAAAATACTGTGTTATGATAAGTTCATGAGAACAAATTGAGCTGCTAGAGCCGCCGGGGGCACCACGCGTGAGAGTGCTGCCTGCGGGCGCTTAAGTACTGAGATT
>DXIF01000255.1 GCA_019113025.1 Candidatus Anaerobiospirillum stercoravium | reverse complement strand
CTTTAGTTTATAGAATAATTTCGCCCAAGCATTCCGCAACCGCTTACGGGGCACAGTCCCGCTATTTTTGTGAGCTACATTGCAATTTTGCAAATTTCCGCGTGCCTAATTTCGCAACTTAGAGCGTGGTTTTTGGCCGCGCTTTGACTATAGTTAACTCATACACAGCGCGACGGGTACGCGCACAAGGCACGCAGATCCGCCGCCTTGTCTGGTACTGTCACCTCCTTGCTCTGCCGACACCTCAGATGGGACAAGCCCCTTACTGAGCCTGAACTGAACCGCACTGAGCCTACCTTAAAGTGAGCCGCAAGCTCACGCGAGAGTTCAGTAAGTTCAAAAGTTCAATAAGCGTCTCATCTTGGCCTGAGGGCATTGAGGGCTGTGAATGGATCTTTCCCTGTTGATGCTTCCTGCGAGGATTGTCTCACGTTACGTTGAGCCAAGCCCCAGCACACCAAGCGGTGCGACGCGTCCGTGCCCGCCGCAGTGTGCTAAGACAACCACAGCTTGCGGGCCTCTATTTCTGAGCGGGGATACCGCCAGAGCCTAGCATCCTGTTTGCGACCAATGGCGCAAGCTTACGCCTTACGCCTCCGTGCGCTTGCGAAAGCATTGGCAAGAGCGCTTGCAAGAGCAAGTGCAAAAGCATTTGCAATCGCACTCATGCAAGCGCAAGCGCACTGGCAAGCGTACTTGCGAACGTACTTGGTCACTTGTTTTAGGCCCGAGCGCAGGTTAGGTGGTTTTGGCTTAACCTGTGGTGAAGCGTGCAGGCTAAGGGATGTAATAAGTTGCTGCATTCTTAAGGAGCCAACTTTGCTTCAAGTTAGATTACATGGCCGTGGCGGTCAGGGTGTTGTTACCGCAGCCGAAATGCTGTCCTTGGCAGCCTTCTTAGAGGGCCACTGCGCCCAAGCATTCCCAAGCTTTGGTTCAGAGCGTACGGGTGCGCCCGTGGTTGCTTATGCTCGTATCGACGATAAGGAAATTCGTACCCACGAGCCCATCGCTACCCCAGATATCGTCTTAGTTCAAGACCGCACTTTGCTCGATGTCATCGACGTCTTCGCCGGTTTATCTGACACCGGCTACGCGGTGATCAACTCGGCCGAAGCTCCTGAGGAATTAGTCCCAGAGCTGGTTAAGCGTCTGCCGGCAGGCCACGTTTACACCGTACCTGCAACCGATTACGCCATGCAGAAGATCGGCCGTCCACTGCCAGGCGCCCCAATGATTGCCTCGCTTGCCGCCGTTACCGATGTCTTTAAGCTCGAGTCGGTTCAAAAATCCTTCCAAACGCGCTACCCAGGTAAGGTCGGTGACGCCAACGCTGAAACCGCTGCTTTAGCTTACGAATTCATCAAGAACGTCAAGAATGGAGGCACCCATGCTTAAGCAAATCGAAGGTTCTCTTGGTATCGCTGAGGCCGTTGCTTTATGCCGTCCAGGTGCCGTCTGCGCCTACCCAATTTCCCCACAAACCCACATTGTGGAAAACGTCGGTAAGTTCGTTAAGGAAGGCAAGCTCGAAAACTGCGAGTTCATCAACTGCGAGTCTGAGTTCTCGGCTATGTCCATCTCCATTGGTGCCAGCGCCGGTGGGGTCAGAACTTATACCGCTACTGCCTCCCAAGGCCTCTTGTTCATGGCAGAAGGCATCTACAATGCCTCAGGCTTAGGCTTGCCGATTGTCATGACCGTCGCCTCCCGTGCTATCGGTGCCCCAATTAACATTTGGAACGATCACTCCGACTCCCTGTCGCAGCGTGACTCCGGCTGGCTCCAGCTGTTCTGCGAGTCCAACCAAGATGCCGTCGATACCCACATCATGGCCTTCAAGATCGCCGAAAAGGTCGGTCTCCCAGTCATGGTCTTAATGGATGGCTTCGTCTTAACCCACGCTTTTGAGCGCCTTGATATTCCATCGCAAGAGCAAATTGACTCGTTCTTACCTGAGTACGAGCCAACTGAGTTCTTAAACCCAGAAGAGCCAATCTCGATGGGCGCCATGGTCGGTCCTGAGGCCTTCACCGAAGTGCGTCTGCTCCAACAGCGCAAGATGTACAAGGCCTTAGACGTAATCGAAGAGGTGACCCAGGAGTACCGCGCTTTAACCGGCCGCAACTCCGGGGGCTTAGTTGATTGCTACAACTGCGAGGGCGCTGACATCAAGTTAGTCATCGCAGGCTCCTCGGTGGGTACCGCTAAGGACGAAGTTGACCGCTTAACCGCTCAAGGCTACAAGGTCGGCATCATTTCGCTCAAGGCCTTCCGCCCATTCCCATATGAGGCGATGCGTCAGGCTATCGGTGATTGCAAGAAGGTTGTAGTCTTAGAGCGTGCCTTCTCCTTTGGTGCCCGTGGCATCATCGCCCCAGAAGTTGAGCGTGCCATGCGCGGTACTGATTGCCAGATTCGCACTGCCATCGCCGGCTTGGGCGGCCGTGCCATCGTCGCTGGCACCATCAAGAACATTGTTGATCTGGGCCTCAACGACAAGTTAACCGATGAGTTAACTTGGGTTGACGTTGATGCCAATGTTCTCAACAACTACTTAAAGGACGCCGAAGGGGTCACCTTCGAGCAAGGCCCTATCAGCGATAGCGCCGTTGAAAAGTCCGCCCGCGCCAAGGCCTAGTCAGTTTGGGAGATCGCAATGTTAGACAAAATTAACTTCTATCAGACTGGTTCCAACACTGTCGGTAACCGTCTCTTAAATCCTTCCATGCGTGCCACCCAAGCGGCAGTCGATCGCCCTAACACCTTGACCTCGGGCCACCGTGCCTGCCAAGGCTGCGGCGAGGCCCTGGGTGCTCGTACCGCTATTGACGCGGCCATGCGCGCCACCAATGGCCAGCTGGTAGTATGCAATGCCACCGGCTGCTTGGAAGTATTCTCGACCCCATACCCAGAATCAGCTTGGCGTTTACCTTGGATTCACTCCTTATTTGGTAACGCTGCCGCCGTCGGTACCGGCCTTGCTGCCGCCGCGCGTGTCCGTGCTAAGAAGTATGGCGGTAAGGCTGCCCGCGTCATCGCTCAAGGTGGCGACGGTGGTACCACCGATATCGGCTTTGGCCCATTATCCGGTATGTTCGAGCGTAACGATGATGTCCTGTACATCTGCTACGACAACCAAGCCTATATGAACACCGGTGTTCAGCGTTCCTCGGCTACCCCACCTGCTGCTCGTACCGCTACTACCCAATTAGTGGGTGCTGAGCCGGGCTCGGACTGGGGCAAGGGCAAGAACGTCCCATTGATTGCTATGGCCCACGGTATTCCATACGTCGCCACCGCTTCGGTTGCTGACTTACGCGATATCGAATACAAGGTACAAAAGGCCATGACCTTCCATGGTGCCCGCTACATCCAAATCTTCGTACCATGCCCATTAGGTTGGGGTACTGCATCCTCGAGCACCGTTACGGTCGCCCGTAACGCGGTCGAGTCGGGCTTCTACCCAATCTTTGAAGCTGAGTACGGCAAGGTCACCTCGGTTCACAAGATCAAGCAAAAGCAGCCGCTCATCAACTTCTTGAAGTTGCAACGTCGTTATGCCCACTTAACGGGCAAGAAGGCCGATCCTAAGGTCTTAGAGCGCTTACAGGCCATGTGCGACGAGAACATTCGTCAGTACGACCTCTTAGGTGACTCCATCCCAGAGACGGTACCAACCGCCATTCAGGCTTATGAGCGCCAAGAGCTCATGTAATGCAGTTGCTACAAGGAGTTTACCCAAATGATGAAGAAGCCTTTTGCCACGACCTTGGATCCAGCAACTTCGCTTGCTAATCACACTGGTTCTTGGCGTACCTTACGTCCAGTCAACGTCTTTAAGCTGCCACCTTGCAATAAGCAATGCCCAGCAGGTGAGAACATCCAGCAGTGGCTCTATCACGCCGCAGAGGGTGACTACGAGCAAGCTTGGCGCGTCTTGACCGAGAACAATCCACTCCCAGCTTGCATGGGCCGTGTTTGCTATCACACCTGCGAGGGTAAGTGCAACCGTGGCTTCTTAGATGAGAGCGTAGGCATTAACTCGGTTGAGCGTTTCTTAGGCGACTACGCTCTGGCCCACAAGTTAGCTTTCAAGAAGCCAACCCGTGAGACCGGCAAGCGCGTCTTAATCATTGGCTCGGGCCCAGCCGGTTTATCGGCCGCCTACCACTTACGCCGTTTTGGCCACACCGTCCACATCGTTGAGATGGCCCAAAAGGCCGGCGGCATGATGCGCTATGGCATCCCAGTCTACCGTTTACCACGCGAGATCTTAGATGCTGAGATTCAACGCATCTTAGACATGGGCGTCACCATCGAGTACGGGCGCAAGGTCGAGGACATCTTGGCCGAGAAGGAGAAGGGCAAGTACGATGCCGTCATCATGGGCATGGGCGCGTCCTTATCGACCAACGTCGATATTCCATCGGGCGACACCACCCACATCCTGACCGCCCTCAACGTCTTGGAGAAGATCTCCAGCGACGGCGACATCCAAATCGGCCGCAAGGTTGCAGTTTACGGCGGTGGTAACACCGCAGTTGACGTCGCCCGCTCCTTACGTCGTTTAGGCGCTGAGCCAATCATCGTCTACCGTCGTAACCGCGACAAGATGCCTGCCAACGAAGAGGAAATGGATGGTGCCATCGAAGAGGGCATTCAAGTTAAGTGGCTCACCACGATTCAAGAAGCCCAAGGCGAGAAGCTCAAGATCGAGAAGATGGCCTTAGACGAGAAGGGCTATCCTCAGCCAACCGGCGAGTACGAGGAGATGGACGCCGACAGCGTCGTCCTCGCTATCGGCCAGAACGTTGACCTCTCGGTTTTAAAGACCATCCCAGGCCTCGAGCTGCAAAAGGATGCCGTCACCGTCAACACCACCACCTTCGAGACCACGGTTGCAGGCATCTTTGCCGCAGGCGATATGGTTCCAGGTGATCGCACCGTCACCGCCGCCATCGGTATGGGCAAGCACGCAGCCCGTGGCGTCAACGGCTACTTAAATGGCCGTCCATACGTCAAGGCACCAAAGCACGAAGATGCGCGCTTTGAGGACATGCACCCATACTACTACACCGACGCTCCTAAGAAGGTTCGTCCACAGTTAGAGTTAGCCCGCCGCACCTCGACTTTTGATGAGGTTCAGCATGGCTTAACCGAGGAGAACGCCGTCTTCGAAGCCCGTCGCTGCTTATCGTGCGGTAACTGCATGGAGTGCGACAACTGCTATGGTGTCTGCCCAGACAACGCCATTGTCAAGTTAGGCCCAGGCAAGCGCTACGAGTTCAACTACACCTACTGCAAGGGCTGCGGTGTTTGCGCTCAAGAGTGCCCATGCGGCCACATCGCCATGGTCCCTGAGAAGATCTAGTTAACCAAAAAAGCAAGGCGCCCCAGCCTTCAAACCGGCCCAACGCGTCTCAACGCGGCCTAGTAAACCACTTGGCGCTGGGGCTCCTTTTTCTCCACTGATTAAAATCGCCTGCGCACACCCCATTCGTAAGAGTGGGGATAAGCAGGCGCTTGGTGCCTAATAATTGTCTTGTGTTTTGGGTAGATTTGTGGTATCAATGGAGGAATAAAGAATATATACCGTGCTTTTCAGAGGTCTTTTGGCCGTGTGATTAATCGCTCTGCGATTGGATCGTTCATTGCTCACCTCAAGCGCTCGGCTGCAAGAGCTGGCCTTGACTTCA
>DXIF01000254.1 GCA_019113025.1 Candidatus Anaerobiospirillum stercoravium | reverse complement strand
ATGCTCTCAAGCATCAGGATCAGCCATCTCGCTTTTGCTAAAGAAGACTACCGAGTTTAGCGCAACGCACGAAGAGCACCTTCGCCCCCATTATCGCTTTATGAGGCCCGCATGTTACTTTTTCTGGTCATCTTCTTTTCTATCATCATCGCACTCGTCTTTGGTGCACTTACTTTGGCAGCATACTTCTAACCCATCGCACGTTCATATGCAGGCTTCCGGACCAAGCCCCAATGTGCCAAGCCTTGTCCCCCTTAAGACAAGCTCAAAGCTCATCAATGTCGGAGAAAAGCAGGGGCCTGCTGAGTTTGGTTCGTATTGCAAGTCCGAAATCCGGCACATATACCATCGCACCTTTAATGCATGAGCGCCGCAAAGCCTGCGGCGGTGATGCGGCCGCTTGCGTTGCGTGGGACTTGGTGGGGCTAGCTCATGTCGGCGCTAAAGGCCTTGATCCAAGCGCGCACTAGGGCTTGTGGCGCGCGCGATGGAATGAGCGGGGGCCGGTCTTCGATGAAGCGCAGCTTGTCCATGGCCTCGAACAGGTGGTCGCATTGCAGCCGCATCAAGATCTGAGCGCTTTGCTCAGGGTTGGAGCCTGAGTACTTGATCAGCGGCAGCTGTCCCACATCGACAAAGGCCTTGTACTTTAAGATCTCCAAAATGAGCTCGGAGAACAGGCGGCCTTGCAGCGGCTTAGGCAGCGCCTTTAAGGCTTCGAGCACACCGCCTGCCATAAAGTCACGGCGCACAATGGTACCAATAAGCTGCGTGACCACCTCCATCGCCTTGAGGTCGGTGCCATCTAGCAGCATTTGCATCGCCGCCAAAGGAGCACCTGAGGTCAGCGCCAGCGCCACCTCGGCGCGCGCCTGATTAATCGGAGTGTTAAGGCCCGGGCACTTGGAGCGCGCCTGCTCTAATGCTTCGTCATAGGAACTGCCATCGTAGTCGTCGACGCGCCGAATCACGATCGGACGCTGATTGCGCGGATCAAGCAAGTAAGAGAGCGCCTGCTCCATCGGCACATCGCGCAATACCAACTTAGAGGCACGCGACAAAATGGTGGGGAGGAGCGACTCGAGGCTCTTGGTGAGCATCAAGATCAGATTGTTGGGGCTCGGCTCCTCAAAGGTTTTTAAAATGGCGTTAGCAGCGCCTTCGGACATGGCCTCCGCTCCAGCAATGATCACGACCTTACCGCGCCCACCTAAGACCGGCGCTTCATTTAAGAACTCGGTAATCTTACGCATGGTGTCAATGCGCATGGTGCGGCGGCTTGCTCCCGTTGGCGTACTACGGGTAATGAGCCCCGAGCAATCATAGGTAAAGTCTTGCTCGCCAGAGGCCTCTTCGGCCGTTGAGGTGTAGGCGACCTTGAGGTCTTGGTGCATCAGACGCTTAAAGGCAACACACGAGCGGCACACGCCACAGGGGCCATGCTCTTTGGGGTCATGGCACAGATAGTACTGCGCCAGCTCCAGCGCCAGCTCATTGCCCCCTAAGCCCTCGACGCCGGAGATAATGACGGAGCTGGGCTGACGTCCTTGACTTAAGGCCGCCACAAATTGCTGAAAATAGGGCACAAGCCATGGATGCAGCATCAATCATCTCCCTGCAACGATCAAACAAGAGCTGGATTAAGCACGCCTACGCCACTCAGGCACAGACCTAAGCGAAGCTAAGCTGAGCTGAGCTGAGCTGAGCGCAAAGCTGCGACTCTTACATTAGAGCTTGAGGCGCTGCGTCAGCGTCTGTTCCACTAAGGCGCTAACCTGAGCGATATCACCCGTGGCATCAATTATAGCCACTTGCTCGGGGTGACTTTGGGCGTAGTCCATAAAGCCGTGGTAAATCCGAGCAAAAAACTCAGGCCCAGCTTGCTCGATGCGATCAGCGTGGCCGCGCGCCCGCATGCGTGCCATGCCGGTGGCCACCGGCACATCAAAGAGCAAGGTCAAATCAGGCGCAAAATCCCCGATCGCTACTTGGCGTAAGGCGGCAATCTCAGCTAGTGGAATCCCGCGTCCGGCGCCTTGGTAGGCAATGGTCGAGAGATCAAAGCGGTCGGAGATTACGACCTTACCTTGCGCCAAATGAGGCTTAATCAAGGTCTCAACCAATTGGGCGCGCGCGGCGTACATGAGCAAAAGCTCACTCTTATCACAGAGGTCTTCATCGGGATCTTTAGTTAAGAGCACCGCTCGGATTTGCTCAGCGAGCTTGGTGCCACCGGGCTCGCGGGTGCACACTACCTCAAAACCACGCTTGCGGAAAAATTCCGCGACCACTGGGACTTGAGTGGTTTTGCCACAGCCCTCGCCGCCTTCTAATGTGATAAAGAAACCACGCTCGGCCATAAGGCCCGCTCCCTCACGATAACTGAATCAAAGAACACCAAATGCGAAACGCGCTACTGTAGCAAAGGCACCCAATTAGAGCAAGCGAACGATGGCTATGCCTGACTGCTCCTCCTGATGGCTTGGCCTGATTGCTACTCCTCCGCCTGCTGACTTTGCTTGTAGGCCCGCACCGCGCGGCGATACTCACGCACCGCCTTATTGTGCTGATTTAAAGTCTCTGAGAAGACATGACCATCATTAGGGTCAGGCCCCTTGGCCACAAAGTACAAGGCTTTAGTGCGGGCCGGATGCAGTACGGCTTGAATCGACTCAACTGACGGCATGGCAATCGGAGTCGGCGGCAAGCCCGCTCGGGTATAGGTGTTGTATGGGGTATCGCGCCGCAGTTGCGAGCGCAGCAGCGGCCCTCGAAAATCAGGGGACACGCCATACATCACCGCCGGATCGGTTTGCAGTTTGATGCCCTTACGCAGGCGGTTTAAGAAGACGCCCGCAATCTGGGCGCGCTCGGAGGCAAGGGAGCTTTCGCGCTCAACTAGTGAGGCCATAATCAGCACCTGATATGGAGTTGAGACCACCGCGTCGATGCTTTGATCGCGATCTAAGTACTGCTCACGCATATAGGTCGCCATCTTGATCAAGGCTTGGGCCAGCATCCAGCTCGTAGTGGTTTTGCCTGGCTCATAATCGTAGGTAGCAGGCATCAGCAAGCCCTCAAAACTATCGTGGGGCCCGCCGATGGCGCGCAGCAAGCTGTCATCTTCGTTTTTAACTAAAACCGAGGTGATAAAGTCGCGCGGCCGATCAAATACCGCGGCCAACTCTTGATCTTGCACCAGCTCGGTTTGCGCCAATAAGCGCCGCTCAATCATGGAGACAGTCATGCCCTCGATCAAGGCGATGGTCGGCAACTTGATCTTGAGAATATTGCCCTCGCGCATGTCCGCAAGCAGCTGCGGCAGCGTCTTGGAACCATCAATAAGATACGGCCCCTTTTGGATTACGGGGTACTCCAGATGATGGAGCTTAACCCAGAGACTGACCACGCGCGGGAAATAAGCCTCACCGGTTAAGTCGCGTACCACGCTTTGTAAGGTCGCGCCTTCCTTGAGCTCATAGGGCTCACTTTGGGCTGGGACGACCAAGGTATCAATGCTCTGCAAATCACGATAGACCTTGAAGGCTGCCGCGCCCCCCAGCAGTAGCAATAAGAGCACAAGCAGCATGAGGTAAAACCAAATGCTGTGGCCGCGGCGCCCTCCGGCCGGAGGCAGCGGCGGCGTGCGCATCTTAGTGACCTTCTGACTCATCCCAACCTCCCAGACCATGCCTCAAGAGCTCACCAAACAAAACTCTGGACATGCACAGCGCATGCTCACCAAAGAAAGCGGCACCAGCGCCGCTCAGCACAAGCCCCCAAATTAACCACCGCGGCGCGCGATGTCAAACCCCGCGCATTGTAACTGTGAGCACACCAAAGTCCTAGCGCAGCGCGCCCCGCGCGCCCCCACCTGGCGGCACTGCTGCCAGCATTGCCGCCTACCATGCGCCCGCACTGCCGCCAGCATTGAGCCAGCATAGCAGTGCTCCCTGAGCTTAAGCTGAGGGCGCCCCAAAAGACGCACCCAGCGCACAAAACAGCCCATGCCCTCTTGCTTTTCAGGTACAATTTAGGGCTACTTGCGCTTGTTTAGGCCCAACGCAAGGGCGTAAGTTCTACCTAGAACCAAGCCCGTGACACGCGAGCTTAAGGTCAAGCTATGCCCAATTAAGTCGGAGAGCGCACGGCGGCCGCCCCAGGGGCCCACCGCACAGGTGCCCAGCGCGCTGGTGACCACCGCCCCTACCTCTTGCTTAATTGGGCATAGCACCACCTTAGGCTTTAAGGCGGGGGCTGGGCCTTGCAAGGTACCTTTAACTCAGCATCAAGGGTTCTCGTTTCATATGGAAATGGATAAGACCTACCAACCGGAAAATTTTGAGAGCAAAATTTACCAAAATTGGGAAGAGCAAGGCTTCTTTAAGCCCAACGGCGACACCACCAAGAGTGCGTTCTCGATTGCCCTGCCACCCCCTAATGTCACCGGTTCGCTGCACATGGGCCATGCCTTCCAGCAGACCATCATGGACAGCTTAATCCGCTACCACCGCATGAAGGGTGACAACACCTTATGGCAATGTGGTACCGACCACGCTGGTATTGCGACCCAAATGGTGGTTGAGCGCAAGTTAGCTGCCGAAGAGGGCTTAACTCGTCACGATTTAGGCCGTGAAGAGTTCATTCAGCGCATTTGGCAGTGGAAGGAGCAATCCGGCGGCACCATTACCCGTCAGATGCGCCGTTTAGGCGACTCGGTCGACTGGTCGCGCGAGCGCTTCACCATGGACGAGGGCTTATCGCGGGCCGTGCTTGAAGTCTTCGTGCGTCTGTATGACGAGGATTTGATCTACCGCGGCAAGCGCTTAGTTAACTGGGATCCTAAGCTGCGCACCGCCATTTCCGACCTCGAAGTTGAAAACAAAGAGGTCAAGGGCTCGATGTGGTACATCCGCTACCCCTTAGCCGATGGCTTAAAGACTAAGGAAGGCAAGGATTACCTCTTAGTTGCCACCACCCGTCCTGAGACCTTATTGGGCGATACCGCAGTGGCGGTCAACCCTGAGGACACCCGCTTTAATGACTTAGTGGGCAAGTTCTTAGTGCTGCCATTAGTGGGCCGTCGCATCCCAATCGTAGCCGACGAGCACGCCAATATGGAGACCGGTACCGGCTGCGTTAAGATCACCCCAGCCCACGACTTCAACGACTATGCCGTAGGCAAGCGCCACAGCCTGCCGATGGTCAACATCTTCACGGAAGATGCTGCCGTACGCGAGAGCGCTGAAGTCTGCAATACCAATGGTGAGCCATCAACTGAGACCACCGACTTTATCCCTGAGGCTTACCGCGGCTTAGACCGCTTCAAGGCCCGTGAGGTCATCTTACAGGACTTACAGGCACAAAACCTGTTAGACCACGTAGAAGACCACACCCTCGCCCAGCCTTTTGGCGACCGTGGTGGCGTCCCGATTGAGCCAATGCTGACGGACCAGTGGTATGTCCGCGCTCAAGTCTTAGGCAAGGAAGCCTTAGAGGCAGTCGAAGACGGCCGCATCAAGTTTGTCCCGGCCCAGTACACCAATATGTACTATTCGTGGATGCGCGACCTGCAAGACTGGTGCATTTCCCGTCAGCTGTGGTGGGGTCACCGCATTCCAGCTTGGTACGACGAGCAAGGCAAAGTCTACGTCGCCCGCAACGAAGACGAAGTACGTCAAAAGTACCACTTAGGCGCCGACGTGGCCTTAACCCAAGACCCTGACGTCTTAGACACTTGGTTTAGCTCGGCCTTATGGACCTTCTCGACCTTAGGCTGGCCGGACAACACCGAAGCCCTGAAGATGTATCACCCAACTTCGGTCTTAGTCACCGGCTTTGACATCATCTTCTTCTGGGTCGCCCGCATGATCATGATGACCATGCACTTCATGAAGAATGAAGATGGCACCAGCCAAGTTCCATTCCACACGGTATACGTCACCGGCCTGATTCGCGACGAGGAAGGCCAAAAGATGTCGAAGTCCAAGGGCAACGTCTTAGACCCAATCGACATGATCGACGGCATCAGCTTAGAGGACTTGGTCGCCAAGCGTACCTCGAACATGATGCAGCCGCAGATTGCCGAGAAGATCGCCAAGCGTACCCGCAAGCAGTTCAAGGACGGTATTGCCCCGCACGGCACCGATGCGCTGCGCTTCACCTTATGCGCCTTAGCTTCCAATGGCCGCGACATCAACTGGGATATGAAGCGTCTTGAGGGCTACCGCAACTTCTGCAACAAGCTGTGGAACGCCTCGCGCTTTGTGCTGATGAACGTCCAAGGCGAGGTGAGCGCCCCTCAGCCTGAAGACCTGTCCTTAGCCGATCGCTTCATCTTATCAAAGCTGAGCAAGGCCATTGACAGCGTTGAGCACTACATGGGGGCTTACCGCTTCGATCAGGTCGCCTTAACCTTGTACGAGTTCATCTGGAACGAGTACTGCGATTGGTACCTTGAGTTTACTAAGGCCACTTTAAAGGATGAGCATGCCACGGCAGAGCAAAAGAACGCCACCGCCTACACCCTGCTCAACGTCTTAGAGACGGTACTGCGTCTGGCTCACCCAGTAATCCCATTCATTACTGAGACCATTTGGCAGCAAACCGCGCCAATGTTAGGCCGCATGAACCAAGAGCACACCATCATGCTCGCCCCATACCCACAGGCTCAGGACTACGCGCAAGACGAGTCGGCCGAAACGGCCATCGCTTGGATCAAGGACTTCATCACCTGCGTGCGTAACTTACGTGCCGAGATGAAGGCCTCCCCAGCCTTAACCCTGAACGTCATGCTCCGTGGCGCCGGTGACTTAGAGCATAAGTGCGTTGAGAACTACGCCAACTACTTACAGCTCTTAGCTAACTGCGACGTCCCAGAGTTTGTGCAGGTTGGTCAAGAGCTGCCACCATGCGTCTCCAAGCCGCTTGCCAGCGCCGAAGTGCTGATCCCAATGAAGGATCTCATCAACAAGGAAGATGAGTTAAAGCGCTTAAACGACATGGCCGCCAAGCTCGAGGGCTTAATCAAGGGCGGTGAGGCCAAGCTCAACAACGAGGCCTTCGTCTCCAAGGCTCCAGCTAAGATCATTGAAGGTGCCAAGGCGCAGGTTGCCCTCAACAAGGAGCAATTAGCCAAGATCAAGGCCCAAATCGAAGAGTTAGGCCGCCTCTAAGCGCAAGCAGCAGCAAAGCGCAAAGCGCAGCACCTAATTCTCACGGCGCCCGCCCCAACCACCGCTGCCTAAGCGGTCAAGCGGCGGGCCCCAGCCCCGTCACCGCAACACGCGCCAGCGCCACCGCGCTCCAGCGCCGCGCGGCGACGGGGCTTTGTTATATTCAGGAGCAGAAGCATGCACATCCGCCGGACCCAAGAGCGCGACCTTCCAGCCATCGCCCAGATCTTTGCGTTGGGCATCGAGCGCCAACATCGGGAGGGCAATTACTCCCAATGGCGCGCGGACTACCCCACCGTCAACGACGTCACACAAGACATCCAACACGGCACCGGCTGGGTTTGCGTAGCTGACGATGATCACACGGTACTGGGCACGTGGGCCCTCGGCACCTATGAGGCCGTCTACGACCAGTTAAAGAGTGGCCGCTGGAGCGTCAACCGTCCCTACCACGTCATCCACCGCTTGGGTACCATGCCCGGCCACGGCGCGGGCACCTTTATCATGCGCTATCTTCAGGCGCACTATGACTACCTGCGCGTCGACACCTTCGAACAGAACGCTTCAATGATCGCCCTGCTGAAGAAAACGGGCTTCACGCCATGCGGCGTCGCCTACTATGAGGGCTTTGGTGACATGCTGACCTTTGACTACCTGCGCCCCGCCCATCAACCTAATCCATAAAAACTAGCCACAAAAGCAACAGGCAGTCCCCAGCCAAACCACGGGTAGTAACGTTTTTTTATTTTTTATCGACACCTCAAACCGAGGGGCCACGCATTGTTATGTTGCGGTCTCCCCACAATAAGGGCCAGACCAAGCGGTGCGATTTCCACAACGCACCTGAAAACGTAACGCAGCTTAAACTGGTACCAAGCTGCACTGTGCATACCATGCGCTTAAGTTACACCGACCAAAGGTTACCCCCGGCAGCGCCCCGAGCCTGCCCGACACTTGCAGAATGCTCTTGGCGTTCAGCCCATCTCTTTGAGCCCACTTTGACCCTCGTACCCCACTTCACAATCCTAGGGGTTGCGGGTCACTCCCTACCATGTACCTACCGGGCTTGAGGTAACCCTCTGGTAATTTCGTTCGTACCCCATAAGCCGCACTGCGGCTGACCTTGACGCGCTAGGCGCGCTGCTGCACCCAGAACCATGCTGGGCCCCAGCGGCACCCGCTGCCTGCTGCGCTGCGCCGCGCCCGAGTCAAGTGCTCCCGCGCCCGCTTCTTACGACCAAGAGCATGGTCAAGCGAAAGGTGCGTCTTACTACGAACCGGCACCGTGCCTCACCCTTGCCTCGCAAAGCCATGGCCCCAGCCGTTCGCGGCTACGGGGCAGGCCCGCCCCTGCGCTCCAGCATGCTCAGCTCAGCACGCTAAGCACACTCAGCACAGAGCGCACCGGGCAAGCGGGAGGGTGAAGGGATATTGGGGCCCGCCGCTCAACTGGAAAGCGGCGCATCCTTGAGACCAGCCTGCCGACCGCTGGGTCTATCAGGCTACCTCTCACCTAGACCGCCGCGTCCCCAAAGCGCGCCGGTCTCACCCCATAAAGCCCGAACTTAAGCGCAAGCTTTAAGCTGCTCCCGACCTCATTTATACCAAAGGAAAACACAGTAAAGTGAAACAGACTTCTTCTGCCATCACTTTCTTAATGGCCCAATACCGTGCCATCTTCAAGCACGCCTACGTCAAGGGCTTAGCTTCCGCCGTTATCTTAACGGCCGGTCTTGCCGCAGGCCAAGCTCAGGCTGCTGTTACTTGGGGCGACGCAAACGACACCACAACAAACGTTTTAATCGAAAACACCCAAGAAACCTATAGCGGTACAGGTGACACCTTTGCCCACGACTTAACCGTTACCGGTGCAAGCGGCAGCTTAACTATTGGCT
Source organism: Candidatus Anaerobiospirillum stercoravium (assembly GCA_019113025.1). Taxonomy (GTDB): domain Bacteria; phylum Pseudomonadota; class Gammaproteobacteria; order Enterobacterales; family Succinivibrionaceae; genus Anaerobiospirillum; species Anaerobiospirillum stercoravium. The sequence goes on along the minus strand of DXIF01000254.1, from coordinate 15,756 downwards.
CAGGCGATAAAGGTCCACGTGTTGTCGTTAACCACAACATGACTTTAAGCAATGGTGCCACCTTAACCGTAAATAATGGTGCATCAGGTCTCATTGGTTCGCACAATGTCGCAGCCGCAGCCTCTGGTGACAACTTTGCCGTATATGATGGTGCCAACACCACCTTTACCGCTGACAGCTCAACTATCCAAGTAAAAAGCGGTAGCTCCATTATCTTTGTAAGAGCATCTATCACCGACTCGACCGTAACCTTAGAGTCTGGTGCCGGTATCGGTGCTGAGCCTGGCCGCGCTGACCGCACTGGCGACCGTGGCCAGCTGACCTTAAACGGCGGTACCTATAACTTAGCCGAAAGCGCTTGGTTATATGGTAACAACGTAACCGTTACTGAGGGTACCGTCATCACCGCCCAATCTGGCGATAGCACTGAGACTTCCAACATCTTTGCTAAGTCGACCGGTGCTCTGAACTTTGCTGGTACCTTAAACGTTGCCAGCGGTGGCGCAGCTTTACTGGGTGGTGGCGCAGTTAACATCCAAGACGGCGCAGTCATCGAAAGCAGCGGTACCTTAATCTTAGGTAACGGCTACGGCCAAGTTACCATTGAGGACGGCTCTGAGATCAACCACGTTAACGCCTCTGACCACATTTACGCTGGCCATCACATCGTGATGGAAGGCGGTACCTTAAACCTCGCAAATCCTAATAACGGCACTGCAGGCTGGGGCTTAATCGGCACCGAAGAGGCCAAACCTGCATCTGAGAACTTTATCTATGACTTAACCGCTAATGGCGGCGTCATCAGCCTCAACAAGTCGCAGATCCAGATGCGTAACGTCACCTTAGGCGGCGACGTTGAGGTCACGATTGGCGGCAACATCGGCGACAATAGCAATTCGAACTGGGCCGATAACTCCCAGATCAACGCTATCGGTACGGGTGAGACCGGTGTCTTAACCGTTACTGGCAAGGCTGATATCACCATGCAGGCTGGCTCGCTCATGACGGCCAACCAGTTTAACCTCGATGGCGGTTCCATTGAGCTGCAAGGCGCAGCAAATGACGATGCTACCAATACGAGCAACTCTGGTACTGCCATGATTCGTGGCTACGGTGACGGCATCATGAACTTAGCTGGTACCAGCCTGAACGTTGCTGCTGACAAGGCTGGTGTGCTGCGCTCCAAGGACATCAACCTGACCGCCTCGACCATTACCAACGCTGGTGTCCTGACCATCGCAGGCTCTGTCAACAATAAGAGTGGCGGCAACACCGTAGTTGTGGGCACAGACTTTGACATGACCGGCGGCACCTTAAACAACAATAGTGGTGCTACCCTGAACTTAGGCTTATCGGGAGCAAGCATCGATAACTCTGGCTCGACCTTCACCATCGCTGGCGGCACCTTTACCAACGCTGGTACTACCAACGTCAACTCGGGCTCGACCCTGACCCTGACAGGCACCACCACCGTTGCTCCTTCCATCTCGAACACCGGTACCATTCAGGTTACCTCGGGTGGTAACTTAACCACTGCGGGCACTGTAACCGTAGGGGGCACGGGCACGATTTCGTTAGCCTCGGGCTCAACTGCAACCTTAGGTGGTGAGAACGTAGTCTTAAACGGCATCTTGGATGTCGCCTCGGGTGCATCTGCCTCGATCACTGGTAAGGTCACCTTTAACGGTGATGGCAAGGCCGATACTGCGGTGGACTTAAAGGTTGCCAACAAGGACAACTTCACCTTAAATACCGGCGGCTCGCTCTACATCCAAGACGTAGCTCAAACCATTGGCCTGTCTCACACCGCAGGTGAGAGCGGCGGTACCTTTGCGGTAAGTGGTGATACCTTCAAAGGCTTAAACACCTCCTCGGCTGGTACCCTGTACCTCGACATGGAAGGCGTCATTAAAGATGCCTCGGGCGCTGCCATCACCGCCATGACCCAAACTGAGGCTGAGCAATATGCAGCTAAGCTACGCGAAACCTTAGGCTCGGGTGAGAACTTCTTACTCAACTTACAAGGTATCACTATCAACTTAGGCGAAGATGTTGATAACGCCTTGTCTTCGGGCAACAACTCCGTTGATTATGACTTGGTTGAAGATGCTTTAGCCTCAGGTCTGGAAAACGATCAGCTGGTTAACACTTCCGTTAATGTTAGTGGTACCACTGCCGTTCAAGGCAGCATCGGTCAAATTACCACTGATTCGAGCACCATTTACGCCGCAGGTGATCAGTTAAAGCTCAATGGCTATGTTCCTAACAGCGGTGATGCCAGCCCAGTCTTAACCCAGCAAGGTTCGGGCGCTAGCGCTACGGTCGCAGGCATTGAGATGAAGGCCGGTTCGGATGTTCAAGCTAATATCACCGAAGGCTTTATCGGCGCAGTAACCACTAGCGCAGATGGTACGGGTACCTTTACCGTAACTGCAGGCTCAACTGTCTCGGTAGTACAGACCGGCACCTCGGTTAGCTCCCTGAGCGCAGATACCGCCGCTCCAGTTGGTGATATCGGTAGCGCCTCAGCCAAGATCAATACCGTACAAGCTACGGGCAGTTTGACGGCCGGTGATGTCTACTCGGTTAACACCAACGTAGTAGCAGATACGGGCTCTTTAAACGCTGCCAACCTGACCACCGAAAAAGCCAATATTCAGGGCCAAGTAAACGTAACTGAGGACATCATCGTCCAGAGCGCTGATGGCTCCGGTGAGTACAACCAAGCCGAGACTGCAACTGTCACCGCTAAGAACTTAGAGGCTGACACGGCTAACCTCGCAGGTCAGACCAGCCTCACCACGATGACGGCAACGAATGCAACCTTTGACGGTGGTGTTCACACTATCAGTGAGAGCTTAGAGGTTACTGAGAGCTTCAACGTTACTAACGGCGCAACTCTGTCCTTAGAGACCGGCTCGATTGATGCTGCTCAGGGCTTGGTGGTTGATGGCGGTGCTAACGTGGTCGTCCAAGAGCTCACCACCTCCGGCGATGTCTTTATTGGCTCGGATACGGTAGAGGGCGCAACCACTGGTGCTGGTTCTTTAAGCGCAACCACCATGAACTTAAATGGCCACCGCTTAGTAGTTGACCCTGCTTTTGGCAGCAAGTACTCCTTTGCTGGTGTCGGCAGCTTTGCTAACAACACCGCAGAGCCTGATGCCGGTGTGCTTAACGGCAGCGCCTATGCGTTACAAAACGCCATCTTAGCGATTGGCGAGACCGATGAGGCTACTGTCGCTCAGCTCTTTGCCCAGTACATCGACGCCGAGACCCAGAGCTTATCGGCCAATAATGTTGGCGCCATTGCCTACGTCGCCCAGCAGCTTGATGTCGCAAACGGCAATAAAATCGTAGTTGACCCTACCAACACGGTGGATGCTGACGGTAACTTTGATGACAGCGCTTATGTTGATTCGGACATCTACCTCGGTGGCAGCGGTATCTTAGCTATCAGTGTAGATGCCGCCTCGAACAGTGATGCCGCAGCTCTGCAATTTGCCTCTAATGATGCCAGCATCACCTCGAGCACCAACGCTAAGGTCGTAATCACGGGTGATTTCGCTTCGGCCGATGACTTAAAGCTCTTTGCCGACGCAGGCACTGACACTGATATCACCATTTCGGGCGCAAACGGCTTACGCATCGAGACCTTAAACGGCTTGCTCTACAAGCAGTTTACCGATGGCGAATCGGTCGGCACCATTGGCCTTGAGGACATGAGCGTTGATCGCACCAAGGTAGCTTCGGCCTACACCGATACCTCGTCTGCGGTACGTCACAGCATTCTGTCCTACGTCACCGGTGATACCCAGTGGGATAACACTAAGGCTCACAGTATCAGCGAGACTCGCATCCACGGTGCTCGTGTTGATGGTGTCATTTATGATTCAGCCAGTGCCACCTATACCAATGCCGATGGTTCTGCCTTAACGGCTGGTACTGATACCAGCAACTGGACTTACGTGCTCAACCCAGCATACGTTGATGCTACCGAGACTCCAGATGTTCCTCAGTTCTTAGCTTATGAGAAGGCTAACAACCCACTGTTAACCGCGATTCGTGAGCAGACTGAGACCCGTGGCGCTGCTGCCGACTCTGCCGCTCATATGGCCGAGTTTGGTGGTGCCGCTCAGGTCGCCTTAAAGGCAGGTGCTGCTACGACCGACGCGATCGCAGGTCGCATGGGCATGGGCGCCCAAAATACCGCCATCACCTACGCTAACAATGGTCAGGGTGCGGGCATTTGGGTTACCCCAATCTACATGAGCGCTGATTCCGACGGCTTTAACGCTCAGGGCGTGGACTATGGTACCGATATTTCGCTGTATGGCGTCGCCTTAGGTGGTGATTACACCTTAGCTAACGGCGTGCGCGTTGGTGCCATGTTCAACGTAGGTTCCGGTGATGCTGATGGTCAGGGCGCAGGTTCGGCTGTTACCTCCGACTTTGACTACTATGGCTTAGGTCTCTACGCTGGCTACAGCTTCGGTCAGTTCTCGATCGTAGGTGACATTTCCTACACCTCGGTTGATAACGACATTGAGGCAGGCAGCGGCTTTGACACCATCGGCACCATGAAGACCTCGCTTGACTCGACCAACTTAAGCATCGGTGTCACCGGCGCTTATGCCTTTGAGAGCGCATCGGGCGTCAAGGTCACCCCTCACGTGGGCTTACGCTACAGCAACATCGATCTTGATGACTACACGGTTGAGAGCAGCGCCGGTACTATCGGCTCGTACGACTCCGACAGCCTGTCGGTCTTCTCGATTCCTGTTGGTGTCACCGTCGCCACTGAGTTCCAGACTGGTACTTGGAGCATTAAGCCAAGCTTTGACGTCACTATCACCGGCCAGTTCGGTGATGATGAGGCCGAAGGCACCTTTAAGTGGGCTGGCGTCGAGAACATCGACTCGCACCTGAACTCCGAGATCTTCGATAGCTTCACCTACGGTGCCACCTTAGGGGTCGCTGCTCAAAGCGCCTCGGGCATCTCCTTAGGCTTAGCCGTGGGCTACACCGGCTCGAGCAACACTGACGACTTAGGCGTCAGCGCTAACGCTCGTTTCACCTTCTAGCTCCTGCTACTGAACTTCGTTCAATAGCATTCAGGAGATGTGTCAAGCTGGTTCTGGGATATGGGGGTTAACAGTTTGACCCATACCTAGCCAGCCAAGACCCAAGACGCAGCGCGTGGCGTAGACACGTGCTGCGCCCAGCTCAGATCGGGGCCTGATGCCCCGGCCTGAGCCGATCACTCAAAGCGTCAGCGGCCGCAAGGCTACTGGCGCTTTTGCGTCTTAATAAAACAGATAACTCATAAAGCACTCAAGATGAAAGTCAGATCATAGACATGACGCCTTTAGTTTGCTCCCATTGTTGTGATTCATCCCACTTGACAGTACTACTTGCTACACACCACTGTGCATAAAACATAGCAACAAAGCCATGGCACATTTGACAACTGCTTTTGACAAGTAGTATCCTAACCACAGGATCTTTACCACACCTCAGGAGGACAATATGAGCGACATCAATGAAAAGCTCGCTGAGCTCGTTGCTCCAAAAGACGTTATGGAGCGGACGCTTAGTCAATTACTTGTTGACGAAAATATTGAAGTCACTCGTAAAGGCAAAGTCTGGACGCTCAACACAGGCTCTCAGGTCATAACGATTCAGCCTGCGATAAGAGAGGTTGCCCCTCCCCCGAAAGCAGCTCCAACCCCACGCAAGCACTCTACTCCTATTGCCCAAATGGGTGATAGGATTAAGGAACTGCGTGATCAAGGCAAAAGCCAACGCGAAGTCGCCAAGATTTTAGGCACAAGCCAGGCGAATATCAGTAAGATCGAAAGAGACAGGAAAAAGCTTGAGAATGCCAATGCCGCACTGCAAGCTCAAACTGCGAAGCCAAATGAAACTGAGCCAACAAAGTAATTTCAGCAGGCGCCCCCTGCTGATCCCAACTTACCCATCCCAATAAGGGCGATGCCTTGCAATAAGGGCATCGCCCTTATTTTATAGACACGGGCTATCACCACCCCTGCAAAGCAGGCACGCAGCCCAACATCAACATCTATTAAACGATTCTAGTCCCAAACAACGACAGCAAGTCCTTGAGTGAAAACATCAAACTCAATTAAGTGTCATTTTGTTTGGGCTTTAGGGCGATCATTACTCATTGGGCTGGAATGTAGAGCCAGTCGGCACTGAGGCAGAGCTGAAACTTGGAATCGCCCAACCACTCTTAGACCCCAGACAAAAGTGCTGCAAGCCATCTGATGATGGCTCAGTAAAGTTATCAAATTAGCTCTTGACAACTTATCACTACTGGTGCAAAATACCTTCATGATTCCGAACCCCCACTAGCCAGCATAGCTCCGCCCTGGAAAAGCTTGAGCTATGCTGTCTAGCTTGGGTTCGTAAAACAAGGAACTTAGAACACAAGCCATAAGACCCGAGAAGTCTAAAACTTGTCATCTAGCTTCATAGGCTGCCGTACATACCAAAATGAGCTGGTGGGATGTACGGTGTTCCATTGGCCATCCTTAATTAAAAAGGAGGACAATTATGAAAACCAGCAACTACGCGGCTATTCTACCGCAATCGTCCGACACTGTCGATAGCAACGGCAACGTTCAGTCGGCTCAAGCGAGCGTATTGGCCCTAACTGTACGCGAACTGCTGACCATCTCAAACTGGGATACTCACATCGAGCACAACAAGCTCGACATCCAGTGCAAGCGGCCAGATGCCACCGAAACCCTCACTTTTAGCGCGGGAACCAACGTCACCTCGACGACCTTGACTCATGCCAAGCGCTTAAAGCCATGGGACAAGATGTGGCCGGACATTGCCCGGATGAGAGCTGAGGGCAAGACCCAGACCGAGGTTGCGCGAACCATCGGTTCATCGCAGCCAACCATCAGCCGTATTGAGCGCAAACATCGCAACTCTTAATGGCTCAGAAGCGCCATGCTTAGCATGGTGTTTAACCTAAATCAGGGCGCCAAGATCCAGTAAGGTCTTGGCGCCCTTTTGTCTTACCTGAGCGCAGTACCTAGCAAAACGCTACATCTAACTAAGGCGAGGCCAAGGATGTCCATCCTTCAACATGCTCCAAGCGATAACTTACTACCAGAGACGGGGATTGTCAAAACACTCAAGAAAACTTGAACAGACAGATTATCACTCCCAGAACACTTTGCTCTACAACCAACACCAAACTAAGGCGCATGCGGCGCCCCTCCAACTCGCTGGCAGTCCCCAATGGCTCCCAACTCATAAACTGATTTGAGCAAGCTCAGGAGCGCGGGGCCACGTTACTATCAGCGATTTTGGGAGCTTCTTTTTGGGATGCTCTAAATACCCCTCATAGAGGGGTAAAAGCTTATAGTGGGCAGGCTCTTCTTCTTCTTCTTGCAGAGCAAGAAGGCGCAAACACACGTCTGATTCGTGCTCACATTGCGCCAGATTCAATGCGCGCCTTTTTACGCGTGCTTGATTCAAGTTAAGCCCGTCATTTTAGGGCCCAACTTAAGTAGCGCAACGAGCTCTCTTCACCAGACAGTCAGCACAAGCTGCTGATTTGACTTAATTTAAGCCAGCAAGCCCGGTTCCACCATGCCAAAAGATCAAGGAACTAAGGGCGCTGCCCAAGCCACAATGGGCCCATCAGCTGGCACGCCATCATTCCGCTTATACTCCCGATACTGGACATGAGGGAGCGATACCAAAGAAGAAAGGAATGATGCCCATCGGTTCTTTTTGGTAGGTGGGCGCGCGTGGTATCCAGAACCTGATTTAAGGTGGCGCGCTCAATTCTTACCAAGGAGCCCAATACCAAAGGAAAACCCACAAGCAGCTTACCGCCTGCGCTACGGCGTGAGCCTTAGCGCAGGCACTACCAAAGGATAAACTCAAGTAAGCTGCGCGCAGCAAGGAACCATGACCGTGCGGCGCAACATACTGGAAGAGCCATGCTGGGCTGCGTACCTCGCTACGCGGCTTAGCATGCTTGCGCCTGCAAGTTAAGCTTGTCGCGGGCTTACGCCCGCGATGAGCTGCGCTGACGCACACCTGCGCCTTGTGTCCATACTTTGCGCCACTCAGCATCATTGCGCGCTACACCTATTAACGCGTAATGCAGCTCAAGCACTTGATCAATCACCTTGCGTGATGGCTTGAGCTAACTGGTTGAGCAGAGCAAAGTTCTTACGGCACAAGTGGGAGGTGCGACGCAGGGCGCTCCTTTGGCCGGTTCATTAGGTCAAAGCCTGAAGGGAGCTCCCCTTCCCGATTTCATGCGTGAACTTCACTTCCGTGAAACTCTCTCATAACGCTCTCAATTTCTTACTGGCGCAGTATCGCGCCATCTTCAAGCGCACCTACGTTAAGGGCCTTGCCGCCGCCGTCATCATGACCGCAGGCATGGCCTCAGGCTCAGCTCAGGCTGCTCCAAACTACTATTTCTGGGATTATTCCAGTGCTTGGACTAACAAAACTGATGCAGAAGCATCTGACGGCTTAGTTGCTGGAGTCATTGGCGGAAATAATGTTGGCTCCCATACCGAAACGGTAGTAAGTGGTGGCAACTTAACCATTGGTGGTAGCTCGAGTTCTGCCTTATCAGGGGTAACATCAGGCTCAGCCGTTGCGGGCTGGGGCTCGGCTGAAACGGGCGACCTGACCGTGCAAAATAACACCATCACCATCACTGGAGCTGGTACTGTCACGAAAGATGAAAAAGATGGGCGCGGATTCGTATATGGTGGCTGGGTACAAAGCTTAGCGGGCAAAGCCGCGGCTAATGACAACCATGTAATTATCAGCGGCAAAACTGATGATGCAGCCGCAGCTTCCGAGGGCTTATTAGGCGCCTACGTTGAAGGCCATTTAGGCGCCAGCGCCGTCAGCAACACAATTGTGGTCTCAGGCAGCTCCTCAAGTAGCTTACAGAAAATCAGCACCAGTGGCACCTCAACCGCGATCGGCGCGCAAATCACGCCGATCAAGTTGGGTCAAGTCACCGCCACCGGTGAGTTTACCGCCAATCAAAACCAAGTCAGCTTAGACTACGTTACGGTGAGCACGAATGCACAAAAAGATGTTGTTAACATCTTCGGTGCTAACTTTAACATGACCAATGCTGATGCTACCAAGAGCACGCTTAACGCCCAAGGCAACATCGTAACCTTGAATAATGCCGAAATTGATACTGCTTCAGGCTCAATTGGCAATATTCTTGGCGCCACCCATGCAGAAACCTTTGGCGGTAACATCAATTTTAACGCCAACGAAGTTAAGCTCTTAGATACCTCATTTACCGCCAGCGGTTCCATGACCTTAGTAGGCGCTAACATCAATGGCTCGGGCATTATTAACGCCTCGGGCAATAGCGTTACACTGGATACCGTAGCTTTTGAGAGTGAGGTAGAGCAAGATAACCCCAAAGGTAATGTGGCTGGAACCTTGATCCAAGGCACCAGTACCAAGATCGTCGCTACGAACAATCAAGCCCAGATTTTGGACAGTACCGCCCTCAACGTAGATGCGGTGGCAGGTGCCTACATCAACAATACCAACAATAGTGCTAAAGTTGCCCTCACCGTCACGGATAACCATGTTGAGATTGGCGCCGACACCAACGTCACCGCGCCTAATGTTGCCGGTGCCGTGGTAGTGGTATCCGGTTCGCAGCTGGACTCCTTAAATGCTGACGGCAATAGCGTCACCATCGCAGGCACGGTCAGCGGTGATGTCAAGGCAGTTGTCCTTACCCCAACTGACAATACGGTTAACGCAAACGCCCAGCTCTCGTTCTTAAACAACAAAGTCACCTTACAAAACGGCGGAGAAATTCAGTCCGGCTCGATCACAGGCGGCGCCGGTAAGAACTCGATTGCTGAGATTGAGTCCGGCTCGACCTATATCGCCAACAAAACCACTCAGGACATCGCTTCCGATGTCATCAACATCGCAGGCGAGATCCACGTCGAGAACGGTAAGGTCTTAGACATCAGCGGCTTCTACAAGGACGGTTTAAGCTCTGCCACCTCCTATAACGCTAACCTCACCACGGTTGCTGATACCGCTACCATAGTAAACTCCGGCACCATCAACGTCTACGGCAAGATGGTTGTCGAAGATGGCGCTACCCTGACCGCGGGCGTTGATAAGGCTGCAATCATCATCAACGGCGATCCTGACCACAAGAGCGGCGTCGTACTCCCTGCTGGTCAAGCGGTTGAGGGCGCAGGCTTTGGCCACTTAGTCATCGCTAAGGACACCTTACAGAGCTACCTCAATACCGATGGCACCAATGCCATTGATGATGATGCTTTATCGGGCTCGTTAATCCTCAGCGAGGCTACCCTCGAGTTCTCTGGCAACGAAGAGATTGACTTAGCCACCGACTTCAAGCTCTCAGGTGGTGCTGCCAATGCCTCAGGCTCGGGTGTCATCACTGTTAGCGGCTCGACCATCAAGGCCGAAAACTTGGCTGTCTCGAAAGCCTTAACTCAGGTTCAGAAGACTCACGGCTTAAAGCTTGAGGCTGATACCCTGTCCTTAGGTAACAACCAGCTCGATAGCAGCAGCCCGGTTGATTTTGGCTTTGCCGCGGCTACCGCTAAGGACCTCGAGGTTGCAGCCTCGGGTGGCACCTTGGTCTTAGCCAATGACATCACCTTAGAGGCGGTGACCTTAGAGGAGGAAAGCGACTCAAATAACGTTTATGCTCAAGATAACGGCACCATCACCGGCAACCTGACCTTAAGCGGCGGTGACTTAACCATCGCCCACGGCTCGTACACCAATAACTACGTTCTCAACGTCGCCGATGGTCGCTTATCGATCGGTGGTGAGTCGCGCTATGCCGCCAACGGCGATCTGGTCGCAGCTGACCTGACCTTACGCAACCTCGTAGTTGGTGCTAATGGCAAGGTCTCCGTCAATGCCAATGGCAGCTTAAACCTGACCACTATCGACGCCTCAGCAGCTGGCGACTCGTCGATCTATATTCACACCGGCGATATGACCATCGATGGCGCTGTCACCACCACGGGGTCGGGCAATAACGCTGATACCGACTACGGCATTAAGTTTGCCACTAACTCGGTTAAATTAGATGATGGGGCGACCTTAACCCTCGGTCAAGCCGCAACCTCCGCGATCCAAGTCAGCACCACCGCTGACCCAAATGCGGCGGCAGGCGAGAACAAGTACGTCACGATCGACTCTGAGTCCTATGCCGGTAAGGTCTTCACCGTAGGCGCAGGCTCGACCGTCTTCTTCAGCTTTGGTACTGAGGAGCAAAATCAGGTCTTCACCACCGAGGCGATTTCGGAGTTCCGCAGCTCGCTCTTTAACGACATCAACAGTGATGGCGTCATCGAGGGCTTTATCAACCTAGGCCACGCTGAGATTCAGGGCTTAGACATCAAGGGTGATAGCGTTGAGTGGGATAAGTTAGCCCCTTACGCTGATATCATTGCCGATATCACCACTATCGACTTAGCCAACGCCAAGGTCACCGGTATTGAGTCGGCCGATCAAGTACGTGGCAACTTCGGTTCCTTAGACGGCACCGGCATCGTCACCGTGGTGGGCAACCTGACCTTAAACAACGCTGATGGCAACAACAACCTCTTTGTCTCCGATGCTAACGGCAACGTGGGCAGCCTCAACGTCGATGAGTCGGCTACCGTGGTCTTAAACAATGGCGGTGCGATCAAGGACATCACCTTTAACAAGTCCGGCCACTTATTCGTTAACTCGGTTGAGTCGTCTGAGAGCGCCGGTACCACCATCGAGGACATCGCTGCTGATAAAGCTACTGCCACCTTCGGCAGCGCTTCGGGCTCCTTTGGTCAAACCGTAGTCACTGGCAAGACCGATGTCGCTCAGCTCAACACTGAGGCTGGCTCTGAGACCACCTTCCAAGGCGAGGTCACGGTCGGTGCCGCAACTCGCACTGCTGGCACCTCGACCTTAGCTGGTACCACCAACTTTAAGGCTGATGCCACCTTTGCTAACGATGCTGAGCTCTCGGGCACTGCCAACTTTGAGCAGGATGCTAACTTCTCAGGTGATGTCGTCATCTTAGGCAACACCACGGTTAAGGCTCCTACGAGCGCCGCGGCCAACACCTCGGTTGCCACCTTTGGCCAAGATGTCACCGTCGCCGGTGCTGGTACCTTCAGCGCAGATAGCGTGGTAATGACCGCTGCCGCTCAAGGCACTGCGCCAAGTATCTTCAGCGTGGGTGTTGATACCACCGGTACCGCGCAAGACACGCCAAGTGGCACGGGTTACATTGAAGTCGGTAACTTCACCTTAGCGGGCAATGACTTAGTCATCGACCCAGCCTATACCGAAAAGACCTCGATTGCTGCGATCCGTGGCTTTGGTGATGACCGCAACAACAAGGTTGATGCTGGTACCGTCAGCGGCCGTATCTTCGTAGGCATGAATGCCGCCTTAGACGTTGGTACTGATGCCTCGATCGACCATATGGCCGAGTTTATCTCCCAATACCAAAACGCCGATGGCGCCTTAGAGCGCACTAACGTCGGTGCGGTCATGTACTTAAGCGATGAGCTGACCGTAGCTAATGGCAGCCGCGTCATCTTAGATTCGCAGCGCAGCTCCAGCGACATCTTAGCTCAAGCTAACTTAGGCGCTTCGGGCTATGGTGATGGCTCGCGTGCCGCTGACCTGTACTTAGGCCAGAACACCATCTTAGCCGTAGGCGATGGCATCTTAGAGGATGGCGCCGCAATCCACTTTGAGAGCCCTGATGCCGGTATCATGGCTCAAAACCAAAGTGCCAAGATCGTCTTAGACGGCGACAAGTTCCTCAACTCGCGCAACATTGTGCTCTTCACCGATGAGGGCGGAGCTAACGCTGATGGCGTCCGCATCTTAGGTGATCATGACATCCGCGTTGAGTCGTTAAACGGCTTAATGTACTTTGAGCTGACGGCCGGTGATACCAATGCCAAGGGTGGTACCCTTAAGCTTGATAACACCAAGATCGACTCCGCCTTCAGCGATGCCACCAGCGTTGGCCGCGACATGCTGTTAGCCTATGCGGCACGTACCGTTAACTACGGCGAATACTACAGCCAAGCCAACCAAGACAAGATTGCCGCGGGTGATCCAACTGCGGTGGATCGTGAAGTCTTAGTGGCTGGAGTTGCGGCAGCATCTGAGGCGGTCTTAGAGTCTGATGGCACCACCATCACGGTCAACGACCCAAGCTTAAGCGTGGATGACTTCACCATCATCCCAGTTGATAATGGCTCTGGCGCCACCACTCCAGTACTGTATCGCTTAGCCCACAACGACCTGTTAGAGTCCATGGGCCGCAACAGCACTGGCCGTGACTTTGATAGCGTCGCGGAGCTTGGGGTATTTGCCGGCTCCGCTCAGGCTGCGCTCTTAGTTGCTCAGACCTCGCAGGATGCGGTCGCTGGTCGTACCGGGATCGGTGCTACCGCAAGCGCTCTAACCTTTGCCGACAACGGCCAAGGTGCGGGCTTGTGGATTAACCCAATCTACATCAGCCAAGACTCCGATGGCTTTGGCGTCGACAACAAGGATTATGGCGTTGACATCGACCTGTATGGCGTAGCCTTAGGTGGTGATTACACCTTAGCTAACGGCATTCGCCTTGGTGCCTTCTTCAACTTAGGTTCCGGTGACTCCGAGGGCAATGGCCAAGCCAGCCAAGTCTCATCTGACTTTGATTACTGGGGCTTAGGTCTCTACGCAGGTTACAGCATGGGCGCCTTCTCGGTCGTTGGTGACTTCTCCTACTCAGTAGTTGATACCGATGCTGATGCCGGTACCCAAGTGGGCACCATCAGCAGCTCCTACGACACCGACATCATCTCGGTGGGCGTAACCGGCCAGTACGAGTTTGAGGTTGCCGGTGCTCAGATCACGCCACACGCTGGTCTGCGTTACAGCACCATCAGCATCGATGACTTCGACTTAACTGCCTCTGGCTACCAAGATGGCGGTCACTTCGACTCCGATCGCATGAACGTCTTCTCGATCCCAGTCGGCGTCACCGTCGCCAAGGAGTTTGCTTTTGAGACTTGGACCGTTAAGCCAAGCTTTGACTTAAGCTTACAAGGCAACTTTGGTGATGACGAGATCGACTCCAACAACAGCTGGGATGGTGTGGCCAACAAGACCACTCAGTACAGCGCGGAGTACCTCGACAACTTCACCTACGGTGCTACCGTGGGCGTTGCAGCTAAGACCGGCAGCTCCAACACCGACTCCTTCAACGCCACGGCGAACGCTCGCTTTGTGTTCTAAGCCGGAGCTAACAACGTGAAGTTGGTTTGGGAATATGAGGTTTGACAGTTTGATCATATCCCCCAGCCCACGCCCAAGACGCAGCGCGTGACGTGGACGCGCACTGCGTTAGGGCTCAACGCCGAGGCAGGATGCCTAAGCATTGAGCCCACCCTCACCAGCGCCAGCGACCGCAAGGCCGCTGGCGCTTTTGGCGTTGATTGAGCGCAGCGCATGGCACTCCGTGCTCTGCGCTCAATCAGCTCCACTTGCTCTCAGCTCAAGTAGCAGCCAAGAGGAGAGCAGCTCCTAAGAGTGAATCTAAAGCGCCGCCCCGCTTAGCTGCGCGGCAAACCGTAATCAACTCAGAATTGATCAATCTCCATGGTACGCGCGCAACCAACGCATTAATCAAGACTGCACCCCATTGATCAAGACCGAGTAAGACCCACCCCGATAGACCAGCTCCAGCAGAGATCATGGGAGCTGCCTACCCTGCTTACGTTCCGACATAGTTTGATTGCCGCAATTGTGAGTGCCGCGCGCGGCCCAACGCGCGTTGCTATCAGCGATTTTTGGAGCCTAATTTTGCGATGCTCTAAATACCCCTCATAGAGGGGTAAAAGCTTATAGTGGGCGGGCTCTTCTTCTTCTTCCGGCGGGCACAAACCCTCGTCTGATTCTTGCTCACATTGCGCCAATTTCAATGCGCGCGGCAGCGCGCCGACTTTTTTGGCCCCATCTACCTTTTGGTTGGTGTTTGGCGCCACCTCACGGCGCAACGAGCTCTCTTCCCCAGACAGTCAGCACTATCTGCTGAACTTGACCCGAATTTTAGGTGGACTAACAGGCTTCACCGCACGACCAGCCCCACGCAAAGCGATCAACTTGATCAAACCGTAGGCCGGTCGGCACCAAATATCCTTTGGTATGTGGTCGCGCGCATAGGTACATCCAGTGGCCTTTTCAGCGCGGCCAATTTTAGCCAAAGGAACCAAAGGAAAATTGCACAACAGGCAGCCCCAGCCGCATCAGCAGCTGGCGGACCAAAGGAAAATCCCTCTTTTTACGCCCGTGCGGGCTTAAGCCCGCACGGGGCGTGTGCGCGCCTAACAGGCGCGCTATCGTTATCGCGCAAGCCGCGGCAGGATGCCGCGGCCTGCCCGCCATATCTTTTTCAGCGCGACCTGATATTGGGGGCGTGTTTGGGCGTTGCCCAAACACGACCCCATCGGGTCGCGCCGCATCCTTTTGCCCTTTTTTGCCCCATTCAGGCGGGCGGCGGGAGCATCAATCCCGCCGCCACGCACTGCTTTTCCCTTTGACTCTTTTCTCGGTCACCCGAAGAGAGCTTCCCTCCTTCCCTTTTTGCTTTGATTCACTTAAGTGAAGCTTTCAAACAACGCTTTAAACTTCTTACTGGCGCAGTATCGTGCCATC
>DXIF01000253.1 GCA_019113025.1 Candidatus Anaerobiospirillum stercoravium | reverse complement strand
CTCCTCAAGCTGACGCCCCTCATGCGGGCACTCCTCATACTGACGCTCCCGCTTGCGGCCGCTCCGCAAGCGGGCTAAAACGCGCCGCAGACGCCGCCCACAGATAGAAGGTAGCAATTGAGCCCACCGGGCTGAGCTGGGCCTTAAGCTGCGCTTCTGTGCGCTGACGAGCCGTGCGCGGCAGCGCCCTGAGGTCAAGCCCAAAGCACAGCTTGAGGCCGCGTATTACGCCCAAATCGCCGGTGAGTAAGCAGTCACGCTCGCGCGCGACCATGAGATCAAACATCGCGCAACTCCAAGGCCCCACGCCCTTAATTGCAAGCAAACGCTCATGCCGAGCGTCCTGACTCATGCGCAAAAGCTGCCGATGCGAAAGCTCTCCTGAGATAAAGCCGCGGGCAATGGTGACTAAGGCTTGGCGCTTGGTTGCGGTGCAAGGCAAGGGCGCCTCCTGTTCAATGAGCGCTAGCAAGGCGCCAGGAGAGCACCGCGCCTCAAGAGGCAGCTGCGCCCAGACCTTACGCGCGGCCGCATCAGACAGCTGCTGACTTAAGATAATGCGCACCAAGCCGGTGAAGCTGTCGTCCTCGACCTCGCGGGCGATCAGCCCAAAATGCGCCACCACCGGTGCCATGGCTGGCGCCCGGGCGATCAGCGCGGCGCCGTCTTCTGGGGTTAACTGCCATCGTCCCATGTGCAGCTCCATTAACTAACAAACTGTGATCTGCTGCGCCAATGCAAGCAAAGCTTAATGACCCCAAATCCCTGCCCCCTATAATAATGGCCACTAGCTCGTGAGGAACCGGGCGCGCACCTTGCAACAAGCGCCCATGGGGCGGCGGCCAAGCAGTACCAACAGTACCAGCAGTACCAAGGCAGCGCGGCAGCGCACGCGCCGGGCGCTGCCCCAGCGTCTAGGCTTGTGAGGGAGAGATAAGATACTTATGGCCAGTTTACTCAATGTCAGCACCAAGGTGAAAATCTTGGGCGGCTTTGTCGCCATCATTTTGATCAATATCGTGATCGTGGCCATCTCGATCAATGTCTTAAACCAAGCTCAAAGCGCGGCTGCCACCATTGATTCGACGTTAAACGGCGCTTTTAAGCGCGTGTTTAGAGTCCAAAACACCTTCCAGCAAGCTAACCTGCACTTCGCGCGCGGCCTTAACGAGCGCGACACCCTGTACACGGTGCTCGATCTTCAGCGCTATGCGCCCCAAGCACTGAATAATATGCAGCAAGCGGTCGATGGGCTGCAAGTCAATTTCATCAACAACCAAACCTATCAGACCGCCGCCACCAACGTCAAAGCCCAAGGTGCGGCCATTGTGCGCGAGCTGCAACAAAACTTCATGCCCCTAATACAAAGTGGGCAGACCAACGATGAGGCTTTAGCCGTCTACACCCGTGATATCGTGCCCCGCTTCTCCTCCCTGCTCGATAGCATCGGTGAATTGACCAAAGTCCAAACTGATTTGTGCACCACGGTCAGCGCCCGCGCCTCTGATCGCTCGGCCTTTTACCTCGTGGTGGGCCTGGCGGGCGTGGTCGTGCTTGCCAGCATCGGCATCTCCTTGTTCATCGCTCACTACATCACCAAGCAAGTGCTCGATGCGATTCACTTAATCGAATTTATGGCCAAGGGCGACTTTACCCATGAATCGCACAACCACATCAAGGACGAATTTGGCCGCATGCACGGCGCCATCAATGAAATGCGCCAGCATGTCAACAACATCCTGATCATGACCCAAGAGCAATGCGCCGCGCTAAAAAGCGAGCTGGAAAAGCTGCGCGATGCCTCGCAGGCCATCGTCAGCTCGTCAGATGCGGTCCAAAACCAGTCCATGACCGTGGCAGCGGCCTCCGACCAAATGGTTTCGACCACCCAAGACATTGCGCGCAACTGCGAAACCGCGGCCTCAGGCTCCAACCACAGCCGCGACATCACGGTTCATGGTCTTGAGATGGTCAAGCGCGCCTTTGATAACGTTCAGCTGCAAGTTGAGCACACGCGCGATAACTCCAACCAAATCGAAGAGCTGACCCAGCAAAGCCAAGCCATCAGTGTCATCGTCAACACGATCGAAGATATTGCCGACCAAACCAACCTCTTAGCGCTCAATGCCTCCATTGAGGCCGCACGCGCCGGGGACGCGGGCCGTGGCTTTGCCGTGGTGGCCGATGAGGTGCGCTCGCTTGCGATCAAGACCGCGCAGTCGACCAAGGAAATTGCAGCCATGGTCACGAGTATTCAGGCGACCGCGCGCAAGGCCAATGGGTCGATTACGACCTCGGTGCAGAATATGGCCACCGTCGCGGACGACGCCAAGGAGCTCGAGCAAATGCTCAATCAGATTGCCGGGCAAGTGGGCGACGTCAACCAGCAGATTACCCAGATTGCAACCTCAACGGAAGAGCAGACCAAGGCCACCGAAGAAATCTCGATGAATGCGGCCAACGTCAACAACGCCGCGAGCGAAATGACGATGCAGGCCAACTCCCAGCACGAATCGATCGACAACGCCTTAATCAAGCTCACCGAGCTGGTCAAAGCTTTAAGCTTCTTCCAGACCAAGGCCTAGACCCAGACCAAGGCCTAGCCCCCGACGACACTCGGCCGCGCCAGCGCGGCCCGAGCCGCGTCCTGAATCTAGGCCGACCGCTCTCTGCCCTACGACCCTAGCTTCGAGCGCGCCGCGCTCTAGGCTGGGGCGTTGGCGCTTCCGGCGCCCCTGGTTTTGTGATCTTCAGTACAAAAATGAGGCAACCCTGAGAACGCAGCGGGCTCCCCGGCGACTGCAACTTTGCATTTCTTGCATCAATGTCGCTACAATGAGTCAAGCGAGCCAAATTACAGCCAGCCTAGACTCCATGGGCTTTAGACGCGCACCGGATTACTACTGTTACACGTTTAGCTTAGACTGTTTGGACTGTCTGCACTAATTTGTGCCATAAGCATGCGGCCACTGACGGCCCTGAGTTCACTGCTGCCATTTTTCAAGTGAGCTCACATTATTAAATAAGAATCAGAGTCTTAGGGCGCGATTAAGAGTGCTTTTCGCGCTAAAAGGCACACTCTAAGCATAGGAAAAGCTTGAGTGCTGGCATCTAGTGCGCTTAGCGCACGAGGCTGGAACTTAGGCCTGAGCGCAAACAACATGCTACTGGCAGAGTGACTCTGTTTTTTTGGGGGTTGTGGGATGAAGTTCTTTTACGATTTGAGCACCAAGACCAAACTATTGCTGTGCTTTACCCTCGTCATCGTGATCAATTTGATC
>DXIF01000252.1 GCA_019113025.1 Candidatus Anaerobiospirillum stercoravium | reverse complement strand
AAATAGCTGAGCTTCAATTGAAATTTTTCATACGTAAGTCAATTCTAAACTAACCCCCTTGGGCTGCACTAGCTAAAATACACTCAGGTCATCTTACTCTACAACACCCTAACAGAAGAGTAGAGTTAAGTTATTGCGTAACCACTATTAATTGATAACACCGATATTTATATGGAAATCGTAGCTATTATTGCAATTTTTGCAGTCATGATACTCATCGCTATTGCTATTGCCAAACAGCAACTCAATGCACAAAAGCCACCAGTCATAGTTGCAAAAACAAGCGACCATTGGGACGAAATTCTTAATGATGGCATGTTAATCATAAATAAGTATAACATGCTGTGCACAACCAATTATAGATTAATCAATGAGATATTTGAATACTTAGATAAACTTGATGGCGAGTATGAGCAATACAGTCTCAAGCTTCAAAATACAGCAACAACATTTATGGAAACATGCCAACGACTTGGTGAGTTAGATACGTCTGGCCTTGGTTTGAGAAAAATTATTTTCAATTTAATCAAAACAGAAAAGGAATTAAAGCATGATATTCCTCAGAAGGTTTACAGCATTCTCGAAGATCTTGAGCTACTACATAATACAGCAATAACAGCGTCTCAACATAGCTGCATGATAGACAAATTAGTAAGATCTCAACTTAAATTAAACAACAAAAATGCCACTATCACTAACAGTACTACTATAAAAGAACAGGATTATCAGAATTCAAAGCAAGAACTCAATCATGCATATAACAATCTATCGTCTTCGTACAATAGTTTAGACAACAATGATGACGATAAGGTCAGACACATTACTTGGGAACAGTGTACTAACGAATATGGAGCACACATCAAAGAATTTGAAAATGTTAGTAAGCAAATAATCGGATTACTACGAAAGATTAAGATATTCTTTGCTCAACACAAAGAAGACCCGCTAAACGAGCTACCTAAATTTGACATGAAGACATTAGCATTCCAAGCTAAAGCATCAGATGAATTTAGCATTATCGAACAATTTTATAACCAAAATCAGCAACTAAAGCACAGCATTAACGAATTAATAAAAAACAATCAACTCAAACCACAAGAACTGTCTGAATCACAATCCATGTTAAAAGATCTAGATGGCTACGAAAAATATTATCAAATGATAGCTCATTGGATGAAAGTAAGCACTCTAATGAAAAAAGAACTAGCATCAGGTTCATTTGATCGCGAAAACTTTTCATCAAGATTAAACAAATTTTAATTAGTTAAGCCAAATTTGACAGACGCCATACATTAGCAACAGTTAAATATCATCCAAAGTCCTAAGGCTTTGGCCAAAAAATAAAAATGATTAGCTTATATTTTTTTGACCTCGCAAATAAATGCATTTGCGAATGGAGGGCAGGTCTATTAAAGCCTGTTGCGCCACGGTATTCTTAATTCATTCGAATATAGAAGCTATAACCAATATGTCGTAATGGCGTGGCTTATTTGTGGTCAGATCCTTAACTTCCCATGATTGTTCCACTCAAACACAGCAATGCCTTAAATAAGCCATTCAACAACCCAATTAGTCCATTTCGTGAGTGTAAAATTGGCACTTACAAAAAGGTACTCCCATCCTAGCAAATAAGCCGGTGAATCTGATATACATGAGCTTTTGGTGAGATGTGAAGCTATTGAGTGTCAAAATCGTTGGAAGTTAAGGCAGATCTTAAGGCTCTACCTTAGGACTTTCTTTTGAGCTTGGCTCACACATCCGGCGGCTGTGACTGCAAGGCACAGCGCCGCTGCGTTACACTAAGAGCACAGGATGCTAGCGCGCGCGTCAGCGCGCCCCCAAGGCCTGAGGCCCGTCCTCAGGCCTTGCTGTCTGAGCTTCCTGCCGCCGCCTGCAATTGGAGTATCACGATTACTTGTTTCTGGTAGTGCGCCGATTGCAGTGCCGTATGCCGTAATAGTGTTAATTGTGTTGCGCCAATTCCCAATGAGACTTAGCATTCCAGCCCTTTGCTCGCAGGTGATTGCCTTGTGCGTATTGGCAATCACGATTGCCACCTTGTCCCTGTCGGCTTCCCCGGCCGTGGCGGCCAGCCGCTCAGCCGTCATCATTGCCGATGAGCTGACCTTAGATGACGTCGCATACTCCCCCAAAGAAGAGCGCGCCTTGCGCCAACAAATCACCAAAGACCAAGCGCGGCTGCGACAGCGCTATCTAGACGAGCATTCCGACGATGACGACGCGGCTACCATCTTTGACAATATCTGGGAGCAAGCGCTCAAGGGCGAGTCTGCCCTCGCTCGCGCCCAGCTTGCGACCTTGTACCAGTCGCTGCAAGCCCCAGGTAAGCGCGCGGCGCGCACCAACCGACTGATCGCATATCTCAGCTTTGCTAGCGCTAACGACGATGTTGCCTACTTCCAGCAGACCATCTTCAACGCCTTGAGCCAAATCAAGCAGCCGACTTTGACCGATCAGCGCCGCATCTACTACTGGCTTAACCGCTTGGCAAACAGCAACTCCGGAAAGGACTCAGACTTTGCCGCGAGCTTGCTGGGCCTGCGCTACCTCTCTTCCTTGTATCAGCAGCCGCACAATAAACAGCTCAAGGCGCTGACCCAAAAGTACCTAACCCAAGGTGCTGAGGGCGGCATTCCCAACAGTGCCTTTGCGCTGGCCAACTTCTATCTGGGCAGCGCGCACAATTCCAAGGAAGGAGCTAAGTGGATGAAGGCGGCCGCGCAAGCCGGACATGGCACCGCCGCAGGGACGCTGGGCTTACTCTATGCCCAAGGCACCGGCGTTAAAACCGACTATCAGCAAGCGCTGCATTGGGCCAAGCTCGGCGTAGAACGCGGCGATGCCCGCAGCCACGATATCCTCGGCCTGCTTTATGAGATGGGCTGGGGGATCAAAGCCGATGTCGCTAAGGCCTTAGACCTTTACTCCCAGGGCTGTAAGTTAGGCGACGACCTGTCCTGCCAAGACCACCAGCGCCTAACCCGCCAAAAACAGTGAACTCGCCCTAACCATTACCACCCCAGGAGCTTCCTATGCGCTCAGCCTTAGCCCTTATCATCACCGAGCTCATCTTGGCCGCCCTCTTCTTAGGCTGCCTTGCGCCCCTCCCTTACGGCTACTTTCAGCTGGTGCGCTTTGCCGCGCTTGTTGGCTTCTTGCTCCTAGCTTGGGGTTACAGCCAGCGTAAAGAGCAAGTGCAAATGATCGCAGCCTTGATCTTAGCCGCGCTGTTCCAGCCGTTTGCAGCGTTGCATTTAGGGCGCACCCTCTGGAACATCTTAGACGTAGTGGTAGCCATCATCCTTGTTCTTGAGGTGCTGCGCCTACGCAAGGCGGGCTAACCTCCGCCTCCGCCGAACGAAGCGCACTTAGGCGCGGCGCTCCCCACCAAGGCTCGGCTTGCACTGATCTCAGCGCTGCAAATCGTTAAGCCCCGCCCGTCAGCACAGCGAGCGCTCGGAGCGCGGCAGCGCCCCCGGCTCCGGCGACAGCCAAGCCGGGCGGCGGCGCCGCGCGCAAAAATAAAGCCCCGGGGCCTTGAGGCCCTGGGGCTTTATTTTTGTGGGCGCAGACCAAAGGTCTTAGCCTGCGCCTTGCGTCAGCCTAAGGCTTAGCCGCCGAAGTTATCGAACAGGATGTTCTCGTCTTCGACACCTAAGTCATGCAGCATGTTGACGCAGGACTTGGTCATCATTGGAGGACCGCACATGTAGAACTCGCAGTCCTCTGGCGCCTTGTGATTCTTCAGATAGTTCTCGTAGAGAACGTTGTGAATGAAGCCCGTGGCACCAGTCCAGTTGTCCTCTGGCAGTGGCTCAGATAAAGCCAAGTGCCAAGTGAAGTTTGGATGCTCCTTGGCCAACTGGTCGAACTCGTCGACGTAGAAAGCTTCCTTTAACGAACGGGCACCATACCAGAAGGAGATGCGACGCTTGGTGTTGAGGCGCTTTAACTGGTCGAAGATGTGCGAACGCATTGGAGCCATACCGGCACCACCACCGATGAAGACCATCTCGTTGTCGGTCTCGCGCGCAAAGAACTCGCCGAATGGACCGGAAATGGTGACCTTGTCGCCTGGCTTCAAGCTCCAAATGTAGGAGGACATGATGCCTGGTGGCAGCTCCTTTAACTGACGCAGAGGAGGGGTCGCAATACGCACGTTGAGCATAATGAGACCCTTCTCATCAGGGTAGTTAGCCATCGAGTAAGCACGGATGGTTGGAGTATCAACCTTGGAGACAAGATCAAATAAACCAAAGTGCTCCCAGTCAGCACGATACTGCTCAGGGATATCAAAATCCTTGTAGTAAACGGTGTGAGCTGGAGCCTCGATCTGAATGTAACCACCGGCGCGGAATGGAACTTCCTCGCCCTCTGGTACCTTCAGGCGTAACTCCTTAATGAAGGTCGCAACGTTATCGTTGGAGATAACCTCGCACTCCCACTTCTTAACACCGAAGATCTCGGCAGGCAGCTCAATTTCGCAATCGTTCTTAACGGTTACTTGGCAAGCTAAACGCCAACCCTCACGGATCTGACGCTTGTTGAAGTGCGAGTACTCAATTGGCAGGACGTCACCGCCGCCCTTGACTACCTTGACCTTGCACTGACCGCAAGCACCACGGCCACCGCAAGCAGAAGATACGAAGATACCGCGGTCGGATAAGTTGTTTAACAACTTGTTACCGGCTGGGCACTTAAAGCCGAGCTTGTCATCGCCATTGACGCCAATGGTGATGTCGCCGGAACTAACTAAGAAGCGCTTTGCTACGAGAATGAGTGCCACTAAGATGGCAACGCCAATCACGAACATCAAAACGCCCGAGACGATTGTAAACATGCGTACCTCTTAGAGCTGAATGCCGGAAAAGGACATGAAGCCTAATGCCATCAGGCCTGCGGTGATGAACACTAAGCTCAGGCCACGCACACCTGCCGGGGCATCGGAGTACTTTAAGCGCTCACGAATCGCAGCTAACAAGATGATGGCTAAGGCCCACGATGCACCGGAGCCAAAAGCGTAGACGACCGATTCTGCGAAGGTGTACTCGCGTTGTACCATGAAGGATACGCCGGCGAAGATAACGCAGTTTACGGTAATCAGAGGTAAGAAAATACCTAAAGCGCTGTACAAGGATGGCACAAACTTGTCGAGGAACATTTCCAAGATCTGTACGATCGCAGCAATCACACCGATATAGGTAATGAAGCTTAAGAACGAGAGATCAAGACCTTCGACTAAGGCGTCAGCCTTTAACACATAGGTGTTGACCAGATTGTTGACAGGTACGGCTAAGACCTGAACTAAGACAACGGCGCAGCCTAAACCAGCCGAGGTCGTGACTTTCTTGGACACGGCCAAGAAGGTACACATACCCAGGAAGAAGGAGAGCGCCATGTTCTCGATGAAGATACTCTTCACCAATAATGAGAGGTAATGCTCTAACATTAGTAATCCTCCCGGTGAGTCTCATACTCAGGCTGCTCGATCAGATCCTTACGATAGACCTTAACCAACCAAATTAAGAGACCAACTAAGAAGAAGGCCGAAGGTGGCATGACTAACAAGCCGCATGGGTTGTACCAGCCGCCATTGTTCACGGTCTGCATTAAGGTAATGCCAAACCACGAACCTGAGCCGAAGATCTCACGGATGGTGGCAATGATGCACAATACCAGCGTGTAGCCTAAACCATTACCAATACCGTCAAAGAAGGAGATGGTTGGTGGGTACTTTAAGGCAAAGCCTTCGGTACGACCCATGACGATACAGTTGGTAATAATAAGGCCTACGTACACCGACAATTGCTTGGACAAGTCGTAAGCAAAAGCCTTTAACACTTGGTCGACCAAGATTACCAGCGAGGCAATGATGGTCATCTGGGCAATAATACGTACCGAGCTTGGAATGTAGTTACGCACCCAAGATACGGCTAAGTTAGAGAAGCCGCAGACGCAAGTTACCGACAAGCCCATTACGAAGGCCGTCTTCATCGACGACGTAACGGCTAAGGAAGAGCAGATACCCAGAACCTGCACCATCACAGGATTATTTGCGATGAGCGGGTCGACTAGGGTCTCCTTCCATGTTGGAGCCTTAGCTTCACTCATTTAGATTTCCCCCTTGCGGACGTTCTCTAAGAAAGGCTTGTAAGCTACGTGTAACCAGTAGTGTGCAGCGTTGTTAACGCCCACTGCGGTTAAGGTAGCACCGGACAGAGCATCAACCTCATAATCCTTGCCTTCGCCTACGTGATCAGCGCCCTTGGTGATAACGAAGCCGTCGGAGCCATCCTCACGCCAAATCTTCTTATCAACCCATAAGGCCTGCCAACGTGGGTTATCAATCTCGCCGCCTAAGCCTGGGGTCTCACCGTGGCTGTAGAAGGTAACAGCCTTGATGGTGTTGCCATCAGGAGCGACTGCGACATAGCCATAAACAGTCGACCACAGAGCCTGACCGTAGAATGGCAGAATGTAACGCTCAACCTTGCCCTCAGCGTTCTTGGCTAAGAACACCGGCATGTTCTTGGCGCGTACGCGCATCTTGGCATAGTCAACGTCTGCTGGGATGGCGGTGTTGTAGTTAGGATCCTTGGCTAAGGATTGGAAGTTATAAGCCGCGGCCTCTTCAGACGAAACGTCGACATACTTGCCGGTGTCTAAATCAACTAAGCGAGCTTCGATATACTGGTTGTAAGTATCAGCAACCGTACCTTCAATGTCATGACCAGATACACGCAGAATGTTTACCTGGCGGTCATTGTTGATCGCAGCCTGCTGGAATGGGCCTAAGGCAACCACGGCACTCGAAACCAAGACCGAGCAGACCAAGCACAGGCCGATAATGACAGTGAACGTGCCAAATACAGAGTCTTTGTTGAACTTAAGCACGGCCAAGTCTCCTCTTGATATTGCGGTTGGTTGCTAAGTAGTCAAACAGAGGAGCCCAGCAGTTAGCAAATAAGATGGCGAGCATCATGCCTTCTGGGTAGGCTGGGTTGACGACACGAATTAACACAACCATGACACCAATCAGAATACCAAAGCACCACTTACCACTGTTGGTAAAGGCCGACGATACTGGATCGGTTGCCATAAAGACAGTACCAAAAGCAAAGCCACCTAAAACGATGTGCCAGATGAAGGTCATCGAGAACATGTTGTTAGTGTCAGAGCCGATGGCATTGAAGAGGGAAGAGCACAGGAAGGCACCGATTAAGATACCAACCATGATACGCCATGAGGCAATACCCAAGGTTAAGATGATGGCAGCACCCACTAAGATCATTAAAGTGGAGCCCTCACCAATCGAGCCTGGGATGTTACCTAAGAAGGCATCAAACCAAGTGATCTTCTCGCCTAAGGCGTTAACTAAAGCAGCCTCGCCGCCTTCCATCCATTGAGCTAATGGCGTTGCACCCGAGAAGCCATCGACTGGAACCCAGCAATTGGTACCAGAGATGGAAGCAGGGTAAGCAAAGAATAAGAAGGCACGGCCTGCTAAAGCCGGGTTCATGAAGTTACGACCGGTACCACCGAATAATTCCTTAGCGATCACAACACCAAAGGAGATACCTAAAGCGGCCTGCCACAGTGGGATCGATGGCGGAACAATCAGGGCAAAGAGGATGGAGGTAACAAAGAAGCCCTCGTTGATCTCATGCTTTCTGACGATGCAGAATAAAACTTCCCAGAAAGCACCGACGGCAAAGACGACGATGTAAATTGGCAGGAAGTAGACGAGACCAATTAAGAGCTTGCTATAAAGACCGGCATCAGTGCCAAGCGAGCCACCTAAGAGCTGGACCAGCGCAAAGTGGTAGTCCATGCTAAATAAAGCATAGTCAAAGGAGGCGATGTCAGCACCATTAGCCATGCTGGCAATAGCGGTTACGGTCTGGGCACCGACATTGTACCAACCCCAAATCATGGTTGGGAACACGGCGAAGTAGACAATAATCATGATGCGCTTTAAGTCGATGTAATCGCGCACGTGAGTATTGCCGGTGGTGACCTTACCCGAGGAGAAGAATAAGGTGAAAGCACCTTCGTAGAGAGGATAAAGCTTAGCAAGTAAGCCATCCTTCTCAAACATCGGTGCTAACTTCTTAAAGAATTCTAACAGCACGGTTTAACCCTCCAGCTCAATCTTAGTCAAGCTTCGACGTAAGAGCTGACCGTAATCAGTCTTGCCTGGGCAAACATAGGTGCATAAAGCGAGATCTTCTTCAGACAGCTCTAAGCAGCCTAAGAGCTTAGCTTGATCGACGTCATTGATTTCAATGGCGCGCAGGAGCATGGTTGGCTCCACATCAAGTGGCACGACCTTCTCGTAAAGCCCAATTGGAACCATTGGACGGGCACCGCCATTTAAAGCAGTGTTGAAAGTGTACTCAGCAGGCTTGATGAAGTGTGAGGCAAAGGCCGCCGAGGCTGAGTGGCGCTTCAAGCCTAAGCCCAGCCAGCTCTTGAGTACGAAGTCGTGCATCTTGCCCTCTTCGATCAAGCTGACCTGGAGGTGATGACGACCTAAATAAGCCCAAGGACCAACTGCGGTGTTACCCCACAAAACTGAACCTGCGATGACGCGCACCCCATACTCTGATGGGACCACCTCGTCTGCCGTCAGCTCAGCGACCGAGGCACCTTGCAAGGTCTCGATGACGCGGGGCTCTTTAGCGTTAGGACCGCCAATGGAGATGTAGCGCTTGTTGTAGTACTCGCCTTCAACAAAGAGATGACCGATGGCGATCACATCTTGATAGCCGATATGCCAAACGCTCTTGGTCTCGGAGACTGGATCTAAGAAGTGGATGTGAGTGCCCGGCAGACCTGCTGGGTGTGGGCCCACAAACATCTCTTCCTTGACATTAGCAGCATCACACAGTGGGATCGACTTATCGGCGTGGCAAACGTAGACGGTAACGCCTAAGCGGCTTAAAACCATCAAGCCATTAACGAAAGCATCAGCCTCACGTGCAATCACGATCTTAGGATCAACCGCTAATGGATTGGTATCCATGGCGGTGACGAAGATCGAGTGCGGCACGCTGTCAATGTGAGGTACCTTGTCAAAAGGACGGGTACGAAAAGCAGTCCACATGCCCGACTCATTGAGCTGAGCCTTAACGGCTTCGGCGCTCAACTCGCCTAACTTATCAGCAGGAGTCTTAGTAAACTCGACTCCAGCTTGGGCTGGATCAACTTCGATGACAATCGATTGGAAGGCACGACGTGCACCACGGTTGATGGCAACCACAGTACCCGAGGCCGGAGCGGTAAAGCGTGGACCTGGGTTCTTTTTGTCCTCGAACAGTACCTGGCCTTTCTTAACGGCATCACCCACCTCTACAGACATCGATGGGCGCAAGCCAGGGTAATCGCTGCCTAACAAGGCAACGTGCTTTACCTCTGGACCTGTGCCTATGGTCTGTACAGGTTGGCCGCTGATAGGCAGATCCAATCCTTTTTTGATGTTAATCATAGGCGGTTCCAATAAACTTATACGGAGCCACAGCTCCACATATGCGTTCTGCTAACCTTGGGCAAGGATGGTGCGCACGAAGGCCAAGGCTCAAGGCCTTGCCCGAATACGCCAAACCTTTTGCTTTCCTCTATGGCCCACTAAGAGCAAGCTTTAGCGCCTTGCACCTGCCAATAACAGCAGTGCTAACGCCAAGCCTACTCCCAGCCCTAAAGATCTGACCAGATCTGACCCTTAGGTACTGTGTGGCGGCACACAAAATTCACAAAAACAAAATGAGTACCAGTACGCACTGCACTCCGTGACCGCACCCTACTTTCCTCAAAGATAGCGGCACCTGAGCTTCATCGTGCCCACCGGCAGCTAGGATCGCACCAAAGTGGCACAATCCCAAAAGGGAAACTGCGGCCTAGGCCCAACCAAAGACAGATGCAGGAAATCAAGAGGAGAGAGGCAAGAACGGCTTTTGCGCCACAGGGCAGAGCATAAGTGACTGATACCCTGAGTTATCAGGTGCGACGTAACCGCAGGGCGAACCTGCCGTCAGCTCTGACCTGATAGGGTCAGGTTTTAAGAGCCACCAGTAGCTACCGTTGTCTTGCTAAGTTTTTTGCTAACCAAAGCGTGGCACAGCCAAGTAACCCCGCCTGCCTAAGAAAAGACTTAGCACGACAACCTAGCCCAGGTTGTCTTGGACGCGTGGAACGAGTCTGACTCAACGCAACTGACTCAATGCCACAAATGCAACAATTGCAACAATTGAGGGTCACGTTGCGTCCCACTCGCGCGTAGTGAGAAGAGTGCAAAAGGTACCCACCACCCCTTTTGAGGTAGGCATCAATTGACGGATTTTAGCACAAAACATCTAGGCCCAATATGGTCGCGCGCGCCCGTTTCTTGCGATTGTGACCGCACTAGAAAAAAGGATGGAAGCGCTTTCACAAGAGTGGTCCCCACCCCACATTTCACCCCCTTGCCTGAGTGTGCGCCCTCCGTACGCACTAACATACTAGTATCCAGCCATCCCCGGCCCAGCCCCAGCGCGCGCGTCCTGCCCCCAAATGGGGCAGAGCGCGGCGCCCGCGCCAACCGGCGCACCGACCGCTGCGCCGTCCGATGCACCGACCCGACCGCCGCGTCCCTGATGCCGTGCCCCTGATGCTGGGATCCTGATGCCGTGCCCCTGATGCCTGGCCCCACCGCCGGACGGCGGCGTCGGCAGCGCTGAGTAATGTAAGCTCATCCCCTAGGCGCTTGCGCGCCCGTTCACGGTATAAGAACCGCTAAGCCTTGTCGTCGGGCTCAAAGCCTAAGGCGCTGTCCTCAGTCAGCGCGCGTAAGGCGCCGTGGCGTTTGCTCTGACGCAGCACGTAGAAGCGATAACAAAAATAGAGGCTCAGCGCAATTAAGACCGCGCCGGAGACCATAAACTGGTAGCGCATCTCAAGGCCACTGGCGACCGCGGCGCCTAAGAACGGGCCCACCATGCAGCCTAATTGTCCGGCCATGGTCAGGGCGCCAAAGGCGCGGCCCTTGAAGTCATCAGGGGTGGCCAAGGTCAGCGAGGCGCACAGCGCTGGGTTGAAGCCCACGATGAACAGGCCCATGAGGCCCGACATGATCATCAGGACTAAGTAACTCGGGGCAAAGGACTGGATGGCAAGGAATACGCCCGCGCCCAGCGTGGTGATCGCAATGACGCGGTAATAGCCGCGGCGCTGCCCCAAATAGCCCCACATGGGCGAGGTAAAGGCGCCAATAAGTGGCGGCAGCGAGCAAGCGAGACCGGCAAAGAAGGCCACATCCTCATAGCCCCCAATGAGCTGCGCCACATAGAGCGAGAGCAGCGGCTGAATGGCAAGCATCACCATCGAAAAGATCGAGCCTGCGATCAAAAGCTCGCGCACAATGGGATTGGTAAAGCAGTACTTAAGATCAGCAAAGATGCTGGTCTTAGCTGGTGCCGTCCCAGCTGCGCCTGCAGCCGTGGCATCCCCCGCTACCTTCGTAGCGGCAGCAGTGCCTGCGCCCGCGGCAGCAGTGCCAGCAGCAACAGTGCCCGCGGCGGCCTGCTTCTTGGTGCCGGGAACCAAATAGGTGATGAAGACCACCAAGGTCAAAAAGCACCCCGCAATCAAAAACGAAGCGCGGTAGCCAAAGATGTGAGCCAGCGAGCCGCCTAATAACGGGCCGCTCACCGTGCCCACGAGCTGGGCCGACTGGATAAAGCTCATCGAGGTACCGAGCTTTTCTTTAGGGCTATCCTCGGACACAATCGACATGATGACTGGCAGATAGCCATTGGCAAAGCCTTGCATGATGCGCACGCCCAGAAGCTGAATGGGAGCTGTGACCATGCCGCCTAAGGTGTAACATAGGGCCAAGAGCACTGAGGAGCGCAGCGCCATGCTCTTTTTGCCATGGGTATCGGAAATCTTGCCCCAGACCGGCGCCATCACGCCTGCGATTAAAAAGCACGAGGAAAAGACTAAGGCCGACCACAGCTCAATTTCGTCCTCCGGGGTACCCAGCTCCAGTAAGTACACCGGCAAAAAGGGGATACACATGGTGTAGCTGGCGGAGGTAAAGAAGATGCAGACCGTATAGGTCCAGAGCTTGGCCTTCCAAGACATGGTTCGCATTATGGCTCCTTAAGAGCACCATCGCGCCGCACCGACCAACAAGCAAAGCAAAAAATCCGTGCCGCACATCCGCCTAAAAGCGTGGTGCCCTAACGACGCTAAGCACCATTTAAGCCTAGGTCGCTCACCCTAAAACTGAAATGGTAGTTTCCATGATAGGCGCACCCGTGCGCGTTTTACAGACAAAACAGCCAAATCTGTATGATTAGTACCGCCGCGCCTACGCAGACGCGTCCCGCGGCGGCTGCCACGTGCTGATTTAGCCCATGTTGCGTTCCTTGCCCCGGCAGCGCTGCTACATGGCGCTGCTGCCTAGCGCTGCTGCATGGCACTGGTAGGCGCTAGGAGGCCTTGGGAGACTGCATGGTGTGGGCGTCATCTGAGACGTTCCACGGAGCAACCTTAAACAATAAGAGCATGCCCGGAATCGCTAAGGCGGTGCAGAATAAGAAGAAGTTCTCCCACCCTAGACCCTCAACTAAGTAGCCGGTGGTGGCGTTGCAGAAAGTACGCGGCACCGCCGAGAAGCTGGTGAGGAGCGCCAGCTGAGTGGCG
>DXIF01000251.1 GCA_019113025.1 Candidatus Anaerobiospirillum stercoravium | reverse complement strand
CTTAATGTTTTCGGTTAAATCACTCAACCCACCCTTTTTGAACCCGCCCTACCAGATTCGCGAACGCTTTCGCACCTTCTTACCGGTAGTGGTGGACGTGGAAACTGGTGGCTTTAATCCGGCCACCGACGCCTTGCTCGAAGTCTGCATGATTACGGTACAAATCGACAATGAAGGTCGCTTGGCACCTAAGGACGAGTACAGCGTCAATATCCGACCGTTTGAGGGCTCCAACATCGAGCGCATCAACATCGACTTCTTGGGCATTGACCCCTACGATGAGAAGCGCAATTTGGTGGAAGAGGGCGAGGCAATGCGCCCGCTGTTTAAGGCCATCTCCAAAGAGGTCAAGGCCCAAGCTTGCACTAAGGCCATCTTAGTGGGGCACAACGGCTCCTTTGACTTGAGCTTCATCAATGCAGTCGCCGCGCGCTTAAACTACAAGCGCAATCCCTTTCACCCCTTCTCGGTGATTGATACCGCATCGCTCGGTGCTCTCGTGCTGGGCCAAACCGTGCTATCGCGCGCCTGCCTTGCAGCCGGGATTCCTTTTAACGAAGACCACGCCCACAGCGCCGTCTACGACACCAACAAGGAATGCGAGCTCTTCTGCCGCATGTACAACCGCTTCACCAAGTACGCTGGTCTCCCGTCCTAACGACCGCGCCCGCGTACCACCAACTCAAAAACACTAGGGCCTACGCCCTCCCACCTTCACGCCTGCGCTGGCAGGCGTTAAGCGACGCTTGCACCGTCCCCGCCTATTCTCCCCGCCTACTCTTCCCGCCTACTCTTCCCTTTTCGTTCGCTTACCGGCGCTCACGCGCTTATGCTGCTTCACGCTTGCGTTGCTATGCGCTTGCGCTCGGCTCACCTCGCGCACTTGCGCCTATCTTTTAGGCGATGCCCAAGAGATATTGCTCAGCATCTAACGCGGCCTTGCACCCGGCACCGGCAGCCACAATGGCTTGGTGATACTCACGGCTGGCGCAGTCACCGGCGGCAAACACGCCATGCACCGAAGTGGCACTAGCTGGAGTCGTACTTGGGTCAGTGACGATATAGCCTTGCTCATCGAGCTCTAACTGGCCCTTGAAGATATCGGTTGCTGGGCTGTGGCCAATGGCGACAAACAAGCCCTGCAGCGGCAGCTGACGGCGCTCTCCCTTAGTGTCGAGCTCAACGCCGCTTAAGGTCTCATCGCCTAAATAGGACACAACCTTGGTGTTAAGCAAGAGCTCAATCTTGCCTTCCTTGACCTTGTCATTGACACGCTCAACCAAGACTTGCTCGGCCCGGAAGCCCTCGCGGCGGTGAATCAAGTAGACCTTGGAGCACAGATTGGCTAAGAACAAAGCTTCGATAAAAGCCACCGAGCCGCCGCCCACTACTGCTACTTCCTTATTTCTAAAGAACATGCCATCGCAGGTGGCGCAAGCCGACACGCCCTTGCCCTTGAACTTGTCTTCAAGGTCGATACCCAGATAGCGGGCGCGCGCGCCGGTAGCGATGATAACCGCGCGGCAGGACAAGACCTCACCTGAGGACAAGGTGAGCTGTTTGACCTTGGGGTCAGAGGTAAAATCGACCGCAGTTACGAGGTCGTACACCAGCTTGACCTGTAAGGCTTTGACATGCTCGAGCATTTGATTCATAAGATCAAAACCGCTGGGGTCGCCTAAGGCCCCCGGCCAATTGCCGACCTCCGGGGTGGTGGTGAGCTGGCCGCCTTGCTCGTAGCCGGTGACCATAATCGGCTTTAAATCAGCGCGCGCCGCGTAAATGGCCGCGGTGCAGGCCGCAGGTCCCGAGCCAATAATCACCACCGGTGTGATATCCACTGGCGTGATGTCCGCTGGCGCACGGTCCAAAGTCTCACTCATAAAGCACTCCTTTCCCACAAACTCGCGGGCAACGCCTAAGAACGCCACCCTACTTTAGTCAGATGCAGTCAGATTAAGCGATTACGCGTGCCAGCGCAATAATGCGCAAGCTCATCTGACAAAAACAAACAACCCGTCGGCCTCATCACAAGACACAACGGGTTGTCAGCACCAAACTTACTGTGCGGCGAGCGCCGCAGCGTGCTTAAACTGCGGCCGGGGCGGCAGGCTCAGCGGCAGGTTCTGCGGCCGGCTCAGCCTCAGCTGGAGCTTCTGCTGGAGCTTCTGCTGGAGCGGCAGCGCTGGTAGCAGCAGCGGCTGGGGTCTCAGCCGCAGCTTCGCTGGCAGCGGCGTCGGCCGCAATCGCGGCGCTAGCCTCAGCTACTGGCGCTGCAGCTGCAGCTGGAGCACTCTCAGCAGCTGGAGCGGCTGGCTCTGCCACAGCAGCTGGTGCTGGGCTGGGGGTGGCCTCAGCTGGTGCGACCTCGCTTGCTGGTACTAACTGCGTAGCTGGGACCACCTCAGGGGCGGGCTCAGGAGCGCCTTGAGGAACAACTTGTGGTTGTGGAGCGCGCTTAGGAGCAGGGTAAAGAGCTGGACGCAAGTCAGTGTTAGCAAACTGCACAATGGCCTGATGCAGCTCATAGCGGGCTTGACGCAAGGCGTCACGAGCGTGGGTGAACTCCTTGGCCTTTTGGTTAGCGACCGTGACATCACCTGACTGCACCGCGGCGCGCATCTCTTGGCGCTTAGCAAAAACTTCGTCTTGCAGGTCGCTTAAAGTGGCAAACTCGCTCTTAAACTGCTCATAGATGATGCCTGGGTACTGGCCAAACTCTTCGCTCTCTAAGAAGCGAGCCGGTACGCGCTTGCCCTGCATCCCGCGGGGGCAATAGTTATCATCAGGAGCAAAGCCGCGTGGGCCCATCATGCCCGTGCGAGGGCGTGGGCCCCAATTGTCGCACTCCCAGCCCATGTGACGTGGGCCGTGCCGCCAAGCCCGCGCGGCGCCGTCTTGGAAGCCATCACGATAACCCTGACGATAGCCTTCGCGCTCGCACCAATCGTTGTGGCCCCGCTGCCAATTGCCTTGCTGCCAATTGCCTTGGAAGTGGCCTTGGTGATATGGGCAATCTTGGCTATAGCCATAAGGGCAGTCTGGGCCTGGGCCGTAACCCCAGTGATGCATCCCAGCTTGGGCAGCACCAACCAAACCAACGCTAGTCATCACCACAAGAGCAAGTTTAGTTAACTTATTCATGACACCTCAGCGCAACTCCCCGCCAGTACCAAAGCAAAGCCTCAGTCCCAAAAACAAATTTCCGGTCTAAGCTTGCGGTGCCCTTGGGTTAGCGCTGCCTCCTATTTCATAGCGCCAAAGCAACCGTGGCCGCTGGCGCCTAACAAAATCAATAAGCTAACTGCCATTATAGGCACGGAAAATTATGGCCAACTTAGCCATGGGGCCCAATTGTGTGAGTTAAGCCCCCCTCAAGATACCAATTTTAGGCCCTCATCACACTATGACAAAGGTTGCGCTCTAGTTCCAACCTAGTTCCAACCATGCCGCGCCGCGCGCAAGAAAAGTCAAAGCACGCCCAGTATCCAACCCCATGGCCTAGCACCAACTTAGCCCCGGCTTTACTCCAGCAACTAGCTCCCTTGTCCACCCTGCTTTGGCCGCAGCAACAGACCACAGCTGCTAACCACAACAGGCCGCTGCCACAGTCGCAGCAGCAGGCGCCACCGCAACAGCAAAGCCCTGCTCTGGCAAACTTAGGGATATGTCTTACAATTTTGCCAAGGCACGGCGTTGGGCGCGCCGCCCGCTAACGCCCAGCCCGCGGCTACGGCGGAAGGCCAGTTATCCCGCTTCCTGCCATGCGTCTGTGTCCCGACGGCCGGGCGTCGCGGCCGCCCTTGTGGCATTCCTAAAAGATACCAAAATAAAGCTCAAGTGGAGCTAATCTCAACCTATAATCCCAATTAGACAGCAACAAGCTCTCTTTCGCCCCATGGGCGCGCGAAATTTGCGTGCCAACTGGGGAACATTTACGTGTGCGTGTCCTAATTATCCCACCAATCACCTAATCATCCTCCCAGACACGACTGGTCGGCGCGCGCCGATAAAAACGGCCAATTGCAACTTAATCTAGGAGCTAAGTGAGCCTTGACGTAACTGCGTGCCTGTGCCTTCATCGCATCTTGATTTTTCTTTGCAGGTACCAAAAAATTTTTAACTTTGAATACCACTTTTTGGCCCCAAGGTGGCACCCCTTCACAAACGGTATATTTAAGCCTAGATATAAGAGTTTGTATCCATAATTAAAAACACATCTCCCCACAATAAAGGGGGGGGGGTGGGCCTCTTTTAGCCTACCAATGGGGCTTTGCAAGCGTTTACGGAGTCATGCTTGCGCCGCTTCAAATTAGACAAATTTGTCCATCTAGACTATGATGTAACCATGATTGTTTTGATGCCATACATGGCTTAAATTTCAAGGTTATTAGGGCTCACCCCGAGTGCCGCGCCGGGTCGCTACCCTCAATTATCGAACGATAACGACTTTGCGCTAGTTACAGCACCAACGCTTATGAGACGTTACAAAAATACAGAAACGTTTCAGCAAAGCAGCATGCTTTTTGGGTATCCACCCCTAACCTCGCGTTAGCAAATTGGTATCCCAAAGCGGCGCACTCAAGAAAAGGCGCACTGAAGAGTTAAGCGTGACCAAAGCTGACAGTAGCAGACCGGATTTAACCTCGTGCCACTAGTGTCGTGCCCATTACGCTCAACTCAGTCCTTACAGAGCGCCTGGCCTTGCCATGTCACACCTAACAACCAAACGCCGCAAGGTCAGACCTTATAAGGTCAAACCACGAGCAGCATACTATCCAGGAGAGCGTTCGCGTTACGCGCTAGGAACCGTAAGCGACGCCCGCGCATCAAACTGCAATAGCACCGTGCTTTATACGAGCCCAGCGCTCGGGCCAAGCTTGAACGAGGCTCGAACTTAAAGCTCAAACATAGAGGAACGCCTATAAGAAATCATTTGCAATTGTGGGGACTTAGCCTCAGCCTGCCTTAATCCCGCCTAGTACCTAGTACCTAGTACCTAGTAGAAAGCAGGGAGCCAAGACTAAAGCCTAAGACTTTGACCAAACTCTTAGGGTAAACAGTTGGGCACAAGCTTCAGCGCCAACTTCAGTTCAAACTCAGTTCAAGCTTCAGCGCAAGCTTCAGTTTCGTAAGAACTTAGCAAAACTTAGCAAGAACTTACGCAGGCACTTTAGGCTAAATCGTAACGAGCTCAGCCGGTAGGATTCGTAGTGTGTGTGTGGGAATTGCTTGACCGGCGATTTGAGCCAACATACAGGACGCGGCCGTCCGGGCGGACGGTAACGTCCGTACCACTTGTTGGGGTAACACCGCCATGATGCTCGGTGACTTTTTGCTGCTACTAGGCGCAAATATCTTTGCTCTAGGCTTCATAGTTTTCTATGTGGTCAGTGCTCTTTTTGCCTGGTCCAAAGCAACCCGTCTTAGCGCCAGCATCATCTTGGGTGCTATCACCGCCTCGCACCAAGTCCTGCTCAATTACGGCTTGAACATTGGGGATGAGATTCCAAGCTTCTTGCTGACGCTCACCACCTATATGATGCACCTGCTCTTGCTGCTGACGCCGCTTGCGGCCATCATTGTCCTGGTCATCGTGGGCTCTTCGCTGGGCAATTGGCTGATTAAACACCTCACCCCGGCGGGTAAGGACAGTGCGGGTATGCCGTCCTTAATCTTCTTCCAGCGCACTACCCGCCGCTACGAAAACAACCAATACCAGCGCGAGCTGCGCGTTAAGCTAGGCCAATTAAAGCGCCAACATGCCCACGATATCGTCGCCGCCTCGACCGCCCAATCCTTTGCTGCCGCGAACCCCTCCTCGCGCCGAGCCGCGCTTGACGCCGCCTCGATGGCCGCCACCCGCGATGCCGGGGCCAAGGAGCTTGATTCGGTTCAAGCCGCCCTAGAGTACGCCCAAGAACGTGCCAACGAATTTGAGTCGCTGAGCCGCACTAATCGCAGCAGCCGCAGCAGTAAGCGCGCCGCCCGCAAGGCCGAGCAAGCGGCGCACAAAGCCGCACAAAAGGCGGCAGCAGCACAACAAGCAGCGCCAAAGACAGAACTGAGCGCTGACGAGTCGGCGCCACGCAGTGGCACTACCTCCGCCCAATCATCCTCAATGCCTGCAAAGGGCGCCCTTTATGACACCTCAAGTGCTCAGGACGCAAGCTTAGGTGAGACTCAAGCCCCAAACCCTGAGCTCGTTCCCAGCTACGCCTATACCGCCGCGCGCCACGTCGCCGGAACCAAGCCGCGGGTTCCGGCCTTTAACGACCCCTTTGGCGTCTCAGGCGGCCGCCTGAGTGCTGCTCCCTCGCAAGATGGCGTCCAATACTACGAATTTAGCCTCGACCATCAGCAAAATGGCAGCGAGGTCGAAGAGGAGCGCAATTTCGGAGGTTATGCCGTCAACCGTGACCGCAGCTTAGAGACTGAGTACGTCAGCTACAACGATGGTACCGGCAAGCCGCGCATGCATATCCGCAATGCTAACGCTGAACACGAATTAGCCCAATCGCTGCATTTGTGGCGTAATGCGCGCGCCAATAAGGCCGCGGCTCAAGCGGTAGCCGCTTTAGAACAAGCGGCCAGCCAGGAAGCGACCGAACGGCACGCCCAAGCGGACGCGGCCGCCGATGCCGCCGCCGATGCCGTCGAAATCACGGCCCAAAATGCGGCGCGAGCGCGTAATGCTGAGCAGCAGTCAGAACGCGTGTTACAAAACGCGGCGCAGAACTTGGTATCTGCGATACGACGCGAACGCAATGATGCCATGCGCAAAGATGCCATCCGTAATGATGGCACTCATAACGATGCCATCCCAACGGCTGCGGCCACGGATGGCATTAGCACGTTAGAGCCCGCCTGTGGCGGCGCCGCGCCTGATGGCAGTGCGGGCGCGCATGGTGCGCGCGAGCAACACCGTGACGGCCTGTCAGTCACCGCTGCCGCCCAGTCGGTCATTAGCTTTGCCAAGGCCGCGGTGCAAGCGGCAGAAGCTGCCGCCTATCAAAAGGCGCTCAATGTCCAAGCAAGCTCAGCGCTAACGGCCGCCCCGATTGTGGTCACCCGCCCTCACGGGGAGGTGCTGGACTTAGACGAGCGCGTCATCTCCAATAAGCAGCTCAATTATGGCTTGGGCGTCCACACCGGCACGGGTGCCACCTCGCGCACCACCTTTACCGTCAACACCCCAGAGCAAAGCTACGAGCGCTTTAATATCGACTGGGGCGAGATGAGCAGCAACCAAGACGCCAGCCCCGCCGACGCGCATAACGCCAATAAGGCCCCGGGCCACTTAGGCGGCTTTGCCTTGACCAGTGATGATGTCGCCCAATACGACGACAGCACCTATAACAATCTATTCAAAAAGAAGCATAAGAAGCCCGATGAAGCTTCGTGGCTGAGCACCGCATTCAACTTTACCCGCGAGTTCTTTAGCGGCAATAAAGAGGCACAGCACGCCCACGACGAGGCCTATGCCCGCCGCCAAGAGCTGCTCCATCACACCAAGATAGTGCGCAGCTCGCAAGCATCGCAAAGTGCTCAAGCCCAAGTCATGGCAGAAAATGCCGCGGCCACCGCCGCCTATGAAGCCGCCCAAGTCGCCGAACAAGAGGCCTATGCCGCAGTCGAGCGCGGCATTAAGGTGGCCAGTGCGCGTGCCGAGCGTAAGGTAGTCGATGCCGCCGCCCACGCTGCGGTTAAAGCCGCGGTGCACGATGCGGCGATGAGCCATGACCAAGCCGAATACAATGACGTCAAGGCAGCCGCCCGTGAGGCCATTAACGCGGCGGTGCGCGAAGCAGCTGACCTCTATGACCCATCAGAATTAGATGACAATCAAGTAGGCTCAATTGCCTTAGCCTCTGGGGCCATGGGACTGGGCACCGGCCCTAGTGGCATGGGCCCGGAAGACCCAGACCCAGAAGAGCGCGACAAGAACCAGCATAAGGAGCGTCGCGCGCACGCCGCGCGCCCCCAACGCGCCCAGAGCGCCCATCTGCACTTAAATGCTCAGGCCGAAGCCGGGGGGCCGCTCGACCTCAATGAAGTAGCTGAAGTCGCCCTTGATCATCTGCGTGAGCTTGAGGAGCAAAACGCCGCCGAATCAGGCGCCATGGTTGACCACAATGGCCACTTAGTGCCCATTAGCGCCCTCGTCCAAGCGCACGACCACAACCGCGGCAATATTGCCCTCGGCTCCTATGAGGAGCGCCAGCGCCATGCGGAGAGCGCGCTCAATATCAATGCGGCGCAGCCTGAAATCAAGCCGATGAGCGATGCGCAATCCTTCTACATCCATCAGATGCAGCGCATCCACACGCGCCTTATGATGCACGTGCGCAGCTTCTTTAAGCATATGGGGCGCTATTTAGGCCTCATCATGGCCGCTGTTATCGCGGTCTATGCGCTGCACTGCACCGCTAAGGTCTTGGTCGCCCCGGAGATCAATGAGGTCATGGTGCCGCTGGATGTGCCCGTCGAATTTGACGGCCTCAAGATTGTCCACTTAAGCGACCTGCACATCTCGCCGCTGACGCCGCGCTCGTGGATTACGGACCTAGTACTCAAGATTACCATGGCGCGTCCGGACATCATCATTATCACGGGCGACATCGCCGATGGTAAGTTTGAGCTGATGCAAGATAAGCTCAAGCCTTTGATGATGCTCAACGCCCCGCTGGGTATCTACGTAGTGCCGGGCAGCCACGAGTATGCCTACAGCTTCAACGATTACATCAATTTTTACCGCAACAACGGCTTTACCGTGCTGCTCAATCAGCAGTGGCACCTCCATTACATGGGCCACCTCTTCACCATCATTGGCTTTGCCGATGAGCGTGCCATGAACTATGGTCTGCTCTTACCATCGCCGTACGACGTCCATCCGCACAGCGACAGTAAGTTCAACTTGCTGTTGACCCACCAGCCGCGCAATGTCGAGCGCTACCGCCATATCGCACAAGGTGGCATCGACCTCATTTTGGCGGGCAACACCCACGGCGGTCAGGTCAAACTGATTGCCAATATGGTGGCGCAAAACAATGGTGGTTACTTACAGGGTATCTACCAGTTAGCGCCCAACCAGCAGCTCTATGTCAATGGCGGTACCGGCAGCGAACCGGCGCTGCCGCTGCGCGTCGGCACGCAAGCTGAAATCACCATGCTGCAAGTGCACTCCAAGCAGCGCTCCTTTGCCAGCGCCTTGGCCCATAATGCCCTGCACTTGGTTGAAGCGCGCATCACGGAAGGCGGAGACGATGCCATCGAGGGCTTTACCCCTGACTACAGCATCTTCCTTGAGCGGAGCGAATAGCGCTACCCCCGCGCGCAGCGCGCGTCAATCCAAGGCCAATACGGCCGCAATGCGCTCTGGCGTCAGCACCGCGCGCACCGCGGGCGCGAACACCAAGTCACTGCAGGCTAAATACTCCAACGCGACCTCAGGCTCAAAGAGCGCCTGGCACTCCTCAGCTAGCGCGCGATAGGAGATATGCCACGGCTCGCAGCCCACCTCGTTATCCTTGAGCACACCGGATTGCGCCTTGCGCAGCATGGCATCAGCATCGGCGCCATAGGGATGGTAGAAACCGCATGCGGCAACATTCTCGGTAAGAAATTCCCCCAATTCATGAAAGTAACTGCCACACAGATACTCATGGTAGGTCAGCTGCAAGCTCTGGCCGAGCGGCAAGGCGCTGGGCGCATAGACATCCAGGTCACTGCCCCAGTGATGGCGCGAAAAGCCCGGTAGCGCCGAAAAGCGCATGATGGCGTTAAGGCGCGCGGCGGGATCATTAGGAAGCTGCGGCAGCGGCTGCTCGAGGGCATCCAGCACGGGGCGCTTACCCTCAAACTTAGCGCTCACAATAGCCGCTTGTGCGGCAAAACTGCGATAGGCCGAGCACGCGCGCAGAGTAAAGCCGGCGCGCTGGGCGCGCTTTATGAGCTCACTAAAGGCCGCATTGACCTCAGGCCTGACGAGTAACACCCGCGCACTATCAGGCTGAACTAGGGGCACTAGGCCCTCCTCATCAAGTCCCATCAAGCGCTGCATCGTCCCCGATAACGTCATGCTCCCTCCCACGTGCCAACAATAAAGGCTAAGACCGCCCCTCCTGCGAGGTTAAGCCTTAGCCTTAATCATAGCCCTAACGGGCCAACTAATGCGGATTAACTGCGCTTAGCGCGAGGCCTTAGGGGCCTGAGGCGCCGAGCCGTCCTTGGCAGCAGCGGCGTCAACTGGAGCAAAATCGTCCAAGCCCGCAAGACCGTCGAGGTCATCCAAGCCCGCAAATGCGGCGTCATCGCCCTCCGCGCCTAAGTCGCTGAAGTCACCTTCATCGACAGGAGCATCATCCCCGCTGCCAAAGTCAAAGTCACCCTCAAAGGCACCTAAGTCTTCCGAGCCACTACCATCACTCTCTAAGGCATCGAAGTCAAAGTCACCTAAATCAGCGTCCGCGTCCGCATCCGCATCCGCATCCGCATCCGCATCCGCGCCTGCCGTCGCACCGTCAGCGCCCAAGTCAAAATCGCTGAAAGCGCCGAAATCGGTTCCCGTCGCAGCGCCTGACTCAGCACCGCTGGCATTGCCCTCAGCCCCGAAATCAAAGTCACCCCAAACAGCGCCCGACTCGCTTTCAGGCTCAGCCATCATCGAGCCCATGAGCTCATCGCTTTGAGCGGCAGCTTGCGCCTGGTCTAAACCTAAGTCCCCGCCTAAGAGCTCATCGTCACCGGCGCCGGACACCATGTCACCGACAATGGCTTGGGCCGCATCACCTGAGCTGTCAGCCGATGGGGCTTGCGCTAAAGCTTGCTCCAGCGCGGCGGCGTCAGCGTCGCCCGCAGGCTCAGCTTCAGTATCGATCTTAGGCTCAGCGTCAGCGGCAACCTCAGCCGCAGCTACGGGCTCAGCATCGAGCTTTGGGCGCGCGCTAACATCGAGGTTGACCGGCTCAGTATCCGCGGCGATATGCGAACCCGACTGGCGGACTACATCCGCTGGAATGTCGGCAGGGACATCGCTGAGCATATCGGCAAGCGCATCAGCACTGCCAATGTGGCTGGTGTAGAGCTCATCATCGCTGTCAGAGACATCGAGATCAGGCTCAGGCCAGTTGGCACTACCGGAGTCTAAATCGCGGTCAATAGCGGCCGCAAAGTCCGCCCCTAAATCCTCAGCCGATGGCGCGTCCTCAGCATTGACCTCAGGTTCGGCACCGACCTCAGGCTCAGCCCAAGCATCAGAGCCCACCTCGGACTCAGGTGCGACCGCCGCCTCGGCCTCAGGGGACTCGAAATCATCGAGCTCATGCGTAGTAAATCCTGCGGCGCTTAAGTCAGCGTCATCTGCTGGAGCTACGCCCTCTGGGCCCTCAGTGCGCTCAGACTCTGCGCCCACCGCTTCAGCTGGAGCCTCAGGGGCTAAGTCATCGGCGTTTACGCCGGAAACTGGCGGTAAGTCAAAGTCCTCGTCGCTAGGCACCGACCACATGGATGGCTCCAGCTCGGTTTCGCTGTCAGAGACATCCTCAACCTCACCGGACTCATCAATTGGCGTCTGCGGCATGGTGACCGCAGCCTCAGCGCTGTCAGGCGCAAGCTCGGCGTCTTCGACCTTGAGGAATGGCTCTTCGACTTCATGCGCCCGCTCGGTCTCAAACTCGGTGGCCGGCTCAACATCCACGCCTACAGCGGCGGCATCAGGCACTGCACTCTCAGCGCTGACACTTTCGGTGTCAGCACTCTCGGCATCAGCACTCTCAGAGTCTGCCTCAGCTTGAGCCGGTTCGGCCGCCGTCGCAGCAGCAAAGTCCTGTTCCTCGTCAGGAATGGCGAGGTTATCTAAAGCCGACTGA
This sequence comes from Candidatus Anaerobiospirillum stercoravium, assembly GCA_019113025.1. Lineage (GTDB taxonomy): Bacteria > Pseudomonadota > Gammaproteobacteria > Enterobacterales > Succinivibrionaceae > Anaerobiospirillum > Anaerobiospirillum stercoravium. Next base: position 2,399 of record DXIF01000251.1, on the reverse strand, counting down.
AAATCAGCACTATCTAAGTCATCCAAACTCGAAGCGGCCGCGCCATCATCGTCACTAGGCAGGATGAGCTCGGTATCTGGGGTATGCTGGGTGTACCGTTCGTCCTTGTCGTAGCTCGACAAGCCCTTTAAGTCCTCATCGCCGGAGATTTCCGCATCGAGGTCTTGGGTGTGCGCCGAGACATCATCCATGATGTCTTGGGTTGGTAAGGCCAAGTCCTCCTCAGCGCTCGCGGCAGGATCAACCGCAGGCACCTCGTCCAGCGCTGAAGACGCCCCTGACTCAACAGCATCAGAATCAGCGGCATCAGCGGCATCAGAATCAGCTAACTCGGCGGCCGGGGCTTCAACTGGAGCTTCAGGCTCTAAGTCAGCATCATCTAAAGCGACATTATCCTCAGCTGGTGCTAACTCATCGACGTCCGGCAGGATGAGATCGTTTTCCTCATCCGCTGAGTCGTCAAATGGGTTCTGAGCGTCGTAGCTTGAAACTCCGGTTAGGTCTTGATCCGCCCCTAAAGTAGCATCAAGCTCAGAGCTCTGATCGTGGATATCGCTTAAGAAATCAGCACCATCGGCACTAGCTGCGCCCACCGGTGCACTTTCGGCCTCAGCCTCAGCCTCAATCTCTGCCGGAGCCACGTCAGCCAACTCCGCCAGGTCGCCGGACTCAGGCTCGCTGGAAGGAGCCGCAGTCTGCTCAATGCGATCGAGCACCGCATTGCTGCCGTCGGCATCAAAGTCATCAGCGGTCGAGCTGGTAGTAATCTCGCTGTCATCAGGCACAGTGAGATCATCGTTAGCGGCGGCTAAGCTTAAGTCGCGATCGCTATCGTAGTCGTGAATGCCCTTAAATTCATCCTCAACTTGGGAGTCTACTGGAGCATCATCTGAGGTACCTTCTGGGGCTGAAGCTTCTTGCTTACGGTGCAGGTTGTTAGCGAAGTTGACAAAGTCATGGTCATCGCTATCATCCACCGGCTCCTCAGCATAATGCTCAAAGCCCTGATCCCAATCACCCTTGGTATCGACCTGACCAAAGAGCTCATCGTCAGCCAAGTCATCATTAGCATCGGTACCAAAGAGGTCACCGGAAGTTGCGTCATTGGTATCAGCTGCGGCGTCCTTGAGCTCGCTCGCAGCTGCGTGCTCATCGCCGCCTAAGTCAAAGGACTTGAAGTCTTGGCCTTGGACCGAGTTATCACCCGGAATGATGTTGTCCTCGTGAGAGAGATCAACAAAGTTTGTCCCGGCATCTAAATCCGAGTCTAAGCCCGCACCGAGCTCTGCGCCCAAATCGGCGCCCAGCCCAGAACTTAAGTCAGAACCTAGATCATCAGCTTCCGACCCAAAGGTCTCATCGGCGCTCATTAAAGCGTCAGAGCCTGAGTCTAAGGCGTGCTCCTCGGGCTCCTTTAAGTCGGCGCTATCCAGCGAAGTGCCTAAGACGTCAGCTAAATCCTTTGCCTCTTGCGCAGCGCTCTGGGGCACCGCCTCACGGGCGATGTCAGCGGCCGAATCCTCTGGGACGTTAAAGGTATCCTGTAACGACTCAAGCTCAGTTGGGACCTGATCTGCGGCACCATCAGCAAGCTGGGGCTCAGCATCATCATTGCGCTGCGCCGAAGCTTGCGCTAAGGCCTGCGCCAATGATGCTTCCTCATTCTCAGGAGCACTTGCTGCAGCGCTCTCTGAGCCCGCGGCGAGATGCTTGAGGCCAGCATCTAACGATGGCAACTCATCCTCGCTCCCGGCATCAGTATTAAAGCCCGCAAACTCAGTATCAGCTAAATCAGGCGTGCCTAAATCAGCGCTATCATCACCCGCATCAAGCTCCCCGCTTAAATCGGTAATGCCTGAGCCTAAGTCGCTCGGCTCAGCGGCGTCGAAGGCGTCGGCCATTGCCTTATCGGCATCCGAGAGCTCAGGCTCGCTTGCGCCGCCAAAGGCTTCAGCCATCGCCTTGTCAGCATCCGAGAGCTCTGGCTCACTTGCGCCGCCAAAGGCTTCAGCCATCGCCTTGTCAGCATCCGAGTGCTCAGGCTCGCTTGCAGCGCCGAAAGCCTCGGCCATCGCCTTGTCAGCATCCGAGAGCTCTGGCTCACTTGCGCCGCCAAAGGCTTCAGCCATTGCCTTATCGGCATCCGAGAGCTCAGGCTCGCTTGCAGCGCCGAAAGCCTCGGCCATCGCCTTGTCAGCATCCGAGTGCTCAGGCTCGCTTGCAGCGCCAAAAGCCTCAGCCATCGCCTTATCGGCATCCGAGAGCTCTGGCTCGCTTGCAGCGCCGAAAGCCTCGGCCATCGCCTTATCAGCATCCGAGAGCTCAGGCTCACTTGCAGCGCCGAAAGCCTCGGCCATCGCCTTATCGGCATCCGAGAGCTCAGGCTCGCTTGCAGCGCC
>DXIF01000250.1 GCA_019113025.1 Candidatus Anaerobiospirillum stercoravium | reverse complement strand
GCATTTTGCGCCTAATGTCACATATGCAGCTCAACCGCAAGAGCAGCGCAAATAACGCAATCATTGAGTTTTGCTCTTACCGAAGGTGCGTGTAAAACCAATCCGAGCCCTGCAGTTTTACGGAGCCCATGCAGAATCTCAACAGGCCGCCAATAATACAAAGAGGGGTTAGTCAGGGCATTGGTGGCGTTGATTAGCGCAGGGAGGAAAGCAAAGATACTAGTTTGTCAATTAAGGCCTTGCGGTCAAACGCGCTCGAGCTGGGGAAAGATGGGGTTTGAGCTGCGTCGACAATCATCTGTACTGTATCTTTAATTTCTTCATGGCTAAAGTCGGCGTTCGGCTCCTGCAATTGTCTTGCAAACTCCATCACGCCATTGATTAACGCTTCGGCGTTAAGCTCAACTTGGTCAGTAGTTTGAGCTTGAGGCTTGGACATGTTCAAGATGATGTTAATTTTTGATGGCGTAACCTTCTTTAAGCTTTGGCCTTCATGGGCATCACTGTGCGCATCTTGAGTCTGAGCCTCATTGAGGTTGTCCTTAGTTGCAGTAGAGTTCGCTGCAATTACCTGCGTGGTTGCAGTAGCTGGCTGAGCAGCTGACTGAGCATTAGGTGCTTGTGCCTGTTGGCCGCTAGCCTTCTTTTGTTTATTAGGCGCTTGGCCGTCATGGGTTACCAGAGGTGCTCCCCACCCCTCGCCTAATACCTGCACTTGTTCTGGGGCTTGTTCTAAGGAAAGCAAGCGCCAATAAACAATTTGCTGCGAGTCATCCGAGATCACCAGCACTAAGCCTTTGCGCTCCTTGAACGGAGGCTTTTGCCAAGTGTCTAGGTTATGACCATAGTCCCGCTCGACGATTTGATCTTGGGCTTGCTGCGCTAAGTTAAGACAAGCCTTGTGTTGGGCGCCTGAATCTAAACGTTTGAGCTCGATCACTAGAAGTTTTTGATCAAACTCAGCTTCTAAATCGGAGCGCCCCTGACCATTGTAGGTCTCTGTACGTACAGGGGAGAGCTCACTAAAAATCAGGAGCAAGTGGATGAAGGTACGATAGGTTGCCTCAATGTTTTTGACCCACACATCGAAAGGGATCAGGCGCAAGAAAAAGTTGAGCGCCTTAACCGCGGACGTGATATCCAGTGCTTTGATCGCCAAATTAAGCTGCTTGGCGGTGTGATCGAACTCTTTGTCGCTGTCGCTATCGTCGCTTTGCTTGATAATGAATTGCATGAGAATTTTGGTGCAGTCACGCGCAACTTCCAAATTAGGAAAACCACAGCGGTAAGAGCGATCATTGGGGTTGAGTTCATTGGGATCTACCACACTCTTAAGAGAAAAGAAGCCGGTCTGCACCAAAATCGACTTCAAGTCGACCTGCTTGAAGGTTGTAGGGTTATTGAACTGAGATTGCTTAATCTCAATATCATTGAAGATGACATCATCTAAAAACGATATATCAACAGAACGAGAATTGAGGAAGGTGCGCAATGCTGGATAAGCATTAGAGCTGTCCATCCAGAAAGGACGAAATGCGGGCTTAGCCTTGTTGTCCCGGCTTATGAACTGCTGGAAAAAGTTGTTTATGGACCAAGGGCAATAGAGAGAAATCTCTACGTTTTCTTCAAAGCAAAAGCCATCGTAATAGCGCTTGAGCTGCGCTAAGAACTCATCACGTGAGAGCCCCATCATTTCGGTGGCTCTTGCGATATAAGGGGCAAAGTTAGTTTCGACCTCAGCTTGGGTGTAGCCTAACAAGTCAGCAAAGTTAGGATTCATACTGATGTTGATGATATCTTGCCCGGTAAACAAAGTGGTATCACGGTAACGACCTATGCCCGTTACAAATAAGTAGCGAACATTGGTTAGCCCGCGCAACCAACTAAAAAACACACCTATTATATGAAGGTTGCTTGTATATGCTTGTTGGTTATCAAGATTGTGGGACAGGGCAAAGTCCCATTCATCGATCAACCAAACGGTTTTGCTGGTTTTGAGTGGGGCTTTAATTTTCCAGAGTAAAGTCGAAAGGGTAGTAATACCTTGTGTGCGCTGTACCAACTCAATAAAGCCGGCTTCCTCAAGTGCATTGGTTAAATGCTCGCAGAGTTGCCGTTCGAAAACTTGAGGATCAGGGCTAACATTGAGCGATAGGGCGATTACTGGATAGCACTGATCGTCGGGCCACGTATCATGAATCGCAAGGCCCTCAAACTTCCCTGTACCATGAGAGAAGAGCTCGGTGAGCATCGATATCAGCATGCTTTTGCCAAAGCGGCGGGGCCGAGCAAAAAAGACCTTTTTAATCTTGACCAGATCGGCAATTTTAGCTGTCTTATCGACAAACAATGTGCCCTCAAAACGCACGTCAAGGAAATCACTGTTGCCGATCGTGATCTGAGGTAACTGCTCGGAATCGCTAGTGGTGTGGCTGAGCTGATTAGGGAGCTGCGCTGGTAGATGTGATACCGATTGTTCAGACATATGCTTACCTCGTCTGATTTACCTTATATATGGGAAAATCTAAGTCCTAGCGTAACACACTTTTAGTGTGCAGACTTCGGAACAAAAACACAACACCATAAACCAACATGAACCAATCTGTCTGTGCGCCCAGCCGTCCGCGACGGGCGGCGCCGCGCTGCGCCGGATGGACCGGTCATAGAGCTCTCTGTTCATGGTGGGATTGCTCTGCGATATCGCTATATTAAGCATACTGATATGTTTAATATAGCCACTACCCCCTTATCGACTGGAGAGCAATACCTCTAGGTATGCCACCAGGTAGGATACAAGGACATCACGGTCAACCGAACGCAGGCTCGAAGCAGAGAGGTTTTGAGCTCCGTCGACCAGCGCTCGTACCATATCCTTGATTGCGTCTGCGCTCATGCTGACGCTCGGAGCCAGCAATTGCCTTGCAAGCTTGGTAAAGCCCTTAACCAAAGCATTGCTATCGATAATAAGCTCAGCCTCGTCAGTAGTTTGATCTTCTTGCGGCTGAGCGCAGACCAAAATAGCCTCAATCGTCTTTGAGTTGAGCTGAGGGGAATCCCAGCCCTCGGCTAATACCGACACAGGTTCAGAGGCTTGCTCCGGCACTTGCTCCGGGGCTTGGTCCCAAGAGAGCAAACGCCAATAGACAATTTGGTGGGAGTCATCCGAGATCACCAGCACTAAGCCTTTGTGCTCCTTAAACGGCGGCTTAGGCCACAGGGCTAAGTTAGGGTCAAATCCTTGTGCCGCCCGAGCCACGATTTGCTCTTGGGCCTGCTGCGCCAAGGCAAGACAGTCTTGCTGGGAGGCGTACGCAGGTAAGAGCTTGGGGACGAGCAGCAGTAGTTTGTGGTCAAACACAAGCTCAAGCGGAGCAGCAGAGGTATCTTGGTTAGCAGGCTCGTGGTTGCCAAGCTTGTGGTGGTCAGGCTCGGAACGTAGTGGGGTGAGGTTGCTGTAAATGAGCACGCTGTAAATGAAGGCACGATAAGTCAGCTCTGAGCTCTGAGACCAAACTGCCTCAGGCACCCAGCTCAAGCTGGTGTTGAGCGTCTCAACCGCTTGCTCCAGATCCCATGATTGGAACGCAGACTTAAGCTTCAGTGGTAGGTGGCTCCACTCTCTGCTGCTTGCGGTGGTAAGAAACTTAAGAAAAGTGCTAACACAGCAGGACTCAACCTCCCAATTAGGGAAGCCACAGCGGTAAGTGCGCTCATGGAGATTGTGACACTTAGGATTGACCACGCTCTTGAACGTCAGTAAGCCGGTTTGCAGCATAAGTGACTTCAAATCAACCTGGTCACAGCCTGCCGGGGAGGCATATTGTTCTTGTGTGATCCTAAGCTCATTGGAGGTGGCCTGAGCTAAAAACGAAAGGTCAACCGGACGCGACTTAAGGCAGGAGCTCAGCGCCGCTGAGGCATTATGGTTAGCCATCCAGAAGGGATAAAATGCGGGCTTGTCTGGGTTGTCCGGGCGCCGTAACTGCTGAAAAAAGTTGTTGATCGCCAAAGGATTGTAAAGCGCAACCGCTGCATTATGATCAAAGCAGAAGCCCCCGTAGTGGTACTTAAGCTGCGCTAAGAGCTCATCACGGCTGAGCCCCAACACCTCACAGGCTCTGGCGATATAAGGGGCAAAGTTGGTCTCAACCTCAGCCTGGGTGTAGCCTAATAAGTCAGCAAAGTAAGGATGCTGGCTGATGTTGGTGAAATCTGAGGCTGGGAACAGCGAGGCGGCACGGTAACTGCCAACACCGGTCACCAGCAGGAAGCGCAGATTACTCAACCGGTTGAGCCCATCAAGCAAGGTATTGATCACCCTGTAATTGGCCTCAAAGGCCGCTGGGCTATCGAGGTTATGCAACAGGGCAGAATCCCAATCCTCAATGAGCCACACGGTTTCATGGGCACAGAGGGGAACGCCGATCTTATCCCATAGCAAGGTCGAAAGGTTCGTTGTCCCTTTCGCGCGCTGTGCTAACTCAGGAAAACCTGCCTGCGCCAGCGCGGAGATTAACTGTTCACAGAGTTGCTGTTCGAAAAATTGGGGATCAGGGCTAACTCTGAGCGAAAGGGAGATCACCGGATAGCATTGTGTCTTAGGCCAAGTATCGTGAATCGCAAGACCTTCAAACTTTTCGGTACCATGCGCGAAGAGCTCTTCGAGCATCGATATCAGCATACTTTTGCCGAAGCTGTGCGGGCGGACTAAAAAGACCTTGTTAGTCTTGACCAGATCGGCAATTTTAGCGGTCTTGTCGACCAACAAGGTGCCTTCACGACGTATGCTCGGGAAATCATGGGTGCCAATAGTGATACGCGGGAGCTGCGCTGAGCCATTCTTGGTCTGATGGGGGTGCTGCTGCACCGGTAGCGGAGTCGATTGTTCTGCCATAGGGTTACCTTAATCTCATCATGAGTCGAAGCTACGAGAGCATGGACAGCGTAACACATTTGCCGTGAGGACGTTGTGACCACGACAGCACCAGCGCGCGCTTAGGGGAGTGGTTAAGCCGGGAGTATAAGAGCGGGTGCCTAATGTCATGCCTGTGCTTACTAAAGGCGCCAGCGCCTTGAACGCGCGCTTGACCAAGCAAGCCGAGTAAAAGCCTTGCCCCAAGGTCATGGTGCGGGCGCCAGAGCGCTCTGTAGCTCAGCTGACGGCGGATCTGTACCCTCTACCGGTGCTCGCTCATTGGGCGTTGGAACCGATAGGAAGTGGCGGCACTTGCTACAATAGGAGCTAACCTTTAACCAAAAGAGGATGATGCCTATGACCCCAAAGTCCTAAAAAACCCCAGCCCAGCCTACGGCTGCGCCCACCCCAGAGTCGGAAGACAAGTTTCCCGTGGTTGCTAATGTTAAGCCGCCTGCCGACCTCGACATCAAGTATCCCCGCATCGATCTGGTCTGCGCCGGTCGGGCAATTGCTACCATAAGAGCTGATGACCTTACTGTGAAGCAGAGGAAGTGATCATGATCTCAATGCTGCCACCACCTAAGCCCAATGTCCACGCTACATATGAGTACTCAAGCTTCGATGAGGATGAGTCTGACTTCAACTGCTGCTTTGGCTACCCTTTAAGTGGGCCTATCAAATTTACCAAGCGAGGCGACCAGAAGTGGGCCATCTATGAGATCGACATGACTGAGGAGCGCTGCTTGGTGCCAGCGCCGGAACGCGTTTGCCCCCACTGCCACGCTCAGGGCCAATTAGAGCTTCATGGCACCTATACCACCAAAAGCATGATCTATATCCCAACTAAGGAGTTTGGTACCAAGCTACGGGTTAAAGAGCCTATTTGGCATTGCTTAGCCTGTAACGTGATTCACAAAGAGCCTGAGCACTTGCGCTGCTACAAAACCAAGTTTTCCAAGACGGTCGCTATGATGTATATCGAATTGCTCAAGCGCTTGGTCGCTGGCAATGGGGACTACGACCAACCGCTCACAAAGCAGCAAAAATCCATCATTGAGTCTCAGATGCGCCAAGATCACTTCACTCAAGAGCTAAAAACAGTTATGTGGCGTATCTTGAACCGTGAGCTTGAGTTTAGGCGGACCTTCTGGACTTGGCTATATCAATATACAGGGTTAGATCATGCCTAACCACCAAGGCGCAGCTTAAGCTCCGTATGATGTGAGCCTGTGCCTACTGTCGGCTCCCGCGCATTGGGTATGTGAGCTGATTGAGCTTATAGGGAGAAGATGGGGTTTGCTGCCATTGTTGTCCCACAGCCAACCGTCAAAGCGTCCACACCTACAAGGTGCCCGCACAGGGTGAATAGGGCCAAAGGCGCGGGCGCTTAGGCTCTGTGGCTAGTTCGACCTTAAATTATGCGCTAGATGCTGAATCAGGCTGTTTTGTTGCTAAGATGAGAGTTAGTAGAGCTCACCGGAGTGAAGGCGGAGTGAAGTAGGGCGATGCAACCAGAAGAGCAGGCACGACTTGAGATTGATGCCCAGCTGATTGAGGCAGGCTGGACGGTGGTGAACCGGGATGAGTACCACGATGGCATCGGCGCGGCCGCCATACGCGAGGCCTTAATGCTGGGGCAGCGCGAGGCCGACTACTTGCTCTTGCTTCATGGCAAAGCGGTGGGCGTAGTCGAGGCCAAGCGCAGTGATATCAAGCTCGATAGCAACGAGCATATGCGCCAAGCCTTAAGCTACAGCGACTTAATGCCGCCGCGTTATCCGTGCTGGCAGCGGCCGCTGCCTATGGTGTACTTAGCCAATGGCAAGGAAATCTTGCGCGCTGAAGGCAGCAAGCCTAACCAGCCCCTGCCCACCTTCGTCCCTAAACAGCGTTTTGCCCGTCCTTATGAGGTGCAGGCCCAAATTGCTGAACTTAACCGGCCCGATACGCCCAGCTACTACAATCAGTTTAAGCTCTTGCCGCCGCTTAACCCAAAAGGCCTGCGCACCTGCCAAGTTGAAGCGATTGAGCACTACGAGCAAAGCCTCAAGGACGGCCAGCGCAAAGCACTCTTGGTCTTAGCCACCGGCGCGGGCAAGACCATAACCGCCTGCAATATCGTGTACCGCTTAATGCGTTACACCAATCAGATTAAGTCGGTGCTGTTCTTGGTCGACCGCAACAACTTAGGCCGTGCGGCCAAGACTGCCTTCGATAGCTTTGAGGTCGACGGCGCCCGCCCCTTGGCTCACGACTATGGCGTGGACTTCTTAACCTCAGCCCAGCAGATCAATACAAACTTACGCCAGAGCGCAATTCACGTCGGCACCATCCAGCGCCTCTATGCCATCCTCTCAGGGCAGCAGGGCGGTACTGAGGGCTTGGCACCAGGCGATGGGGCGGGCCAGAGTGCGCTAGAGCAGCGCGCCGCTGAGCAATACGCCGATGAGCACCCGGAGGTCTTCAACCTCGATGATGACACGGCCTTAGCCCAACCATCGATTGAGCTGCCCCAATACAAGCTCATTGCGCCGGACGCCTTTGACCTCATCATCATTGATGAGTGCCATCGCTCGATTTACTCAACATGGCGCAAGGTCTTGGACTACTTTGGGGGGCAAGCCCAGCTGTTGGGCCTGACCGCCACCCCAATCAAGGAATCCTTGGACTTCTTTGAGCATAACTTAGTGGCGCAATACGCGCTCTCCGACTCAATCCAAGATGGCATCAATGTACCGCCGCGCATCTATCGCATTAAGACCCAGCTCACCGAGCAAGGCGGTCAGATCAAGCCCGGTGAGGCCATGAGCGTCAAGTCCAAATACACCGGTCTGACACAGCACAAAAGCGCCCGCACCGCGACGGATTTTGCACCGAGCGAGCTCAATTGTGCCTTTGTCGCGCCCGAGCAAATCAGCACCATTTTGCGTGAGTACCGCGACCAAGTCTTCACCACGTTCTACCCTGAGCGGCAGCCGGACTACAGCTTCCTGCCTAAGACCCTCATTTTTGCCCACAATGAGGTTCATGCCCAGCACATCGTGGCCCAAGCCAAAAAGGTCTTTGACCGCGAAAATGACGACCACTTCGCTCAGACCATTACCTATACTGCGCCCGATAGCAATGCCCTGATTCGCTCGTTTCGTAACGACAAGGACTTTCGCATCGCGGTCACAGTGACCTTGGTTGCTACTGGCACTGATGTACCGCCCCTAGAGGTCCTAATCTTCATGACCGACGTGCGCTCGCAGGTGCTGTACCAGCAAATGCTGGGACGCGGCGTGCGTACCATCAGTGATGACCACCTAAAAGAGGTCACCCCTAATGCCCAGCACAAAGACTACTTTATGCTGATTGATGCGGTTGGCGTCACCGAGCATGAAAAGGGCTTTCCGCGCCTGACGAATGCACCTGACGCCAATCCGAGCTTAGAGCGCTTGTTAGAAGAGCTCGCCCGCGGGGTACTGACCGACGACAATCTGCTCTTGCTGGCCCAAAAGCTCACCACCATCGCTAACAAAGGCGACCCCGATGAGCTGACCGAGCTCGCCCAGATCGCGCCACAGCTGAATTTACTTGACCTCGCGCAAGCCATCTACGAGCGCTGTGATACCACCGGGGTGCAAGGCACCTTACAGCGCTCGGCCTCACCACGCACAGGTGCGGGCGCTTTAAAACCGCTGCCGCCCTTTGTGTCCAGCGCTGAGCCCAATGTCGAGCGCAAGGAGCTCATCGCCATCTTGCTACGCGACATCCCGGCGCGCCAGAAGCTCATTGAAATTGCACGCGGCTACTTCAAGATTCTGCCCCAACAGCACGATACTCTGCTTTACTCGGGCTTTTCCCAAGAGGATGCCTTAGAGCAGATTACGCGCTTTGAGCGTGCTCTCAATGAGCTCGCTGCCGCGGACGCGCTCACCCAGAGCATAAAAGAGGGCACGGTTGAGGTCCAAGTGCTCTCGGGTGAACAGCTGCAAGAGCTCTCCTCCCAGCTCAAGCACAAGCTGCCGGATTTTAGCGTCAAGCACATCTGGGACTGCTATGAGACGGTCGACCGAGCTGAGCAGGAGCAAGCGCGGCAAGCTGCGCCGCTTGGCACCTTAGCGCCCGGCGCGAACGGGACGGCTGCTGCCAGAACCAAAGCTGATGGCCCCAAAGTCGTGCCGCTTGACCCCCATCAAGAAGCCGAGCTTGAGGCCACGACCAATTTATTGCAGCTGATGCGCTACGCGTGGCATAATGCCCCGCATTTGGTTTCCTTAATGAACTCCAGCCACTTTAACCGGCTCTTTAACCTGTGGTGCGGTCAAACCCAAAATGATTTGCCCATGGCTGAGACGTACCAAGCACTCTACCGGGAGCTGGCAGAATATATCGCGATTAATGGCGCCATCCCAAGCGGAGGCGCGCTCTATGAGTTAGCCCCGGAGCTGTACACCAATCTCTGTGCGGCCTTAGGCTCAGCGCAGGTACAGCGCCCGCTTGACTCACTCAACCGCTTCTTGCTCTTGCGCTCCGACCAAAACTGAGCGCAACCATCTGGGCGCGGGCGCTTTATTTCCCTATCAACCTGACATGAGCTTTCCTTGCTATGGCTAAACCCCAACCTGCTGCGGAGCTAAGAGATCCGAGCAAAAAGTTCTGGGATATCGCAGATATCCTCGCGGCCCAAGGTATCGGCAGTACCGACTACCTAACGCAGTTTACCTACTTGCTCTTCCTTAAGATGGACAAGGAAACCAGTGAGCTCACGGGTAAGCCGTCGCGCATCCCGGAGCAATACCGCTGGGACAGCTTAATCTACGAAGAGGTATTGGGGCAAAAGCAGCCTTTGCTCCCCGATGCCCAGCTCGAGCAATACGAGCTCATCCTGCGCGCCTTATCTTCCGAGCGCAACGAAGACGACTTTGTGCGCAACATCTTTGCCAAGGCCCAAAACAAGATTGAGCACCCGGTCTACCTCAACAAGGTCATTGCCATGATCAACGAGGTTCAGTGGTTTGCTTTAGACAAGGACATCAAGGGCAAGCTCTATGAGAGCATCTTAGAGAAGAATGGCCAAGACCGTAAGAGCGGCGCCGGTCAGTACTTTACCCCGCGTGCCCTCATTCAGGCTATGGTCGACGTCACCGACCCGCACATCGATGAACTTGTCTGGGATCCAGCCTGCGGCACCGGTGGCTTCTTGCTCAGCGCCTATGACCACATGCGTAAGCAATCAAAGCTCGCGACCAAGCTCAAGCGCCTCCAAGAGCAGGGACTGCGCGGTCAAGACAACACTCCGCTGGTGGTGACCTTAGGCTCGATGAACATGTTCTTACATGGCATCACTGGGCAGAAGTCGCCCATTACCTTAGGTGACTCCTTATTAGGCCGTCCGGATAAATTAGCCGATGTCGTCTTAGCCAATCCGCCTTTTGGCGCCCGCCCTGCAGGCTCAATCGATATTGCGCGCGATGACTTCATCATCGACACCAGCAACAATCAGCTCAACTTCCTCCAGCATATCATGAGCTTGGTCAAGCACGGCGGCCGTGCCGCGGTGGTACTGCCGGACAATGTGCTCTTCATTAAGGAAGGGGCGCCGATTCGCCGTACCTTGCTCAAGGACTGCAACTTACACACGATTTTGCGTCTGCCTTCGGGCATCTTCTACGCCCAAGGCGTCCAGACCAATGTCTTGTTCTTTACCGTGGGCGAAGCCACCCAAGATGTCTGGTTCTACGACCTGCGCGCCGGTTCTAACTTCTCGATGAGCAAGAACCCGCTCAAGCGCGAGCACTTGGACGACTTTGTAAGCTGCTACCAGCCCACGGGCAAGGGCAAATACGGCGAACGTACGGCAACCTACGACCCCGAGACCAACCCTAGCGGGCGCTGGCGCAAGTTCTCAGCTCAAGAGTTCCTTGAGAGCGAGGACTACAACCTCAACGTCCCAACTTGGATTGGTGCCGAGAAGTCCCAGATTGAGCAGATGGACTTAGGGCAGCTGCTTGCGGCCATGGAGCAAAAGCTCACCGTGGTCAACGAAGGCTTTGCCCACATCAAGCAAGTGCTGAGCACTACGCCTGCGGCCCAGCAACTGGGGCTCACCGCCTCAGCTCAGACTAAAGGGGCCAAAGGGACCAACGGCACGCGCCAAGGGGGCCACGATGAAGTTTAGTCCGCTGCGCTCGCAGCTTTTGCAGCTGGCTATCTCAGGAAAGCTGGCCGCGCAGTTTGATAGCGAGCCTGAGGTAGCGCAGCTAGGCCCAGCGCCCGCCCCTGATGCGGTGCCGTTTGCCATTCCGCCTAAGTGGAAGTGGGTGCAACTGGGACAAGTGTTCTCAACGAGCTCAGGTAAGTTCTTAAAAGCAGCATTCATTAATGACAGTGGCTTATATCCTTGCTATGGTGCAAATGGTATTCGCGGCTATACTGATACAAGCAATTTTAAAGGGACCGCCAATATTATAGGAAGAGTCGGTTCCTGCGGCTCTGTACATATGGCCTCAGGGGAGTGCTATATTACTGACAATGCTATCATTGCTCAGCACAACAACGAACTTATTGATCCGCGCTGTGCCTACTTTATCTTAACCGCGCTTAATCTTAGCCAATACGCTACTGCTACTGCCCAGCCTTTGCTTAATGCTAGCACCTTAGCAAAAGTCTACTATCCTTTAGTTCCAATTGAGGAACAGCACCGCATTGTCGCTATCATCGACGAGCTCATGAGCACTCTCGACCGCATCGAGGAGGCCTATGGCGAGTTTGAGGGGCCAATGACGGAGCACTTCCGCAACAGCGCGCTGCAGCAAGCAATACAAGGCCAGCTGGTGCCGCAGCTTGACAGCGAGCCTGAGGTTACGCAGCTAGGCCCGGCGCCCGCCCCTGATGAGGTGCCGTTTGAGATCCCGACCAAGTGGAAGTGGGTGCAAATCGGAGCTCTGTTGCCATTTGGTGGCTCTTCCAATCAGGTAAAACCAGAACAGATTCCGGCAAACTCATGGCTTTTGGGTCTTGAGGAAATCGCAAGTAATGGCGATTTGATCAAGAAAATACGAGACTGGGATAGCGTTGGGAGTACAAAGAACGCATTTAAGGCTGGTGATGTGCTTTACAGTAAGATGCGTCCTTACCTCAATAAGGTCATAATCGCTGACGAACCGGGATTTTGCTCTACTGAGCTTATTGTTTTGGACGTTGGCCAAGCAAAAGCACCACTGCTTGCTGACTACTTGCTCTGCTTTTTGCGGTCTCCTTATTTTGTAAGTTATGCTACCACTCACTCACATGGGCAGAAACCACGTTTAGACTTAGAGCTTGGAAAGCAAGCGTGGATGCCTCTGCCTCCGCTTGAGGAGCAGCGCCGCATCGTAGCTAAGCTCGAAGAGCTCTTTACCGGCGTCGAGCAACTCAAAAGCTTAGTTGAGTTTGCCTAAGGGCAGACTTGTGGGCTAAGGTAAGGCCGAGCATGTGCTCGGCTTTGCTGTCTTAGCATTGGCGAAGGCAAAGGCTTGCGCTGAGCTTGGCGCGGACGCATGGGCATAGGGCAGTCAGGCCTTTACCATCAGCGGCTTAGTAAGCATAAGGCTCAGCTCATATGGCAGCTGCTGGAGCGGGCGCCTGTTATTGTGCTCCTTAGTCACAGAGCCAGTGATGAGGCGCCCGCACCTGCTTGAAGCCTCTGGGCCAGAGCGCCACACCACCAAACGATACACCTTACGTCAGATACTGGGGAGGCATCCAGTCGACCTACCTGAGCTGCTGTTCTTGCTTGAGCATGAGGTGACCCTAACCCAAGAAGAGATACAGGCTCAGCCTGACAATGCAGACACCACCTTAGGACTGCTTCATGCCGCAGGATATCTAACAATCACGGGACGCGAGCAGCTGCAGGGAGTAGAGGGAGAGGATAGCCCCGAGCTCTTCAAATGCCGGTTACCTAATCCCGAGATCGCGGTCCAGGCCTGTACCGAGATAAGGGACTATCTCAGGGAGCAAATAGGAGTCACCAATAGCGCCTTAGATCCAGCCAGACAAGTTCTTGTAGCCGCCTTGGAACAGGGCGATATGCCTCAAGTATGCGCACAGCTCAATGACCGCGACTGAGCAGCACATTTTTATGAATTAGCGTCCCCTCGTTATTTTAATATTGGTTAGCATAGGCTAACTAACTACGAGGGGATGACATACGCGATAACCTGATTTCTTTGCTTGCGAGCAGCCT
>DXIF01000029.1 GCA_019113025.1 Candidatus Anaerobiospirillum stercoravium | reverse complement strand
CGTGGCGTTTTTGAGCTCCATTACGAGGTCTAAGACCACGTCCTGGTCCGCAAGGCCGATGTGGGTCGAGTGCACCTTGCCTTGCTCATCTAAGGTCACGATGTAGGGCACGCCTACCACCTTGAAGTAGTCGATGAGTTCCTTGGTCTGAGGCTGGTTGGCGTCGGTGATGTCGACCACCACGCGCTTTAAGGAGCTGCTGGCGTTTAAGAACTCCGCTTGGTTGTAGATATGGTGCGCCATATAGCGGCAGTTGACGCACCAAGTGGCGGTAAAGGCGATAAAACTTGGCTGGCCTTGGGTCATTGCTCTGAGCTCAGCTAAGCTTGCAACCTTGGTAAAGCCCTCATAAGGCTCGGGGGCCTCCAGTTTGACCTGCTCGAACACCGCCTGATAAGCAAAATAGGTCGGCACTAAGGACATGAGCGTGACCGCGCTGATAAGCGGCAAGGTCAAACGATGCTTGATGATGAAGTAGAGGATCGAACCAAATAGGTAGATGCTCGAGATGAAGACGAGGAATGAAAAGAAGAAGGGCTCAGTATTGCCCATCAAATGGCGGCTGATGAAGTAGGCGGCAAAAAGTAAGAGTAAGGCTAGGATGCGCTTTACCAGGTCACCGACCATCCCGCCCTTCATCAAGAAGCGGCCGCCAAAAATGCCGATTAATAAGAGCGGGGTGGCCATACCCAGGCCAATGAGTAAGAAGATCAAGGCCCCTAACATGATGTTGCCGCTTTGCATCACATAGAGCAGGGCCCCCGCAAGCGGCGCGGAGGTGCAAGGGCTCGCCACAATTGCCGAAATCACGCCTAAGGCCGCGGCCCCACCAAAGCTTTTGGTATTGAGGGCGCTGACGCGCTGCTGCAGGGGACCGGTAATGACAGCGGGCACCTTAAACTCAATGAGCCCGGCGCAGGCGGCGGCGCACCCCAGTAAGAGTAAGGCAATGAGAGCGGTAACCACCGGGTGTTGCAGCATTCCATGGAACGAGGCGCCCAGCCACGAGAAAATCAGGCCGAGGACCATATAGCACAGCGACAGACCCAGGGCATAGCCTAGGTTTTGGCGCAAGACGAGACCAAAGTTAACCGGGGCCCCGTCTTTAGGTTTGGCCACAATCATGGCTGAGAAAATTGGGAGCATGGGCAAGACGCAGGGCGTGAGATCAAGGCCAATGCCCAGTAAAAAGCACAGCAAAAGACCAATCCCTAAATTGTGACTGAGAAAGTCACTGATAGTGCTGCCATCGGCTTGTTGTGATAACAAGGTCCAAAAGCTCGGCTCTGCGCCGTGGGCTGTGTTGGCCGCATGAGCGCTGGAGGCTCCGGCTAGCGCCGTGGGCTCATCGAGCTTGGTAAAGGAGGAATTGACCGCTTGGGTCAGCTCTAAGCTAAAGCGCTGTGGAGGATAGCAAATGCCCTGCGCGTCGCAGCCTTGATAGCTCAAGATGAGCTCATCACCGCGTTGAGCGCTGACAATGGGCACATCAAAGTTGAGCTCATCAAAGTACACCTGATGGGTGCCTAGACTGTCTTGATGCGTCATCGCTGCCGGTAGCCGGGGCTGTGCCATGAGCAGGCTGGTGGTACTTGAGGTCAGGACAATCGATTCTTGATAGATGTAGGCGCCAGCGGCAAGCTGCAGCTTAAAGTGAACCGTATCGTCGCTAAAGTCGGCCGTTACCACA
Source organism: Candidatus Anaerobiospirillum stercoravium (assembly GCA_019113025.1). GTDB lineage: Bacteria > Pseudomonadota > Gammaproteobacteria > Enterobacterales > Succinivibrionaceae > Anaerobiospirillum > Anaerobiospirillum stercoravium. Next base: position 2,720 of record DXIF01000029.1, on the reverse strand, counting down.
AAGGGTAATACTGGGGTAGTAGCCTCGGGCGCGAGGGGGGACGCAAATTGCTCCGAACCAAAGAGTTGGTCGAGCGCCGCACTAGGCTCGCCTTTTGATGGGTCACTGGGGGTGGGCGCCGACTCTTGGGGCCTTTGCAGCGCGGCGGTAAGCTCGTCCCACGAGACTGCCTGGGGAGCGCTTGATGCGGCGCTTGGACTTGATGCGGCGTTGGCAGCGTTTGGTGTGGCTTGCTCTTCTGCCTGCACGCTGCCTAGGCCCAATATGAGCCCGAAAACGCAGAGCGCCCCGAGACGTTTAATATGGGAGCGGGCCGCAATGCAGGAACAAAAGGACATATGAAGTATCTCCAGCCAAAATGATGTCTCATTATAGCGGTTGGTTTCTTGAGGCGCGCGGCCTTTCACGGGGTACGCTGCCATTCACGGAGCGCAGGCTTTGGTGATCAGTCGCCAAGTTTGGATGAGGCAGCCTTGTATAATAACGGCATCCCTGTAGGATAGTGGGGTCACATCGGTTTTAGGTAGCAGAGGACGCAATGGGGCGCATCTTCATCATCTTTTTCTTGTGGGTCATGCTTGAGATCTACACCTTTGTCTTGGTGGGCGATGCCATTGGCTATTTATGGGCCATTTTGTTGATCGCCGCCATCAGTTTCGTGGGCTTAAAGCTCGCGAGCGGGGCCTCACGCCGCGAGCTGATGTATTTGCAGCTGATTCACGATTTGTTGGGCCAGCGCGAGCCAAATCCTGCGTGGAGTGCCGCACAAATCGATCAGGTTAAACAGCGCCTCGCGCAAATCAATCCCAGTGACATTCCGGCCTATATCAATGCTTGTCGTAAGCGCGCCTTAATTGGCCAGCTGGTGATTTTGCTCTATGTGGTACCCGGCTTTTTGACCGATATCATTGCGACCATCTTGCTCGTGCTCAATCTGTCGCGCGGATTATCGCAAGGTAGTTTATTCGATCACCCTATCTTCGAGAAAATGGCGGGCATGGGCGTCTTTAGCCGCAAAGGCTACAGTCGCTATCAGGCCGAGTACGAAGCCAAGTATGGCAAGAGCGACGCGCAGCGCGCCAAGGAAGAGGCCGCGGCCCAAGAACAAGCCCGGGGCGATGTTCCGGTGTATCAAGGCAAGCAAGGCTTTGCCAAAATGCGCGAGCAATTTGAGTCCGAGCGCGAGGTCAAGGACGCTCAGTTCGAGGAAATCGACGACGATACGCCCAAGCGCTAACGGCGTAACGTTGTAATGTCGCTCACGCTCGGCGTTAACCCAGAGCGCGAACGGCGAGCGCGCCGCGCGGCGCGCCGTAACCTGAGCGCGGGGCGTCAGACATCACTGCGCCCATTAGTTGCATAGCCCGCCGCGGCAGTGCGGGGCTGCGTCACGCCTAGGTGGCATGCGGCAGGGGCGCAGCGGGCGCGCTCGGCCTGTGGGGCCTAATTCAAGTCTTAGCATGCTGTCTAGGTTTGGTGGTTTGAGGTTGGTATGGGTCAGGCCAAGTATTACCTGTTATTGCTGGCGGTCTGCTTAATCTGGGGTGCTACTCCAGCCAGCGGCAAATTCACGGTTGAGGCATTCTCGCCCTTAATGATCACCGGAACGCGCTTTGCCCTCATGTCGGCGGTCTTGTTCCTCTGGCTTCTCATCTTAGGCGACAAGAAGAGCCTCAAGCCGCCTAAGCAGGTGCTCATCGTCTGCTTCTTTATGGGCTTTATGGGCATGTTGGTGCACAACGGCCTCTTGTTCTTAGGCCTCAGCTACACCACCGCCACCAATACCGCGCTCATCGAGAGTATTGGCCCGACTGCGACTACGGTGCTGGCCTTTATCTTTTTGGGCGAGCGCCTCAACCGCTATGGCTGGCTGGGCATTGCCATTTCCTGCGTCGGCGCGGTCTGCATTGTCGCCAAGGGCTCGCTTGAGGTCATCCTCAATCTCTCCTTTAACATCGGCGATGTCATCATCCTCTTTGCCGAAATTGCTTGGTCGGCCTACGTTGTGATTTCGTGGCAAATCCATGGGCGTTTAGGCACCATTGCCATGACCGCATGGTCCGGCCTGTTGGGCTCGCTCCAGTGCTTTGTGGTGGGGGCGCTGACCGGCACCTTGCACGTCTATACCGTCACCCCACAGGCGCTGCTGGGCTTTGCCTACTTGGTGGTGTTCTCGGGCCTCTTTGCCTTTGTCGCGTGGAATTACGCGGTGCAATACGTCGGCGCCTCCAAGGCCGGGGTCTTCGTCTACTTGGTGCCGCTCACCGGTGGCATCGTGGGTGTGGTCTTCTTAGGTGAGGACTTGCATCCGGCGGTGGTAGTTGGTGCCATCTTGATCTTATCGGGCGTGATCTTAACCGTGCGCTCCAAGGTCCAAATCCAAAGCGAAAAGCAGGCACAAATCGATGCCGCGACCGAGGGCCAAGGCCACGACCTGTTAAAGCGCTTCTCGGACTTAGCCGAGCGCCATAACGCCAAGCTCGCCGCGCGCGGGGTTGAGCTGCCGCAAGGCGCGGTACTCCCGGAGGGCCATCCGCTTGCGACCAAGACCCAAGACGCCAGCGCCGCTGCGGCGGCAGCGGCAGATTCGGTTCACTGGTGTGAAATGGGGAATTATATAAAAAGTATGCGCTAAGTTGATGATAGTTCAGTGGCAACTTAGTGCTCAAATCTTAGGCGGGGGAAAACAGACTAGGCAGGTGCAATAGGCCACCAAAATG
>DXIF01000249.1 GCA_019113025.1 Candidatus Anaerobiospirillum stercoravium | reverse complement strand
GCCCCGGCTGGTCACTGCTGATGCTTGGGGGGCGCGCAATAAAAAAGCCCCCATGGGTTGCTTGCCCGTGGGAGCTTTGTTCTTAAAGATCTTTGCCGTACGTGGCCTAGGCCACGTAATGCATGCCATGGAGGCAGTTAGGGTTCCAAGCTAACTACCGCAATGAATACTTCGTTCTTACCAGAGCTTGAAGTAAATAGCAAGCTGTAAGAAGAAGAGACCGAAGGTGCAAGCTGCGGCAGCACCGTAGAACGTGAACCAGTGCAGCTTAGTGACATGAATGCCTAAGTCGTGCAGGGTGTGGTAGATACGGTGGAAGGCGTGGAAGAAAACAGTGGCTACGACGCCGAAGATGATCAGCGAGACGAGCCAGTTGCCTAACATGCCCTTAACTTGCTCAAAGTTTAATAAGCCCGAGGTAACATCAGGCGAACTTAAACCGGCAGCTAACAGAACAATCAGAATGGCTGGGAGCACGATGGCGACAGTCATGCCACCAGTGCCGAATAATAACCAGAAAATTGGCTCATCAGAGCGGGCTGGCTTGTTGTGCATGTCTTATCTCCTCTTACATCGTGGCAAAGGCCAGAATTAAAATCACGACCGTAGCACCACCTAACATGGCATAGAGGGAGCCGGAGACAAAGTACTCTGGTACTAAGTCCGTGGTGTGCTTGTTCATGAAGACACGAACGGCCTTTGGCATCAGCGCAAACCACGTTACAGCGTGGAATAAGGCGGCGCCTAAGGAGGCTAAGTTGAGCAACAGGATGATTGGGTTGCCTAAGAACGATTGTACCCACCAAAGATATGGGGCAGCGCTCTGAGAGGTGGTAACCTCGGTATCAAGGTCGCTCATTAAGAACAGGAATACGCCTAACATCAGCTCTAAAGCAACGAATAAGGCGCAAACCGAAGTGCCTTCACGCAGAATATAGCGGAAGTAGAATGGGTTCTTGGTCCACCAAGTAGCCTCAATCGGAGGATTGTAGGGCTTGCGGAAATTCTTTACATCGCTCATGGTTTACTCCGGCTTGAACATTCTGATGACGTAATCGGTGGCGCTCATCTTCTTACCAAGCTGGATCGCCGAGCTTGGGTCAACATGCTTAGGGCAAACCTCAGAGCAGTAACCCACGAAGGTGCAGCTCCAAACGCCTTCCTCTGCATTTAAGTAAGGCAGACGATAAGCCTGACCGCCATCACGGTTGTCGATGTTGTAGCGGTATAACAGAGTCAAGGCAGCAGGGCCAATGAACTCCTTGTTGAGCTTGTACTGAGGGCAAGCAGCGTAGCAGCAACCGCAGTTAATGCATTGAGCAAACTGACGATAGGCCTCCATCTGCTGAGGGGTCTGGCGATAAGCTTCGGTCAGAGGCTTATTCTTATCCTTCTCAGCTGGGATGATGTATGGCTTGATGCGCTCAATCTTTTCGATTAAGTCGGAGATGTCGACGACTAAGTCACGCTCGATTGGGAAGTTATCGAGTGGGGCGATCTTCATCTCCTTGCCCTCGTAGTCACGCAAGAAGGTCTTGCAGGCTAAGTGAGGGACGCCGTTAACCATCATGCCGCACGAACCGCAGACCGCCATACGGCAGGACCAACGGAACGATAAGCTTGGCTCGAAGTGATCCTTGATATAGAACAGGGCCTCTAAGACCGAGGTCTCATGGATGTAAGGAACATCAAAGGTCTGCTCCCAAGGCTTGTCGTCCTGCTCTGGGCGGTAACGGACGACAGTGATCTTCATAGTCTTTTGCTCAGCCATTATTTCTTAGCCTCCTGCTCTTTCTTGGCGGCCTCAGCAGCTTCAGCTTCAGCGCCATAGACACGCTTAGCAGGCTGGAAGGTGGTGATCTTTACATCGCTGTAGGAGATGTCTGGCAGGCCGGTCTCGGCATTGTAGATAGCCAGAGTGTGCTTTAAGAAGTTCTTATCGTCACGCTCCTTGTAAGCACCGTTAGGGCCATCAAGACGCTGGTGGGAACCACGCGACTCCTTACGGTTGATCGCGGAGTGAACCATGGTCTCAGCGCAATCTAAGGTGTAGTTGAGCTCGATTAAGTTCATCCACTCGGTGTTGAAGACACGACCACGGTCGGTTAAAGGAACGTTCTTGATGCGCTGACGCAGATCCTTGAGCACGTTGATGGTCTCTTGCATGGTCTCTTCCTCACGGTAGATACCAACGCCCTTCTCCATGCTCTCGCCCATTTCAGTGCGGATCTTGTACTGCGACTCGTTGCCCTGAACGTCAAATAAGGCCAGAGCACGGGCCTCAGCAGCCTCAGCCTGACGATCGAGCTCCTTGGAGTCGTAGTCTTCCATGCTGTGAGCACGCTCAGCAGCTTGGTCACCTGCTACCTTACCAAAGACGATGGTCTCAACTAAGGAGTTCGAGCCTAAGCGGTTAGCGCCGTGGATACCGACCGAGGCGCATTCGCCTGCAGCATATAAGCCTGGCATGCGGGTAGCGGTCTTGCCGTCAGTCTCAATACCACCCATGGTGTAGTGGACTACTGGGCGGACTGGAACTGGCTGCTTTACTGGGTCAACACCCGAGTAGGTCTGAGCTAACTCGCAGATCATTGGCAGACGCTCGTGCAGATACTTCTCACCTAAGTGAGTTAAGTCTAAGTGCACGGCCTCGCCTAATGGATACTTGATGGTGCGGCCCTTGCGCGACTCTTGCCAGAAGGCTTGAGATACGCGGTCACGTGGACCTAATTCCATGTACTTGTTCTTAGGGTGACCAACTGGGGTCTCAGGACCAAGACCGTAGTCTTGTAAGTAGCGGTAGCCGTCCTTGTTGTAAAGCACGCCACCCTCACCACGGCAACCTTCGGTCATTAAGATACCGCAGCCTAACAGGCCGGTTGGGTGGTACTGTACGAACTCCATGTCACGGATAGGTACCCCATGACGATAGGCTAAGGAGATGCCGTCGCCGGTTACAATGCCACCATCGGTGTTGAAGATGTAGGCACGGCCAGCACCACCGGTAGCGATGACGACTGCCTTAGCATTGATCTGACGGAAGACACCGTTTTGCAGGTCGTAGCAAACGACACCGCGGCAGACACCATCTTCAACCAGTAAATCAAGGGCAAAGTGCTCGTCGAAGCGCTGGATCGATGGGAACTGAACCGAAGTCTGGAATAAGGTATGGAGCATGTGGAAACCAGACTTATCAGCGGCGAACCAAGTACGTGGTACCTTCATACCGCCGAAGCGACGAACGTTAACGTCGCCGTCGTCCTTACGGCTCCATGGGCAGCCCCAGTGCTCTAACTGGAAGAGTTCCTCGGTGGTGTGACGGACGAAGTATTCAACTACGTCCTGTTCGCACAGCCAGTCACCGCCTGCAACCGTATCTTCAAAGTGCTTTTGATAGGAGTCGTCATCACGGATAACGCCAGCAGCACCACCTTCAGCGGCCACAGTGTGGCTACGCATTGGGTAAACCTTTGAAATAAGTGCAACGCGAAGCTTTGGATCAGCTTGTGCAACGGCAATAGCTGCACGTAAGCCAGTACCACCAGCACCGACGATTGCAACGTCAGCTTGAAATTTTTCCACGTGTATCTCCTAAGCCTTGAGTGTCGTTATCAGCGGTAGTTACCACAAACTGCCGGGTTCCCGCCCCTTGGTTTTCGCCCGAAAATTAAGGTCAGGTTCTAGTCAGCTCAGCCCACCCAGGCAAACTGCAAAATCGCGTCTAATATACCATATTATGGGCCATCTTCGCGGGCCAAACCCGTGGCGCGATCACGGAACACTGATGCTTGCCCCACCTTGTTGCCAGCTAAATTTAGGCCACCAAAAGAGCCGGGAACATCCCTGTTTCCTAGATAGCACTTATGCCCCATAACCGGTACTGGTTTGAGCTTGCTGGAGCTGCCTAAAACCAGGAAGCGTCGCCCTTACCTTTTAAGCCCAAAGCTAAGCCCAAAGCTAAGCTCAAAGCTGCGCCCAAAGCTGCGCCAAACTTGACTTTGCCTGACTTAAGTCCAGTTCTATCCTTGAGGTAACCAGCCGCGCCATGCGGTATCGGGCCCTGGAGGCGCCAATCCCTGCTGCCTCATGTCACGTTGCATGGCGTCCAGCGGTGCAAGGTGCTTGGTTCAGGTGCCTGGTCGCAAGGTGCCGGTCGCGGGGCGCTCAGCAGATGAGTCTGAGCACTGCACTCAGCGGCATCAGTCTCACTCGTCGCTTTTGGCGGCCGAGCGCGTGGGCATAACACCTAGGGCTTGAGCTCGAATCGGTGGGACGCGCGCGCCATGGGGCGTGGGGGTATCTCAGTTAGGATAAGTCGGGATCAGTCGGGATAAGTCAGTTCGCTTCAGGTGGGATCAAAACAGGAAGGGCCGAAAGTTCAGCCAAGAGGCTGAGCTTATCTGCATTATTTTAGCGGGAAGGCTGAGGTTTCAGGCAGGGTGGAAGCGCACTTCAACGCGTTATGACCGCGACAAAATGCGCAAAATGAGATCTAGTCAGCATACTGTGGAAAGTTAGGGCCGAGGGAGCTGCCGACGCCTCGCCCTCGCCGAGCTTAGCTGGGCGGTGCCGGGCTGAGTTGGGCCTCCTATTGGGGCTGAGCTAAGGCGTGGGGCTGCTGCGCGCGGTGCGTGAGCTGGGCGGGCGTCGCAAAAGCCTAGCGACGCCGCCTCGGTGCGGCGTGCCTAGTCCCGTCTCAGTGGGGGGCTGCTTAGTTTGAGTTTAGTCTTGGGCTAAACGCGGATTAGCGATTAAAGGCTGGCCCATCTTCACTGGGGTATCAGGAGTGATGGTGCTGTCGATTGCGCCCATCTGCTTGGGCCAGAGCGTGATGACCGTGGAACCGTACTTGAACTGACCAATTTCGTCGCCGCGCTTGAAGGTCAGATTTTGGTTGGAGTAATCCTTAACCTCAATGCCGGAGCGGCGGACTACGGTGCCGTCCCAGACCGTGGCGATTGAGCCCACTAAGGCGGCGCCAACTAAGATTACGGCTAGTGGTCCTTTTTGCGTTTCAAAGATGCAGACTAAGCGCTCGTTTTTGGTGAAGAGATCATCCATGTAGGAGACATTGCGCTTGCCTACTGGGAAGTGGCGTCCCGGGATGTGGATGGTACGCACAAGCTTGCCATCCATTGGCAGGTGAATGCGATGGTAGTTAGCAGGCGAGAGGTAGATGCAAGCAAAGTTACCAGCATCAAAGAGGGCGGCATCATCAGGATTACCACCGACCAAGGCCTTTAGGGAGTAGTCGATGCCCTTGGCCTGAATCAGACGGCCGGCCTTGATATCTTGGGCTTGGCCTACGGTGCCGTCCACGGGACTTACGGCCACGCATTGCGTAGCCGGAGCAATCGGGCGGGCCTCAGGCTTTAACTTGCGGACAAAGAAATCATTGAAGGTTTCGTACTTGGTGAGATCTGGTTCGGCGATCTCTTCGAGATTGATCTTGAAGCTCTCAATGAACTTCTTGATCAGCCACTGGGTAACGGAGCCCAGCTTGGCATCTGTGAGCTTGGCTGACAAAAAGGTCAGAGTCGATAATGGGGTTAAGTATTCAAACAGCTTGAGTAGGAACCCAAACATAGCAGGCGCTCTCCTAATAATGCAATTGGCTGCATTGTCCGTGCAGCCATGCCCCCCTGTCAAATGGCGGTGCCCCTAAGACTAAGTGCTGCGCTCAGAGTTCCCACCTCAAAGCAGCCCCGCCCCATCCCAGATCGGGATGAGGTGGGGCTGCGGCGGCGGGCGGGCGTCGGCGCCGCGCCAATTTGCTGGTTCGCTACAGGCGCGGCGCAGGCGCAGTGCAGCTCAAGTGCCATGAAAGCGCAGGGGTTATTAGATGAAGCGGCCGCACCGCTTACGGGCGTCCGCGGTGTCAGGCTCTAGGATAGTGCTAGTGCGCTCTTGGGAGCTGCGCTTTGGGGCACGGCTTGGGTCACCGTGCTGAGCGCAGTTTGCTGTGCGTGGTTTGCTGGGAGTTGACTGGGAGTTGACGGGGTGGTTTGATGATGGGGATGTTTTTGGTTAATTTTATTTTAAGGGCATGTGAAGTGGGTCATAAAGCGCCTGTTTATCGGGCGTAACGCGGTTTTGTTTGTGGTAAAATTTTCGATTGTCTGTGTGATTTTTTATAAGACGCTTGCCTTGGCGCAAAATCTCTTTATAATGTGCGGCCATGGAGAGCGGGAATAGCTCAGTTGGTAGAGCATAACCTTGCCATGGTTAGGGTCGCGAGTTCGAACCTCGTTTCCCGCTCCAGACTAAAAAATTTACCTTTCATGCGGGAATAGCTCAGTTGGTAGAGCATAACCTTGCCATGGTTAGGGTCGCGAGTTCGAACCTCGTTTCCCGCTCCAAAATGAAAGTTAAATTCAGGTCGCTCCATAGACTTAAACTCATGCGGGAAT
>DXIF01000248.1 GCA_019113025.1 Candidatus Anaerobiospirillum stercoravium | reverse complement strand
CAGCCATGGCTTACGGTGAGGATAAGGCCAAGGGTGAGCAGAAGATCGCCGTTTACGACTTAGGTGGTGGTACCTTCGATATCTCCATCATCGACATCGATGAGATCGACGGTGAGAAGACCTTCGAGGTTTTAGCCACCAACGGTGATACCCACTTAGGTGGTGAGGACTTCGATAACCGCATCATCAACTACTTAGTTGAGGAGTTCAAGAACCAGCAGAACGTTGATCTGCGCAAGGATCAATTAGCCCTGCAGCGCTTAAAGGAAGCCGCTGAGAAGGCTAAGATTGAGCTGTCTTCCTCGCAGCAGACTGATGTTAACTTACCTTACATCACCGCTGATGCGACCGGCCCTAAGCACATGAACATCAAGATCACTCGTGCTAAGTTAGAGGCCTTAGTTGAGGATCTGGTTCAAAAGACCTTAGAGCCAGTTAAGACGGCCTTAAACGATTCGGGCTTATCGGTTTCTGACATCAACGACGTACTGTTAGTTGGCGGTCAAACCCGTATGCCAATGGTGCAGAAGTTAGTTGCTGACTTCTTTGGCAAGGAGCCACGTAAGGACGTAAATCCTGACGAGGCTGTGGCCATGGGTGCTGCCATTCAAGGTGGCGTACTGTCCGGTGCTAAGAACGATGTATTGTTACTGGACGTAACCCCACTGTCCTTAGGTATTGAGACCTTAGGCGGTGTTATGACCACCTTAATTCCTAAGAACACCACCATCCCAGCTAAGAAGTCGCAAGTCTTCTCGACCGCTGAGGACAATCAGCCAGCCGTAACCATTCACGTGCTGCAAGGTGAGCGTAAGCGCGCTTCGGACAATAAGTCCTTAGGCCAGTTCAACTTAGAGGGTATCGACCCAGCCCCACGTGGCATGCCACAGATCGAAGTTTCCTTTGACATCGACGCTGACGGCTTAATCCACGTTTCGGCTAAGGATAAGAAGACCGGCAAGGAGCAGCAGATCACCATTCAGTCGAGCTCGGGTCTGTCTGAGGACGATATCCAGCGCATGGTGCGCGAGGCTGAGGCTCACTCGGCTGAGGATAAGAAGTTTGAGGAGCTTGCTTCGGCACGTAACCGCGCTGACAACACCATCCACATGGCTCGCAAGGAGTTAAACGAGAAGAATGTGGGCGGCGAGGACAAGGCTGAAGTCGAGCGCGCCATCAACGCCTTAGAGCTGGCCATCCGTGGCGATAGCAAGGATGACATTGAGGGTGCTGAGAAGCGTGTCTTAGAGACCTTACAAGGCGTCTTATCCAAGGCTCAGCAGCAAGGTGCGGGCGCTCAGGCTCAGGGTGCTCAGGGTGGCTATGACTCAGGTGCCCAGCAGCAAGCCAACAGCGGTGCTCAAGGCGGCGCTAACCGCGACGACAAGGTTGTCGACGCTGAGTTCGAAGAAGTCAAGGACGACAATAAGTAAGCAGCGCGTGGCTTAAAGCCATAGCGCAGGCTAGGGCCGGCTAAGGGCCGAGCCCTAGTGTTTGAGCTAAAGCGGGCGGATTGACTTTCGTCCGCTTTTTAGGCTTTAGCGCGCTTAGGTGAGCGCACGGCGCCTGGCGGCGCGTTGCTGCGTTGCTGCGCGGCGGCGCAAGTTCGCGCCGCGCATTTGTGCCGTAAGTTCGCGCCGCGCATTTGTGCCGCGCGGATGTGAGCTAAGCAAGCTGCTCTTGTGGTAATGAGAGCGCTAAAGCCTAATAGTGCGACCAGCTAATTTGGGATACAGGGCATGGCAACCAAACGTGATTATTATGAGGTGCTGGGCTTAAAGCGTGATGCCAGCGATGATGACATCAAGCGTGCGTTCAAGCGCCTTGCGATCAAGTACCATCCAGATCGCAACAAAGATGCTGATGCCGGAGAGAAGTTCCGCGAAATCAATGAGGCCTATCAGGTCTTAAGCGATCCGCAAAAGCGCCAAGCTTATGATGCTGGTGGCTTTGATGCGGTTGAAGGCCAAGGCGGCTTTAGCGGCGGCTTTGACGGCTTTGGTGACTTTGGCGGTTCCGCCTTCTCAGATATCTTCAGTTCGATTTTCTCGGGCGGCGATCCTTTCGGGGGCTCGGCCCGGGGTGGGCGGCGGCGGGCCGCAGGTCCGCAGCCGACCCGCGGGAGCGATGTGCGCGTAGTGATCCGCCTGACCTTAGAGGAAGCGGTTCGCGGGATTACCAAGGAAATTCGCCTTAAGACCTTGGTGACCTGCCCTGATTGCCACGGCGAGGGTACGACCGATCCATCCAGCCGCAAGCAATGCCCGCAGTGCCATGGCCAAGGCGTCATCATTCAGCAAAATGGCTTCTTTAGCGTCCAGCGTACCTGCGATCGCTGCAATGGCGAGGGTCAGGTTATCACCAAGCCGTGCTCCAAGTGCCACGGTGCCGGTCGCATCCAAGAGTCGCGCACGGTTAAGATCAATATTCCAGCAGGCTTAGACACTGGGCAGTACGTAGTCGTACCGCGCATGGGTCAAGCCGGTTTACATGGCGGTCCTGCCGGTGACCTGTTAGCGACCATTGAGGTGCTGCCGCACAAGCTGTTCCGCCGCGATGGTGATGATCTCTACTGCGAGGTCCCAATCAGCTTTGCAACTGCCGCCTTAGGTGGCAAGGTCACGGTGCCAACCTTAGATGGTAAGTTAGCGGTTACCGTGGAGCCGGGTACCCAAACTGGTACCACCTTCCGCTTAGCCAAGAAGGGCATCAAGGCGGCGCACTCCAACCGGCCTCAGGGCAATCTGTACTGCACCGTGGTGGTTGAGACCCCAGTTAACCTGACGGATTACCAAAAGGATCTCTTACACAAGTTAGAGCAATCCTTGGACGGTGATGAGCAAGGCTCAAGCTCCAGTAAGTCCGATGCCTCCTCGCACAAGCCGATGATGGAGCGCTTCGCCGATAGCGTCAGCGACTTCTTCAAGAACTTGGGCAAGTAGGCCGCGTCTGAACGCACGAGGCTGAGCCTTGCGCGTGCGGCGGGCGCCTTTAAGGCGAAAGCTGCCGCCTAGGGTGCGGCCATGGCCGCTGAGGTTAAGTCGCGCTATAATCGTGACTAATGCGGGCTCGCGCTGAGCCCCACCATGATTTTCTGAAAACGCTTAATGTCGTGCGTTGCAACTTGAGGCAAGGCAGGATATTGAGCGTTTTTGTTGTTTTCTCATGTTGTTTTCTTAGACCGATCGGGATTTGACAAAGGCAGCGGCGTAGGGAGCTAGCACGACTAGACCCAAGGTGGTGGGCGCCAAGGCTTGCCTTGAGCGGTTGGTGTAGATCTTTTTTGGAGTTCTAGCATGGAACAGACCCCAATGACTGCTCGTGGCGAGCAATTATTGCGTGAAGAGTTAACCCGCTTGAAGACGGTTGAGCGCCCGCGCATCACCGCGGCGATCGCTGAGGCCCGCAGCCACGGCGACTTAAGTGAGAATGCCGAGTACGATGCCGCCAAGGAAGAGCAGGGCCTGTGCGAGGCACGCATCAAGGATATCGAGGCCAAGCTCGCCTCGGCCAACATCATTGATGTCACCAAGCTCAAGGGCACGAGCGCCTTAAAGGTGGTCTTTGGTGCTACCGTCACCTTGCTGGACCTCAACACTGATAAGGAAATCACCTACAAGATCGTAGGTGAGGACGAGGCCTCGATTGAAAACAACCTCATCTCCTACAAGACCCCAATTGCTAAGGGCTTATTAGGCAAGGTTGAGGGCGACGAGGTTACCATCGCGATCCCTAAGGGCACGGTTGAGTATGAGATTGTGGAAGTTAAGTATCTGCCATAATCCGGCCGTCCGCGGCGTCGCACTTGCACCGCGCGGGGAAGATTAGTTTTAGACCGTCATGGCAACTGCTCGGGCAACTCTTGAGCAGCGGCTATGGCGGTTGTTTTGTTTTGAGGAGCTAGGTATGGCACGTTTCTTGGGCGCCTTAGCCTGTGTGGCGCTGCTGTTGGCACTATCAAGTCCCAGCTACGCTGCCGCAGCAGGTTTTAACCGCAAGACCTGCACTTTTAACGGCATCAAGCTCTCCGGCCGGGTCATGGTGGTGGACTCAGGGGCTGATATCAAGGTTCAAGTGGTCCGGGGCTTACCTGATCTCAATGTACGCCAAGTGCGCATGCCCACCAATATGTGCGGCGACTGGCAAATGGTTGAGAGCTCACCTGACTTCACGATTGAGTACAGCAATATGCGTCCCGATCTGAAGATCAAGGTGATCGGAGGCTAAGGATGGTACGGGTTTTAGCCGCGGTGGTGAGCGCCGCGTTGCTTGCAGCCACTCCGTGCTGGGCAGGCTTTGATCAGGGCAGCTGCTCCTTTGACGGCATCCCCCTGCACGGCAAGGTCAAGATTGTTGAGCGCGGGGGCGATATCAAGGTCCAAGTGGTCTCAAGCTTCCCTGACCTCAAGGTTAAGACCGTCAGCAGCTTTCCTGATGATTGCGGCAAGTGGCAGGTAGTCACGAGCTTCCCTGATTTCACGGTGCAGTTTGTCGATCACTTCCCTGACCTTAAGATCAAGTACGTCGACCATTTCCCGGGCGTGTAATCGGCAGGAAGCGGGGTGGCAGCGTGCTTGGTCGCGTGCCTAGCAGCGTGCTTGGTCGCGTGCTTAGCAGCATGCTGGGCGCCGGCGTGCAAACGAACCCGCCCCGCTTGAGACCATGCTCAAGCGGGGCGGGAAGCAAGTGCTGCAGCTTGCGGTGCGCGGCACCCGCCGCGCGGGGCTCATGCAACGCGTTTGCGCTTAGCGCGGCAGAATGAAGCGGCTGTCGTCCTTGCGCTGGCGGAATAAAATCGCAACGCGACCTACGACATTGACCAGCTCGGCCTTGACCGCATCAGCAGCCTGTTGGGCTTGCTCCTTGCGGCCGTCACCGGCATTGAGCTTGATCTTGATGAGTTCGTGGTGCTCGATCGAGCTGTCGATCTCCTTGATCACGTTTTGCGATAAGCCGTCTGCGCCTAACATGACGACTGGATTTAAGGCATGCGCCTCAGCCTTTAAGAATTGACGTTGCTTGGCGTTAAGTGCCATAGATGTGATTCCTTGCAAAATGCGTTAATGGCGACAATGGCGACGAGGTCAGGCTGCTAGGCCAAGCGCTCGTAGGGAAAGCCTGATGATAAGCCTGATTTTGGGCGCATATTGTAACAAAAGCGCTTGTGTTTGCCAGCCTTGCGCGGCAAATCTCTTGCTTGAGGGGGCACGCCTGGGCGTGCCGGGGCGTGCCCGGACGTGAACTGGGGGCGCCAGGGGGCGTAGGGCCGTGCGCCGGGGCGGGGACGGTTGCGGCGTAAGGGCTGAAAAATGGCGGGCGCACAGGTATAATTGAACTTTTTAGAAGCGCTCGTTGCGCGTCGTTTAGTTGTGAGAGTTTATGCCGGCACGGAAGAGAACTGCGAGTCAAACGAGATGGTTAAAGGAGCACTTTGACGATCCTTTCGTCAAAGAGGCTCATAAGCGCGGCCTGCGCTCACGCGCGAGCTTTAAGCTTGAAGAGCTGCAAAAGAAAGATCGCCTCATCAAGTTTGGCCACATCGTGGTCGACTTAGGCGCCGCCCCAGGCGGTTGGTCTGAGTTTGCCGTCAAGTGTGTAGGCGAAAGCGGGCGTATTGTTGCCTGTGACATTTTGCCAATGCGTCCGATTCGCGGCGTTGAGTTCTTACAAGGCGACTTTAGGGAAAACAGCGTCTTCAAGCAGCTCTACCGCATGATTGGCGGTGGTGCTGATGTGGTGTTATCGGATATGGCGCCTAATATGTCGGGCAATAAGGCCATTGACCAGCCTAGAGCTATGCTCTTAACCGAGCTGGCTTTGGACATGGCGCGGCGCGTGCTCAAGGTGGGCGGCACCTTTGTGGTTAAGGTCTTTACCGGCACCGGCTCGCAAGAGTTCTTGGCCGAGCTCAAAAAGGACTTTACCACGGTACGCGTGCGCAAGCCTGAGGCATCGCGCGATCGCTCGAGCGAAGTCTATATGGTCGCCACCGGCTTTAAGGGCCATGAGCTCTCGGGCGTGGCGCCTGAGTTTGATGATGAGGGCAATCCGGTTTAGCGCTGACGGCGCAGCTCATCAGTCTTGGTTCCTGAGCTTGAGCAAAGCTTAGGTTCGTATAATGTGATAGTTTTTTTAGCTTTGAGTGTGCGACTGGGCCCAATGCTGTAGGCTCAGAGTGTGGGCTCACTGAGAGCGGACAACTAAGGGGTAAGTGCCTTGTGCTAAGTGCCTTGCGCTAAGCGCCTTGTGCTAAGTGCGTTGCACTAAGTGCCTTGCACCTTGGTTGGTGCGGCGTAAGATGACTTGCGCCTTGTGACCACGTAAGTGGATGCGTGTCACGGCTGAGGCTTGGGCCAAGAGGCGCAAGCGGCGGCTGGGGCACTGAGACGTGCGTTTCGTTTGAGGATGGAATGGCAAAAAACTTAATACTATGGCTCGTGATTGCGATCATCCTGATGTCGCTCTTTGAGTCATTTAATAGCTCGGAGCCAACCGGTCGCACCATGGATTACACGAGCTTTGTGTCTGCGGTGCAGACCGATCAGGTACAAGAGGTCGTCTTTGATGGTGCGGTCATCAACGGCATTAAGCGCAATGGTGAGCAATTCACCACTGTCATGCCGATTCACGATAGCGCACTGCTCAACTCCCTCCTCAATCACAATGTTCGTACTTCGGGTACTAAGCCTGAAGAGCCAAGCCTCTTGGCGTCGATCTTCATCTCATGGATGCCGATGATCCTGCTCATTGCCGTGTGGATCTTCTTCATGCGTCAGATGAACGGCGGCTCCAAGGGTAATCCGCTCTCCTTTGGTAAGAGTAAGGCCAAGCTCTTAAGCGACAGCCAAGTTAAGACCACCTTTGCCGATGTCGCAGGTTGTGATGAGGCCAAGGAAGACGTGGTTGAGCTGGTCGACTTCTTACGCGACCCATCTAAGTACCAAAAGTTAGGTGGTCGCATTCCGCGTGGCGTGTTAATGGTAGGCCCGCCAGGTACTGGTAAGACCTTACTTGCCCGCGCCATCGCCGGTGAGGCCAAGGTGCCCTTCTTCTCGATCTCAGGCTCGGACTTCGTTGAGATGTTCGTCGGTGTCGGCGCCTCGCGTGTGCGCGATATGTTTGTGCAGGCCAAGAAGAATGCCCCATGCATTGTCTTCATCGACGAAATTGATGCGGTCGGTCGTAAGAGAGGCGTGGGTTTAGGTGGTGGTCACGATGAGCGTGAGCAGACCTTAAACCAGCTCTTAGTTGAGATGGACGGCTTTGAGGGCTTCGAGGCGGTGATCGTGATTGCCGCGACCAACCGTCCGGACGTGTTAGACCCTGCGCTGCTGCGTCCGGGCCGTTTTGACCGTCAGGTCACCGTGGGTTTACCTGACGTGCGTGGCCGTGAGCAGATCTTAAAGGTCCACATGAAGAAGGTGCCGCTGGCTCCGGATGTCGATGCTGCCGTGCTCGCCCGTGGTACCCCAGGCTTTTCAGGCGCGGAGCTGGCCAACCTTGTCAATGAGGCAGCGCTGGCGGCAGCCCGTGCTAATCAGCGCATGGTCACCATGAAGGAGTTTGACCAAGCGCGCGATAAGCTCTTAATGGGCGCCGAGCGGCGTAGCCTCATCATGAATGAGCATGAACGCGCTAACACCGCTTATCACGAAGCAGGTCACGCCATCGTGGGTAAGTTGGTCCCAGACCACGATCCTGTGTACAAGGTCTCGATTATTCCGCGTGGCCGCGCCTTAGGTGTGACCTCGTATCTGCCGGAGCAAGATCGCTACAGCCAGTCCAAGCAATACTTGCTCTCACGCATCAGTGCCTTGTTTGCAGGACGTGTGGCCGAGGAGCTTGCCTTTGGCGAGGATGCGGTTACCACCGGCGCTTCCAACGATATTGAGCGTGCCACCGACATTGCGCGGCGCATGGTGACCCGCTGGGGCTATTCCAAGCGGCTGCCGCCGATGCAGTTTGATCAGGACCAAGACCAGTCGCAGTACTTAGGGGGCGGCCACGTCGCAACCTTGCCGGTTTCGGACAAGACCACCCTCATCATTGATGAGGAAGTCACCGCGATCATCAACTACTGCTACGAGCGCGCTAAGACCTTGCTCACGGAGAACCGTGACATCTTAGAGGCGATGAAGGATGCGCTGCTCAAGTACGAGACCATTGACGCCGCGCAAATCGACGACTTAATGAACCGTCGCCCAGTGCGCGCCCCAGAGGCCTCAAATTCAGCGAGCTCCTCCAGCTCCAGCAGCAGCGATGGTAGCAGCAGCGATAGCAGCAATGGTAGCGCGGATAAGCCGACTGACGAGCCTAAGGCCGAGGCGGCTGAGGCTCAGCCTGCTGATGAGAGCAAGCCCGCCGAGCACAGCGCGGCACCTGAGGCTCCAACTGAAAGTAAGGCCGAGGCGTCGGCTGCTGCTCCGGCTGATGGCGCAGCTGAGCCTAAGGCCAAGTCGGCTGAGGCCAAGCCCGCGCAAGGCTCAGGTTGGCCGTACAACACTCCAAGTGGCAAGCGTGATGACGACAATAAGTAGTTAGCGCGCCACTTTTGGATTGAGCAAAGCCCAAGGAGGGTAACTTCCTTGGGCTTTACTGTCTTGAGCGCGTGCCGTTGAAGTGCGCTCATGGGCACGGTGCCGCTTGCGCAGGTCGCTCAAAGCCGCTGACACCCGCTGGCGGCGTGCAGCTTGAGGCCACGTAGCTGGGCCGCGGTGGCACTAGGACTGAGCTTGGGCCCGGAGGTGCGCCGAGGCGCGGGGCGGAACAGGGCCCCGCGCTCAGGGGCACGGCGCCGCTTGCGCAGGTCGCTCAAAGCCGCTGCAGCCCGCTGGCGGCGTGCAGCTTGAGGCCACGTAGCAGGGCCGAGGTGGCGTCAATGCTGAGCTTAGGCCCGGGTGTGCGCCTAGGCGCGGGGCGGAACAGGGCCCCGCGCTTAGGGGCACGGAGCCGCGTGCGCTGGTCGCTTAAAGCCGCTGACGCCCGCTGGCTGGGAGCTGCTTGCAGCTACGGGGCGGGGCCGAGGTGGCGTCAATGCTGAGCTTAGGCCCGGGGGTGCGCCGAGGCGCGGGGCGGAACAGGGCCCCGCGCCTTGGGGCGCTGGGCGCGCTGCTACCAGCGCTTGAGCACGATCGAGGTGTTGATGCCGCCAAAGGCAAAGTTGTTGGTGATGGTGAGCTCGGTTTCGAGGTCGCGCTTCTCGCCTACGATGTAGTCGAGGTCGCCGCACTCGGGGTCGACGTGTTGGAGATTAAGGGTTGGGTGGAACCAGCCTTCGTGCATCATCTTGATCGTGGTCATGGCCTCGACCGCGCCGCACGCCCCTAAGGTGTGGCCAAAGTAGCTCTTGAGGCTGGAGATCGGCGTCTTGTTACCAAAGATGCGCTCGGTGGCTGTGCTCTCGGCGATATCGCCGCGCGTGGTGCCGGTGCCGTGGGCGCTGATGTAGCCGATGTCTTGCGGAGCAAGGCCTGCTTGCTTGAGCGCTTGGCGCACGCAGATTTCAATGGTCTCGCTCTTGGGCTGGGTGATATGCGAGGCGTCGCAATTGGTGGCAAAGCCCAAGATCTCGGCGTAGATGGTCGCACCGCGGGCTTGCGCGTGCTCGAGGCTCTCCAAAATGAGGGTGCCTGCACCCTCACCGATCACGATGCCATCGCGGTCGCGGTCAAAGGGGGCGGGAGTTGTTTGGGGAGTATCGTTCTTTTGCGTGGTGGCAAAGAGTGTGTCAAAGACCGCCGCCTCTGATGGGCACAGCTCCTCGGCGCCGCCTGCAATCATCACCTCTTGCAGCCCGTACTTGATGCTCTCGTAGGCGTAGCCAATGGCTTGCGAGCCTGAGGTGCAGGCGCTGGAGGTCGGGATTAATCGGCCTTTGATCCCAAAAAAGAGCCCGGCGTTGACCGCGGTGGTGTGTGGCATCATCTGCAAATAGGTGGTGCTGGTGATGTCGCCCGTGTCGTGGTGGATAAACATCGAGCCAAAGTCGCGGATGGGCTTGGTGCTACCGGTGCACGAGCCGTAGGCGATACCGGTGCTGCCATCGCTTACGCACGGATCGTCGTTAAGGCCTGCGTCCTGGAGCGCAAGCTCACAGGCGCGGGTGGCAAGTTGCGCCACGCGCCCCATCGAGCGGGTCTTCTTGCGCGGATAGTACTCCGGCAGCTTAAAGTTAGGGACCGGCGCCCCTAATTTGGTGCCTAAGCCCTGATAGCTCTCCCAGTCCGGCATATAGACCACAGCGTTTTGATATTGGAGCAGGCCTTGCTTGATCTGCTCCCAGTCTTGGCCAAAAGCTGTCACCGCTCCCATGCCGGTTACTACGACGCGCTTCACAGTAGACCTCCGTTAATCGAAATTACTTGCCGCGTCACGTAGGCGGCTTCATCAGACATTAAGTAGGACACTAGGCCAGCGACCTCGGTGACGGTGCCCATCCGGCGCAGCGGAATCAGCTTCATGGCCTCAGTTAACACGGTGTCATCAAGCTGCACCATCTCGGTGTCGATAAGGCCCGGTGCGACCGCGTTGACCGTGATGTTGCGCTTGCCCAGCTCTAAAGCTAAGGACTTGGCGGCGCCAATAAGACCTGCTTTGGAGGCGGCGTAATTGGTTTGGCCGCGATTGCCGCCCAGGCCTGATACCGACGACATCACAATGATGCGCCCGCCGTGGCGCAGCCTAATCATGGGCATGATCAGGGGCTGCACCACGTGGTAAAAGGCGTTGAGGTTGGTGTTGATAACCTCATGCCAGTTTGCGCTGCTCATGCCCGGAAAGGCATCATCGCGGGAGATGCCGGCGTTGCTCACCACGCCGTAAAAGGCGCCATTTTGTTCCACTTCTTGCTCGAGGACGCGGCGGCATTGCTCTTCTTGACCCACATCAAATTGGAGTAGAGCGCCTGCGCCTCCGTGGGCGGTGATTTGGTTGAGCGTGTGCTGGGCGCCCTGCTGGTCATGGCCGTAGTGGACGACCACAAAAAAGCCGTCTTGCGCTAAGCGCAGGGCCACGCCTTGGCCGATGCCGCGGCTGGCGCCCGTCACAAGGACGCGGCGGCCCTTTCCTTTAGTTGCGTTGGTGGTCATATTGGATCTCGTTAATGGGTGCTCAGTCCGAGCTCGTGCGCGAGCTGATCGTTTAATTGGCATAGGCTCAAGCGGCCGGTGGCTAGGGTTTGGTTACCATGCTGAATGCTGCCTTCAAACGAGGCGAAATTGTCGTTTTGCATCAGCATTTGCATGGTGATGGTGAGCGGGCCGGGCACTACTTTGAATTGTGGGGCGCAGGGTTGGTAGGCGCGCACGGAGAGAATCAGGCCCCCTTGGGCCTGAGCACGCCCGGCTTGCAGATCTTGGTGGCCCGCCCACACGCCCACGGTCTGAGCCATGAGCTCAATCCCAAAGTACGCGGGGAGCTGGTGATCCGCGCTAAAGGGCTTGAGTAGGGGCGAGTCTAAGTCGGTGCTGCAGCACACGGACTCAGCGCCAATGGCGTTGACCTGCTCAATAAGCAGCATCGGGCTGCGATGAAAGAGGTAATCCTCGGGGCGCAGAAATTGGGGCATGGATTGAGGCATGGCTGGTGTTAGTGCTCCTAGGCCTGATAGCTGAGAATTACGGAGGTGTTGTTGCCGCCAAAGGCAAAGGCATTGCTCATGACGTAGGGGCGCTTGAGGTGCTGGCCCTTTTGGGTGATGAGTCCAAACTCCGGGAGCGTGGGGTCTAAGTGGTTAGTGCTAAAGTCTTGGGGCACCAAGGGCAGATCGCGCTCTAAGGTTAGTGCGCACAAACACAGCTCGACGATGCCCGAGGCCCCTAGGGTGTGGCCCGTAAGGTACTTGGTCGAGGAACACGGAGTTTGGGGGCCACAGAGGCGGTGCATCACGGTAGCTTCAGCCTGATCGTTCATCTTGGAGGCAGTGCCATGCAGATTGACATAGCCTAGGTC
>DXIF01000247.1 GCA_019113025.1 Candidatus Anaerobiospirillum stercoravium | reverse complement strand
AGATTGCGCTCAGGGTCAAACCGCCCTGGCGCTAAGGGCGATGCTGGGGCAGCGTCAAGCGTTTGCGTTAACTTTCGGTGCACCACTGCGCTAGGCGTTGCTGCGGGTATGTGCGTGTTGTGACTTGATGCGATTGGGGTGGGGACGGAGCGGCGCAAGCTATGCTTGCGTTTGGTACTAGGCCAACACTTGGGCTGATAACTGTTGCAAAGAATTGCCAAAACTCTTTGAGCCCTCGGGCTTTCATGTCACAATGAAAGTTGAGCCTAGTTGGCGTAAGCCGATCCAAGCGGGCGCAAGCCGATCCTAGCGGACGCAAGCTGATCTTGCGGGCACAAGCTATGAGCCTACGCACCAGCGTGAGGAGCGCTATTTTTTGATTGAGACGAGGGGGGTACCTAATGGCTAGACAGTGGCTGGCTTCACTTAAAGTGCAGCTTCCGCGTAAGTTTGAAGAATTTGCCCATAATGATGCCACAGGCGGCGTCATTATGATGTTTTGTACCGTCCTTGCGTTAATCCTGCAAAATGGTTCGTACTCGACCAGCTATCGTCATTGGCTGGAGATGAATGCGGGCATCGTGTTCGGCGACTTTGAGCTGATTAAGCCGTTGCTGTTGTGGATTAACGACGGCCTCATCACCATCTTCTTCTTCTCGATTGGTCTTGAGCTCAAGATCGAATTTATCAAAGGTCACCTCTCCGATCGACGCAATATCATTTTGCCCAGCCTCGGTGCCTTTGCTGGTATTGTCTTCCCGTCCCTCTTCTTTATCGCCTTTAATTACGACAATGCCTATGCCATGCGCGGTTGGGCGATCCCAACTTCGACCGATACCGCGTTTAGCTTAGCCTTATTGCTGTTGCTCGGCGCGCGCGTTCCGGTTTCGCTTAAGATTTTCCTCTTGTCGATGGCGATCTTCGACGATATTGGCGCCATCTTGGTCATTGCCCTGTTCTATACCTCCGAGCTCTCAGGTCCGGCCTTAGTTTTAGCGGGCTTTGCCTTGATTTGCTTGCTCAGCCTCAACTACTTTGGGGCTTCGCGCCATATGTTTTACGTCTTCTTTGGCGTCATCATGTGGTTTGCGATTTTAAAGAGCGGCGTGCACGCGACCTTAGCTGGTATCATCACCGCCTTCTGCATCCCGATGAAGGATGCGAATAATCAGCCCATGGTGGAACCGATTTTCCACAGTCTCAAAATGTGGGTGTCCTTGCTGGTACTGCCGATCTTCACCATCGCTAACGCCGGTGTCGATCTGTCTATGATCGACTTAGATGGCTTATTCTCGCCGGTCAGCATGGGTATCTTTACCGGTCTGTTCTTTGGTAAGCAGATTGGTATCTTCTTAGTCATTTGGCTCTGTATCAAATTCAACGTGGTCAAGATGCCGGTGGATGCAACTTACGCCCAGATCTATGGCGTGTGCATTCTGACTGGTATTGGCTTTAGTATGTCGATGTTCATTGACACCTTGGCTTACCAAGGTAGCAATGTGTTCGAATACGCCGACTCGCTCGCCATCTTAGTGGCCTCATTGTGCTCGGGCGTCTTTGGTTATGGCTTCTTACGCTTCTATGCGTGCCGGACCAAGGCCATTGAGTATCGCCCATGGTTACCGGCCCCAGATGGCTACCGTGGTACCGTCATGACCGCTAACCTCTACTCCTTAGAGGCGCCAATCCAAGGTCCTGCGAGCGTGGCGCCGACTGCGGCTTTAGTTGCTGAGGCGATGTCGCGCCAGGCAGCCGCACGCAAGGCCGCCGAAGCGGCAGAAGAAGCTGCTGCCGCCGCGCAAGTGGCCGCTGAGGTCGCCCAAAAGGTGGCTGAGACCGAAGAGGTCGATGATAAGACCGTAGCTGAGGTTCAGCTGGCCGCAGCGCAAGCGGCGCAAGCTGCCGCCAACGCCGCGGTCTCGACGTCCAAACTCGATGACTCCGAGGATACGGTGGAAACGGCCGAAGCTGCGGCTGCCGCGTTAGAGGTCGCCCAAGCCGTCGCCGATAGCGCCGCCGAAGCGGTCGAAGAGGCAACTGCCGCGGCCGAAGCCGAAGCGGCTGCTGCTGAGGCTGAAGCTGAAGCTAAGGCCCAAAGTGAGCAAGCCAAGGAAGAAGCGGCCACAGCTGAGGCCATCGATGCAGCGCAAGAGGCTATCGCCGCTGAAACCGACGATGCAGCGGAAGCCCACGCTGCGACCGTCGTCATGGCGGTAGCCGCGGCCCAAGAGGCTGAAGCGGCCCAGTTAGCGGCTCAAGCTCAAGCTGCGAGTGCGCCAAGCGCAGCCTCGGCCCCGGCCAATGACGCCCCTGCTGCAACTCAGACCCCAGCGGAGCAAAGCCCAGCTGATAACACCGCTGAGGCCCCAGCTTCAGAGCAAGCAGCGCTCAGCGCTGAACCGGTCGCAGCTCCGACTGAGAAAGCTGCGTCCACGGCGCAAGCGGCAGCCCCTGAGGCCGACGAGCGTCAGGGCGCTGCACAGCCGACCGTTCAACCTGCCGTGCAACCTGCCGCCCCAGCTGAAATTACAGCTGAAGCTCAGGCTGAAGCGGCCTGCGCGCCCCAAGCTCTGAGCGCAGCTGCGGCTCAGAGTGCTGCTGATTCAACTGCGGCCGCTGCAAGCGCTGAGGTTAAGGCTGAAGTTAAGGCTGAAGCTGAGCAAGCGGCCGCCGCGGCTAAGCCTGAGCAGCCAGAGCAGCCTACGAAGAGCGACCAGGCTGAACAGGCGGACCAGAGCGCTAAGGTTGAAACCAAGAGCGACAAGGCCGACCAAGCTGATAAGGCAGATAAGGCTGACAAGGCAGATAAGGCTGATAAGACCGAGTCCGCTGAGGCCGAGGAAGGTGGCGTCTTAAGCTCGGTGGTTGAGACCACGGTCAAGGTGGCTAAGGCGGTCACGTCCTTAGTTAAGCATGACGATGAGGCTGAGTCTGAGGATAAGGCCAAGGGCGAAAAGGCGGAGAAGTCCGATAAGTCTGATAAGACTAAGCCAGCCGCTAAGTCCAAGGCTAAGGCCGAGGACGAAGAGCCTGAGCGCTCTGAGGAGCAAGAGGCCGTCGCCGAGGATGCGGAAAATTATTTGAGTAAAATTGTGGCTCAGGCCAAAGCTCAAGTGCAGCAAGCGCCAAAGCAGGTTAAGACGGACGAGGAGTTAGCTCAAATCCGTGCCCGCGCTGAGGCGATGGCGGCCGCGATGAAGGCTCAAGCTGCCCAAGGCGCTGCCGCTGAGGGTGACCCGGCCGAAAGCGCTGAGGCTCACAGCGCAGAGCCGTCGGCTGACAGCAAAGATGAAGCCGAAGGCGGGGTCTTAAGCTCGGTGGTTAAGGCGGTGACGTCTTTAGTCAAGTCCGATGAGGACAAGGCCGAATCCAAGGCTGAATCCAAGGCCGAGCCTAAGGCCGAGGCCCAAGATGCAGCTCAGGGCGAGCCTAAGACTGAGCCCCAAGCCGAGGGAAAGGCTGCAACTGAGCCTGCCGCCGCGTCGGCCGGGCTGAGCGTGGCTGAGGTTATGCCTGATGCCGCTGAACCTAAGCCGGTTGAGCCCGCAACGGCGGAGGCGGAAACGGCTCAAGCTGAGGTTAAGTCCGAGGCTAAGAGCGAGGCGCAGCCAGAAGCTGAAGGCGGAGTCTTAAGCTCGGTGGTTAAGGCGGTGACATCCTTAGTCAAGTCCGATGAGGATAAGGCGGAGGCGAAGGCGGATTCGAAGCTCGCGTCCAAGGGGGATCAAAGTGAGCGCACTGCTCCAACTGATGAGGCCAGCGCCGCTGAGGTCGGTGCCGCTGAGGTCAGCGCCTTAAAGGTCTCCGAGGTCTTGCCTGAGGCCGCCGCGCCTGAGGCGGAGCCGCAGCGTGCGGCGAGCTCGTCGGCGCAAGGCTCAGCTCAGGAACCGCACACTAAGTAAGGCTTGAGTCCTTACCTCAAAAAAGCCCGAGGACGCGCCGCGCCCCCGGGCTTTTTTACCTTGGTGTGTGCACTTGGTCGCACGGGCGCCCAGTGCTAAAATAAGCGGTTGATTTGCCACGCTGGCGTGGCTTGGTTTGTGTTTGGGACAGAGCATGCAAGAGAGCATTTTAAGAAGGTTAGACTCGATTGTGGAACGCCATCAGGAAGTGGAGCAGTTATTAGCTCAGCCTGAGGTCATTGCCGATCAGGAAAAATTTCGTGAACTCAATCGTGAGTACTCGCGCCTGCAAGTCATGGTCGATACCTACAAGGAGTACAAGACCTGCGTCTCCGATTTAGCGGAGATGGAGTCGATGCTCCAAAGCGACGATGAAGATATGCGCGCCATGGCCGAAGAGGAAATTGGCCCGACCAAGGAGCGCTCGGAGAAGCTGGACCACGACTTACAGATCTTGCTCTTACCTCACGACGAGCGTGACGACTGCAACTGCTTCCTGGAAATTCGTGCCGGTACCGGTGGCGATGAGGCGGCTTTGTTTGCCGGTGAAATGCTGCGTATGTACACCAAGTACTGCGAAGCTAAGGGCTGGTCTTTAGATATCGTCTCTATCTCTGAGGGCGAAATGGGTGGCTGTAAGGAAGCCATCTGCAAGCTCTCCGGTGAGGGCGCTTACGGCTATATGAAGTTTGAGTCCGGGGGCCATCGCGTGCAGCGTGTTCCTGAGACCGAGTCGCAAGGCCGTGTCCACACCTCAGCTTGCACCGTGATGGTATTGCCGGAGATTCCACCATCCAAGGCCCCTGAGATTAATCCGGCCGACTTAAAGGTTGACACCTTCCGTGCCTCCGGTGCCGGTGGTCAGCACATCAACAAGACCGATTCGGCTATTCGTATCACCCACATTCCAACCGGTATTGTGGTTGAGTGCCAAGACCAGCGTTCGCAGCACTCCAATCGTGCCCGCGCGATGGAAGTGTTAATCTCGCGCCTTGCTAAGTTAGAAGAGGATAAGCGTAACGCCACCTTAGCTGAGCAGCGTCAAAGCGTCTTTAGCTCTGGTGACCGCTCCGACCGTATCCGCACTTATAACTTCCCACAAAGCCGCGTGACCGACCACCGCATCAACTTGACCCTCTATCGCTTAGCCGAAATCATGGAAGGCAAGTTAGACCTGATCTTAGAGCCGGTGATCGAGGAGTACCAATCCGAGCAGTTGGCCGCCATGGCCAGCCAAAGCGGCCTCTAATTTACCCCGCCTGCTGTCGCCCTGAGGCGGCAGCAGCACTTCCCCGCCAAAATCCGGGCGTGTCCGCCCGTACTCCCCCAAACTGCATTGACTCACTCGGAGCGCGCGCGCCCTGAGGACTGAGCTGCACCCGCAGCGCCGGGCAATGCTGCCCAGCGGTGCGTGGGTTGCGCTCAGTCAGGTGCGCACTGGTCACTAATTGTTAGACCAAGGGGTGCGGTCGGCAATCTAGCCCCGACTTCCACCGGCGCACGCCTGATCTCAGGGATGAACGTGCCTGCTGGGCCCGGCACGCACTAAAGCGCAAGGGGGTAATCCTTGTCCTCTGTGCGGCGGTGCAGCGCCACGCTTTGTGCTGTGAGCGCGCGGCGCGCATCGGCACCGACCGCGCCGCGGGTGGCCGACCACGGGAGCGCCTGGGACGCGCCCTATCGCCGCTGGGCGGGACGGAGCTTGCGGCACAAAAAAAGCCGCATGGCTTTTGGGGCCGCTGCGGCTTGTGTTTGCGATTTGGTATGGGGCTTGGAGTGAGCCCCTTGTTGTTGTGATTTCTGATTAATTAATTCAGGTGTGCTAAGCGGCGCCCAGCAATGACTTGGGCTGCTTGGATCTTGCTCTCGCTTGCGGTGATGCGCTTGACCGTGGCTAAGACACCGCGCAGCGGAGCCTTAGGAGCCTTGTACGGGAGCGCAGCCATGGCCTGTGGGGTGTCGTCGGTTAAGGCGGCGACAATACCATCCCAGCGGGCGGTAACGTAGGTCTGAGTCGCTTCGTCGGTTTGCTCTTGGGCAGCGTTTTGCTCGCTCTCATGCAGCGCCTGGGCAACGTGGGCCATGAGCAGGGCCTGAGTTTGGTCGAGCCACTCAAAGTGCTTGAGGTAGGCCGTGGTCAGCTCAGCATCGCTCATGGCAGGTTGCTCGGTTAAGGTCGCAACTGCATACGAGCTTAAGTTCTGGGCTGCGGCTGCAACCTCTGGGGCGCCCCCGGCAACTTGGTAGTCAACTAAGCGCTGGGTTGGAGTGAGCGAGGCTTGGGCTAACAGGTCTGCCAGACGTAAGTCGGCTAACTTGAGCTTAGGACTACGCTCCGCCATCAGTACCGGAGCGCTAGTGCTATCGCCTAAGCGGGCCCGTACCATGCGCTCAGTTGGCGAAACCATGGTCAACCAAACCTGTTGGGCAAAGCTCAGTTCCTGAGCGGCAGCCACCGCAGAGCGCTCTGAGGCTACCGCGGCCGCCGTCGCAGCCTGGGCCGCTGGGGCGTGGCGGGCGGCCTCTAATTGGTACTGCACTAAGCGCTCAGTTGGGCTCATGAAAGCTTGCGCTAACAATGCGGCGATGCTCCCGCGCTCGCGGATTGGGGCCGCGGCGCTTTGAGGGCGCTCGGAGCGCTCCTCGGCGTAAGCGCTGGTCTCAGCTAAGACCGAGAACAGGGACGGGCGTGCAACTTGCTCGCTCGCGGCGCCCGGGGCGGCGGATGCTGCGGCTGGGGCCGGAGCGGCCGACTCAGCGCGGATGCGATCGAACATCGTGGTATCAACGTAGGAGCTCATGGCGGCCGCGCTGTTTAAGGCGTTAGGACCGACCACTAAACCGGCCTTGCCCCATAAGTTGGTGAGCATCCCAGCAGTACGCCCGGCGCTCGTGGTGGCACCTTGCTGGCCTTGAGCGGCCGCAGGCTGGCGTGGGGTGCGCTCGCTCTTGGCCTGAGTCTTGAGCGCTGCTTGGTGGGCAGTTTGCTGGGCAGAACCCATCATGAGCGCACCGGCGCTGCAATTGAGCTCGCTGGGGGCAGTCATTAAGCCAAGATTGGCCCATAAGGAGCGGGGCTTGGTGCTGCGCTCAAGGCGCGGGGTAGCTTGGGGCTCACTGCGGCTGGATAACATCTGACCTGCGACGCAGGTGCGCTCGCTCGGCGCACTTAAGTAAGCAAAGGACTCGTTAAAGGCGATGGTATCGCACAAGGTGGCCCATAACGAAGGGCTCTTCTTATGAGCCTTGCGTGCCTTATGGGCTTTCTGAGAAATGAACTGAGATGTGGCATCAATGCTTGAGGTGACGCCACGCAGACCCTCAAAAGCGAGGTCCGCAACATTAGCGGTCATCAGACCGGCGTGGAAGCGCTCGCTTGGGGAAATCATTAAGTTAGCAGCAAGGCGCAGGTTAGCGCCAACAAACTCAAAGAACTTCGACATCAGCTGTTGCTCTTCTAATTTAACAGGGGGCCGCACGAAGCGGTGCAACTTGCGTTGCTTGGCTCTGGCAGGGCCCAAGGGGTGGTTTCCGCCCTTACATCTGGGGAAAACCGCAATCAATGCTTTTGTTGCTTGCTATGTTAGCAATTTTTGTGAGCTGTATCACATAAATGCCGATAAATGAGCAAAATTAATCAAGAAGCTCTGAGCCCCAAAAATAAGCGCGTTCACGATAGAATCGGCCTTAGCGCCCTTCGGAGTTTCTGTGATTTGGCTCACAAAAATTTCGGCCGTTCACGCAAAAATAATTCATTTTATCTGCCCAAATTCATGAATTGTGCACCCCGGGCTTATTTATCGCATTTAGGAGCACGCGGTGCTGCCAGCTTAAGGTGGCGTGGGGCGGCGGATCAGCTGAGTCATGGGGCGCGGTGCGGCGCCCAAAGGGGCGCAGGGGCGCCCGTAACGCGCGCTGCGCTTGAAAAGCGTGGGGCGGGCTGATTATCATGAGGGCGTGCGCCCAGCGCGTCAGTAGGAGCAAGTGAGCGTACTGGGCCGAGGCAAGAGGGGGATACAGTGCAGATTCGGGCTTTACTCAATGAGTCGATTGCCAAGTTAAAGGAGCAGGGCTCCTCCAGTCCGCGCCTTGATGCGGAACTTCTGATGATGCACGTCACCAAGCTCAATAAGGTGCAGCTCATCACCGGGGATCTGGCAGATCTCAATGCCCTTGATGAAACGGTATTTAGAGCCTTGCTCGCCGAGCGCCTCAAGGGTGTGCCTATGGCCTATATCCTAGGGGAGCGCGACTTTTGGGATTTAACCTTAAAGGTCACCCCCGATACCTTGATTCCGCGCCCTGATACCGAGATCTTGGTAGAAAAGGCCCTGACCTTAATTAACTGCAACCATCTGCGCGACGTGCTCGATCTTGGCACCGGCACCGGCGCCATTATCCTAGCCTTAAAGCACAGTGCCCCTGAGATTCGTGCGACCGCGATTGATATGAGTGCTGCCGCGCTCGAGGTGGCGCAGGAAAACGCGGCGCGCTACCACCTTGAGGTCAATTTCCAGCAAGGCTGCTGGTTCACTCCCTTTGTTGAGGAAAGTGCCGAGGCGCAAGCTGAGTTGCAAGCTGAGCTGCAAGCTGGGGGACGATCAGGGGCGCACGCGGCGGCGCACGATGCGCTCGCGCTGAGCGACGGCCAGTCGCGTGCCGCGCAGTTACAGGCGCAAGCGCAGGCCCAAGCGGGGCTTTTGCCGCAAGCAGCGCGCTTTGATCTCATCGTGTCCAATCCGCCTTATATCGAGGAGGATGATCCGCATTTATCCCAGGGCGACGTCCGCTTTGAGCCGCGCTCGGCCTTGGTTTCAGGCAAGGACGGTTTAGATGATATCCGCATCATCGTCCATGAGGCGCGCGCCTTCTTGCGCAACAATGGTTACTTGCTGTTAGAGCATGGCTACAATCAGGGCGCGGCAGTGCGCGCGCTCTTGAGCGAATTGGGCTATGCCAAGGTTGAGACTATCCGCGATTACGGTCAAAATGAGCGGGTGACCTTAGGCTGCTATCGCCCGCAGTAATCAGCACCCGCGCCCCGCGCTGAACAGCCCTCAGCGGATGGCACTAAGTGGATGGCCCTGCGCGGCGGCCGCGTCTGACCAAAAGGAGAAAACTATGGCTATGACCTCGGTACGGGTTGGTACCTTTGATGTGGGCAATGATTTGCCCTTGACCGTGATTGGCGGTTTGAATGTCTTAGAAGACTATGACTTAGCCGCGCGTACTTGTGAGCACTTCATGCAAGTGTGCGCCGACCTCGGCCTCAATTATGTCTTCAAAGCAAGCTTTGATAAGGCCAATCGCTCGAGTCTGCACTCGTTTCGCGGTCCAGGCCTAGAGGCGGGGATGAAGATCTTTGACCTGCTCAAAGCCAATTTTCACGTCCCGATCATCACCGATGTCCATGAGCCTTATCAGTGTGAGCAAGTCGCACCGCATGTTGATATCTTGCAGCTCCCGGCCTTCTTAGCGCGGCAAACTGATCTCGTCCACGCCATGGCGCGAACGGGTAAGGTTATCAACGTCAAGAAGCCTCAGTTTATGGCCCCGGCACAGGTCGCCAACATCATGGAGAAGTTCGCCGAAGGCGGCAATGAGCAGGTCATGATGTGCGAGCGTGGCAGCCAATTTGGCTATGACAACCTCGTGGTTGACATGCTGGGCTTTGGGGTGATGAAGCAGGTCACGGGCAATGCCCCAATCGTCTTTGATGTCACCCACTCGCTGCAATGCCGCACTCCCGATGCAAAGGCCTCGGGGGGACGGCGCAGCCAGGCGCTTGATTTGGCCAAGGCGGGCGTTTCCCAGAAGATCGCCGCGATCTTCTTAGAGTGCCATCCTAATCCTGATGCTGCCAAGTGCGATGGTCCAAGCGCTTTGCCGCTTGATTTATTAAAGCCGTTCTTGACCCAGCTTAAAGAGCTAGATGTACTGATTAAGAATCAGCCTACGGTGGTGATCCCGTAACGGGATCCCGTAGCGGGATCCCGTAGTGGGATCCCATAGCAGGCTCTTTGAGCGTGAGCCCAGCGCGCACCCTTGCGTGGTTTGAGAGCGGTGCGCGTCTAAATGTACTTTTGGTATAAAGCCAGCTACAATATGCAGTTTAACCTGGAGTGATACCGGGATTGGGCAGCGGCACCAATTTGGGACCAAGAGTTAAACGCCGCGTCGACTGCACCGCTAACGCCATCATTAGCTTGAGGCTCGTTAAGCCCACGGCTCTTTAGGGAGCAAAGTGGGAACTAAAAGCCGTAAGCTTAGTCTATAGCAAGCGTTGGCCGCAGAAAGCGCGTAGAGCTGAGCTGTTAGCACGCTCAGGCTGATGCGGTTTAGCTTTTTTGTTGCTAGTTTTTGGATTTTAGGCCAAGCAGCTGAAGTCAGCGCGGCGCTTTAGGGCGCGCGCCCGAGGGCGGACTTGAGCCGTGGTGAGTTGCCGTGAGCTTGTGTTAGGCACCACAAGCTGATGGCACTTAAAGGAAATTTTGCGGAGCATTCAATGCTTAGTAGTACTAACAAAACTCTCTTATTGTCTTCTTTGTGTGCTGCCCTCATGGTAACGGCCTGCAATGACTCAAACGCCTCCTCTGAGAGCAAGAGTGCTGCCCCAGCCGCTGCCCCTGCCACTGCTGCCGCAAGCGATTTAGGGATTGACTTAGTCACTAGCTCCTCTGATATCAATCAGCGCAATCACGTCTGCTTCACCATGGACGTCAACAACGTCAAGTGCGTCTTAGGTGATACTGTCGCCTACGTGCCTCAGCCGATCTTAGATGAGAACAAGCCAGCTGCTACCTCTAAGAAGGATGACAAGAAGAAAAAGGGTGAAGAGGCCGAAAAGGAAGCCCAAGCTCAGGCTCAGTTGCTGGCCAACCAAAACGCCTTAAACGAGGCCCGTTCCTTAGTCTTCGTCGCCAAGTACTGCGATATGGAGCGCCCAGTGGTTTACTCCAAGGAAGGTGTTGCCTGCACCTTTAAGCCTCACGCTCTGTACGACGCCGGTGCGGTGGCTGAGGCTACTCAGTACCAGATGAACTTAATGCACGCCGACGACTTCTTCACTGAGGTCGCCAAGATTCCGGGCGTTGAGAAGTTCACTGATGCCGCCTTTGGTACCCACGGTGGTTTCCGCATCTTCTTAGAGCGCGCACAAAACCGTGATGGCATGAAGATTGGCGATGGCACCTCCGCCCGCATCTTGACCAAGCGCATCGACCAAGAAGGCAATGTCTTAGGCTTCTACCACGAGGAGCTCAACTTTGCCAACTTAAATCCACAGATGAAGATTCTGACCTCGGGTTTAGTCGCCGGTGATCACGTCAAGTTAGTCTTTGACACCAGCTTACAAAACGAGCAGCCATTATGGCGCACCTCGAGCTTAGAGTTTGGCCAACCATACATCTGGGAAGTGCGCGTCCAGTCAGTGGGTCCGGCCGTAGTTCAGGCCCCGCAGCAGCAAGCTCCAGCCGCCCCAGCCCCAGCTGAGCAAGCTCAAGCTCCGGCTGAGTCCAACAAGTAGTAAAGCCTCACTTCGAGCGTTACTTTAGCAAGCCCCACGTCCGCAGCTCCTTCGTGCCGCGGTCGTGGGGCTTGTGCGCTTGGGGCCTGCGCGTTCGCGGTGACCCCAAATGCTCTGCTTGTTATGGTCTAGGCTTAGGCCACCAATCCCATAAATAAGGCATTCTTATGTTGGTGGGTGGGAGCTCATGGTTTCTGTATTGTCACCAAAGCGGAGACTTTAGGCTGCGAATTGGGCGCGAGTGCGCGTAATTTGCGCCCAGACTAAGCTCACGCAGTTGAGCTTGCGTGCCTGTGCCCGTGAAGACGGGTTAATCCCGCTAAGTCTGGGGATGCGGTATTTTTGTGGGGCGGCGTCGTGCGCGTGCTGGGCTTTTGCTACAATCGCGGCAGCTGTTACCAAGTTTTTAGGGCGCATGGCGCCTTGCTCCCCAAGCTCAAGGATTGAGCGCTAAGTTGCTGCTTACAAGTTGCTTAGAGGTGGGGCTAAGGCAAGACTTGCGGGAGACGCCGCTTCGGCGTGATTGTAGGGTTGTTAGTTGTTTGTGCTTGGTGATGGCACCACAAACTATGACGGCGGGGGTAACCTCATTTTGTTAGGCTGACCCTTGCTCCAACCTTGTTCTCGGAGTTCATCATGCTCATCAGAGGATTAATTGCCCTCGCCTTTGGCACGTTGGGACTGGGCATTGCCGAATACGTAGCCATGGGCTTGCTCCCATACTGGGCCGAAGATTTTAACGTCACCATCGCCCAATCCGGTCACGCCATTTCCTCCTATGCCTTAGGCGTAGCCATTGGCGCCTTCTTCATCATCTTGCTGCGCACCTTAAAGCTTAAGACCATCTTGCTCATCTTAATCGTGGTGCACATCGCAGGTAACGTCTTAACCGCCTTTGCCCCGACCTTTGAGACCATGTTAGCCTCGCGCTTTATCGCAGGTTTGCCGCATGGCGCTTACTTTGGTGTGGGCTCGATCATTGCCCAGCGTCTGGCGGCCAAGGGTAAGGGCACCTCCGCAGTCTCGATCATGATCGCTGGTATGACCGTGTCCAACATTTTTGGCGTGCCGCTGGGTACCGCCTTAGCGCACAGCATGTCGTGGCGCACCATTTTCTACATCGTGATTTGCTGGGGCGTATTAGTGCTGCTCTCGGCCATCTTCTGGATTCGCGATGTGGGCAAGATCAAGGACACTGGCTTTAAGGGCCAATTTGCCTTCTTGCGCAACCCGGCCCCCTGGTGGGTGCTGGCGGCGACCATGTTTGGTAACGCTGGTATCTTCTGCATGCACTCCTACATCAGCCCAATTTTGACCGACTTTGCGGGCATTCCATTGGGTGCGGTTTCGGCGGTGATGGCGGCGATGGGCGTATGCATGGTGATCGCCAACTTGGTTTCGGGACGGCTGTGTGACCGTTACACCCCAGGTAAGGTCGCCTTTGTTTGCCAGTGCTTGGCGGTGGTGGTCTTGTTATGCATCGCAGGTCTTGGTACCAACCCTTATCTCTGTATCATCTGCGCCTGTATTGCCGCGGGCCTCTTGTTTGCCATCTCCAGCCCGGAGCAAGTTTCGATTTTGCGCGTAGCCCCAGGCGGCCTGCTCTTAGGGGCATCGATGGTACAAGCTGCCTTTAACCTCGGTAATGCCATGGGCGCCTATGTCGGTGGTATTCCTTTTGACTATGGTATGTCGATCCGCTGGGTCACGGGCTTGGGTGCGGCGCTCGCCTTGTTAGGCGCCATCTCGCTCTTTATCTACTTCAAGCGCCATGAGCACTTGTTCAAGGACCCAACTGAGGCTGAAGACGAGGTCAACCAAGACGCGATGGCCCAAAGCGCCGCCTTTGTTCAGCCGAGCCTGGACTACGGCATGACTGACGAGCTCATGTACGAGTACCACATGCGCAAGGCCGCCGAGTACGCCGCCAAGATTGAAGCGGCCAAGGCTCAAGCGGCAGCAGCTAAGGCCGAAGCTGAGCTTAAACTTGCTCAGCAGGAGCAAGAGGAAGCCACCAAGGAAGCGCACAGCGCCGCCCAAGCGGCGCAACAGCTGGCCCAACAGGTCAGCGCTGCCGGGGCCAAGGTTGAGGACGAAGCGCAAGTCTTAGCCGAGGCGACTAAGGAAGCGGCGCAAGCTAAGGCTATAGGTGAGGCCGCGGACCATGGCGCCACCCAGGACGAAGCTAAGGCCGAAACCAAAGCCTAACTGCGCTCATAAGCGAAATCTTTGGTGAGCTAAGCCTGGGGTGACGCAAGTTGCCCTAGGCTTGGCGCGTTTTGGAAGCAGATAAGACCGCGCTCGCTTTTTTGGTCTCAGACTATGCTGACAAGTCCCACGATGACTGGTTCACGGTCTTGGGCATGGTTTTAGGCTGTTACTACATGGCGCTTGTGACCACCGAGCACGAGTCGGCCCAGCGCCATCACGCCTAAACGCCCAGACCCCGAACTGAGCGGGCTTGGTGCGTTGCCAAGCGCGGGGCACAAGTGCGATACTAAAAAATTAGGCTTGCCACCGGACTCGTGGGGTCTGCCTCAAGCTCAAGTGAGTTGGTTTGTAACCGCATCTGAGGGCGTAGGCTGAGTCGTGCCGTGGCTTAATTTGCTCTTGAAGTGAGATTTGAGGATTTTGACATGACCAGCAACCAGCCCGCCACTGCCGTGGCGCGTGATGTCACGCCGGAGGTGGCCGTCATAAGCAGCGCTGACTTGGCGCCGCAGGTTGACGCCGATTACCACGATGCGGCGGAGCAAATCAGTGCTTTCGAGCAGATTTTAGCTAACTTTGAGCACAGCCAGCTCACTGAGCGCGATAAGGGTACCGCTTTTGAGTATTTGGTACGCGAGGCTTTTACGCAGGCTCAGCCGTGGTGTGAGCAGTTTGTGAAAGTCCAGACCTATCGCGAGTGGGCCCAAGAGCACCCAGAGCTTTGCAACAATGCCCGTGACACTGGTATTGACTTGGTGGCCACTAATCGCGTCCTCCCTGATAGCGATGCTCTAGAATCTAGTCTAGAAAATATTAGTCATGGGGGGGGCAAGCTAATAAACTAAACTCTAGTTTTACGGCGATCCAATGCAAGTTCTATGGCCGTGACAGCTACATCGCCAAAAGCCAAGTCGACTCCTTCCTGGCCGATTCTGAGCGCCCTTATTTCACCCGGCGCATCTTCGTCTACACCGGCAAACTCTCTGCCAACGCCCAGCTTGAGCTCACGCGTGAGCGTAATATCCCGGTTCAAGCGTTAAGTCGCTCTGAGCTTGAGGAAGCAAACCTCGATTGGGCCGGTTACCTTAGAACCGGTAAGCTCACCATCGCGCGCCGCGTCCTGCGCACCTACCAACAAAGCGCGGTCGAAAACGTCATCGAGGGCTTTAAGCGCTATCCGCGCGGCAAGCTCATCATGGCCTGCGGTACCGGCAAGACCTTTACCTCGCTTAAGATTGCTGAGCGCCAAACCGGCAACAGCGGTTTCATCCTGTTCTTGGTCCCGTCGTTAGCTCTTTTGTCCCAGACGCTCCTAGACTGGAAGCGCCAAGCCAGCGCCCCAATGTCGGCCTTTGCCGTGTGCTCGGACAGCAAAATTGGCAAATCAGGCGATGAAAACGACTTTGCCAGCTATATGCGCCCGGCCGAGCTCAACTTCCCGGCGACTACCGACGCGAGGAGCTTAGCCTCCGAGGTGCTCAAGGATACCTTGCGCAAAGCGCAAGGCTTAATCCCCGAGAGCGGCATGACTGTGGTCTTTTCGACCTATCAGTCGCTTGACGTCATCCACCAAGCCCAAAGCGATTATAAGCTCCCAGCCTTTGACCTCATCATCTGCGATGAGGCGCACCGCACCGCCGGTGGCTACTTGGTTGCCGAACGTACCAGCGTCAAGAAGGTGGCAGCGGCCAAGGCTCAAGCTTCAGCCGCAGAGCCAATGATGGCCCAGCTTGATGCTGAAGTTGAGGCTCAAGTTGAATCTGCTCAAGCTCAGGCGCCCGCCCAGGCGCCTGATCCGGCCCATGAATCAGCTACGACCAAGTCGCGCGCCGCGCGGGGCCGCCGTGGGGCGGTGAGTGAGGTCGACGATGAGTCGCTCTTTACCCGCATTCACGATGATGGCTACATCAAGGGCTTAAAGCGCCTGTACATGACTGCCACACCCAAGATCTATGGCGACTTAGCCAAGGAGCAAGAAACCAAGGGCCAAGCTATCTTGTACTCGATGGACGATGAGTCCGTCTTTGGGCCTGTTTTCCATTCCTTGAATTTCGACATGGCAGTTAAGCTCGGCTGCTTGGTCGACTACAAGGTCATCATCTTGGCTGCTGACAAGTCGCTTCTGCCTTCGGAGCAAAGTAGCGAGGGGGAAGCCCTGCTCAACTTCTCGCAGAAAAATGCCGCCAAGGTCATTGGGACGTGGAAGGCCTTAAACAAGTACGGCGTCAGTCTGAGCTTGGGCGATGACGGGCAGCCGATGCGCCGTGCGGTGGGCTTTGCCCAAGTCATCGACGCCAAGAGCAAGTACGACAAGGCCGGTTCCAAGCAATTCACCAAGTACTTTCAGGATACGATCGATGGCTATCGTCAGCACCTGACGCAGCTTCCGGCCAAGGATGGCCGCGCCAGCGCAGAGCAGGCCTTTGTCAGCAGCCACAACTTAGTGTGCGATTGCCGCCACATTGACGGCTCGATGAACGCCATTGAAAAGGGTGAGTTGCTCGATTGGCTGCGCTCTGACCCCGAGTCGGACCACTGCAAGATCCTGTTCAACGTGCGCTGCTTAAGCGAGGGCGTGGATGTTCCAGCGCTTGACGCGGTGGTGTTCTTAAGCCCGCGCAAGTCGCAGGTGGACGTAGTGCAGACTGTGGGCCGCGTCATGCGTACCGCCCCGGGCAAGAAGCGTGGCTACGTCATCATCCCGGTGGTCACCAACGATTTTGAGCATCCAGAGACCATCTTCGACCAGAACAAGGACTTTGACGTGGTGTGGCAGGTGCTCAACGCTCTCAAGACCATTAACCCCGATCACGTCATTGCTGATGGCTTAACCGGCAAGTTAGACGGCCGCATTGAGGTCATCTGCGTCCAAAAGAGTGAGGTTAAAGCCAAAGGTCATGGCGGAGGCCAAGGCGGCGGTGGTACCGGTGGCGGCCATGGCGGTGGTGGCGGCACCGGTGGTGATGGTGGTAAGTCAGGAGGCGAGCAAACCTTCCTGATGGACTTTGAGCAGGGCATTAAGGTCGAGGAAGCCATTAAGTCGGTCATCGTCAAGAAGATCGGCAACCGCAAGGAGTGGCAAGACTGGGCCGAGGACGTTGCGGGCATCTGCACCGATCAGGTCACGGCGATTAAGCAGGTCTTGAGCGCTAACGATACCCCAGAGCTCAAGGCGCAGTTTGAGCAGTTTTGCCGCGACCTCAATAAGTCGATGAGTCAGCACTTCGATCAAGACGAGATCATCGAAATGTTGGCCCAGCACATCGTGATCAAGCCGGTCTTAGACGAACTCTTCCGGGGCTTCGACTTTACCAAGCACAATCCGATTGCCTCGGCCATGACCGCGATGGTGGAACAGCTCGACGCTGAGGGTTTAGCCCAGACCAATAAGACGCTGAATGCTTTCTACCAGAGCGTTGAGTTCCGTATGCAGAATGTCACCACGGTACAAGACCGTCAAAAGGTGATCGTGGAACTGTTCGACCGCTTCTTTAAGGTAGCCTTCCCTAAGCAGCAGGAAAAGCTGGGCATCGTGTACACCCCGATTGAGGTAGTGGACTTCATCAACCACTCGGTCAACGACATCCTCAAGCGGGAGTTTGGCCTGAGCCTAGGCAGTGTAGGTGTCCACATCCTTGAGCCATTTGCAGGTACAGGTACGTTCCTGACGCGCATGATGCAGAGCCCAGAGCTCATCTCGGCGCAGGAACTGGCGCACAAGTACCATAGTGAGCTGCATGGCTTTGAGATCTTGCCGCTGGCCTACTACGTCGCTTCGATTAACATCGAGTCGGTGTATCACGACCTCATGCATAAGTCACCAAAGGAGTACGAGCCCAATCAGATCATGGTGCTGACCGATACCTTTGCCGAGAGCAATGTCGATGCGTTACTGGTTGACGATGAGCTCAATCGTAATAACCAGCTCAGTGCAGGCGTGCGCGCTTTACCCTTCAAGGTCATTATCGGTAATCCTCCTTACTCGGTGGGCCAAAACAGCGCCAATGATGACAACCAAAACGAGATCTACCCTGAGCTTGAGCAGCGCATCGCCGAAACCTATGTCGAAGCGTCGGGGAAGATTGCCAACAAAAACAGCCTCTATGATTCATATATCAAGGCATTCCGCTGGGCCTCGGACCATTTAGGCGACAGTGGGGTCATTGCTTTTGTCTCCAACGCGGGCTGGGTTGAGACCGCGGCTGCATGTGGTATGCGCCGTTGCCTGCAGCGTGAGTTTAGCGCGGTCTATGTGTACCACCTCAAAGGCAATCAGCGTACTTCAGGCGAGCAATCACGTCGCGAGGGTGGCAAGATCTTTGGTGAGGGTAGCCGCGCCCCAATTGCCATCACGGTGCTGGTCAAGAACCCAGAGGCTCAGGAGCAAGGCAAGATCTACTTTGCGGCTGTGGACGATTATCTCAGCCGTGAGGAAAAGCTGGGCCATCTCACTGAGTTAGGCTCAATCCTCAATGCGCCGCTGACCGAGATTCACCCCGATGCCCACGGCGACTGGCTCAACCAGCGCCGCGACGACTATGGCCACTTCATCACACTTGACGGCAAGAAGACCGATGGCTTGGCCATTTTTGACAATTACTCGCGTGGAATGGAATCAGCACGTGATGCTTGGGTGTATAACTCCAGTAGATCAACGATTGAGCGCAACTTTACCGGTTGCATTGCATTCTACAACGCTCAGGTTGAGGCACTCAAAGCCAATCCGACGGGGTTTGTTCGGGACAACGATGAGACCAAGATCAAGTGGAGTAGCTCGCTTGCGTCTCGCTTAGAAAGAGGTGAGTTGAGCCGTCCTTTTACTTCAGCTTGCATCGAAAGCTCGCTGTATCGCCCTTTTAACAAGCTCTGGGTTTACAACGACAAAACTTGGATCCATAGAGTTGGCCAAATGCCACAGCTCTTCCCGTTCAACGGGGCTGAGAACTTGGTTATTGGTGTGGTGGGTGTTGGCGCCAAGGAGTTTAGCTGCTTAATGAGCGCTCATATTCCGTGCTTGGACTTTCTTGAGAAGAGTCAATGCTTCCCGCGTTACCTGTACCGCAAGGCAGGCGCGGCCGCGTCGGCAGCGGATGCAGGTGGTTTGATGGCAGGCCTTGAGCCGGAGTCGGCTGAGGCTAGCTCAGGTGAGCTTTTCAACGGCTATGAGCGGATCGACGCCATCCGTCCTGAGGCGGTAGCTCACTTCAAGGCCGCTTACCCTGAAGAGGCGGAGGCCATCGACGTTGACGCCGTGTTCTACTACATCTACGGCATCTTGCACAGCCCAGATTACCGCTCGACTTACGCCAACAACCTGCAAAAGGAGCTGCCGCGCATTCCGCGCGTCGCCACCTATGACGAATTTAAGGCGTTCTCCGAGGCAGGGCGGGCGCTCTCAAAGCTGCATGTTGGGTACGAACAGGTTGCGCCTTATCTGGGCTGCACCCTGAACTATGCCAAGGGCAAGAGCGCAAGCTCGATGGACTACACCGTTCAGCAACTTAAGTACGGCAAGATCAAGGGCAAGACGGGCAACGCTGCCAAGGATAAGACCACCATTGTCTACAACGCTGACTTAACCATTACGGGGATCCCGCTGGAGGCACAAGAGTACGTGGTCAACAAGAAGTCGGCCTTGGATTGGGTGGTTGAGCGCTGCGGTGTGTCGGTCGATAAGGCCTCGCACATCGTCAACGATTACAACGACTACGCAACCGAGATGGGCGATGAGCGCTACATCCTGAACCTCATCTTGCGCGTGATTACGGTGTCGCTTGAGACCATGAAGATCGTCAAGAGCTTGCCGACGCTGACCATTCATAAGCTCGATCAGTAGCCGCTCCGTTCGGTTACAAGCGTTAGAGGGCAGTTGGGCTGAGCTCAGCTGCCTTTTAGTTTGCGCTGCGCTTGCGCGCAGCGCTAACGTGCTGCCCAGCCCAGCCCGGCCATGCTTGGGTTGTGGCCAGCGGGCGTTTGGCTTGCGCACGGGCGCAATATGATGCCGCAGGTGTGGGCGTAGGGCAAAAAAAAAAGCCCCGGCTTGGGACCGGGGCTCGTGATGCATCCTTAGGATTGCAAGCTCTCATGAGCTTGGATCGTGTTAAGGATAGGGTGGGCCTAAGCGGCCTTTAATCTTTGCTCGGTGCGCTTTGCGGTGCGCGCTGTGCGCCTTGCGCTGTGCCTTAGCTGGGGGGCGTTAGGCGGCGGCCTTGAGGGCGCCTGCGCTCTTGTTCTGCTTGTTTTGCTTGAGCACCTTGAAGAGGTTCTTAGGGGCAAAGCTCTCGTGGTCGCACTTGAGCAAGAAGGTTAACAGGAAGGCACAGAAGTAGAGCGCAGCGTAGATGTAGACCACGCCCTTGATGCCAAACCATGGCATGGCCACCGTGGCAATGGCTGGGGCTAAGAAGTTGGACAGGCCCGCCGAGAGGTTGTACACGCTGATGCATGCGCCCTTGTGCTCTGGCTCCAGCGAAGTCAGGATTGGGGTGATCTGCACAAAGCAGGCGACGAAGATGCCGAGCAATACCGCGCACAGATAACCGATGTAGATGCTTGGGATCCAGTGCGGCAGGAAGTAGAAGAGCAGGGTCGAGGCGCACATG
Source organism: Candidatus Anaerobiospirillum stercoravium (assembly GCA_019113025.1). GTDB lineage: Bacteria > Pseudomonadota > Gammaproteobacteria > Enterobacterales > Succinivibrionaceae > Anaerobiospirillum > Anaerobiospirillum stercoravium. The sequence continues at coordinate 1,155 of DXIF01000247.1, read as the reverse complement.
CCCAGGCAGCCAAAGTAGCGGATGACCACAATCCAGCCGATGTACTCGCCGATGATGCCCCAGGCGACGTTAGTGAAGACGGTGACGCCAAAGAAGACGGCCCAGACTTGCAGCCATTGAGCGGTGGTGAAGTTGAGCTCCTCAACGAACATCAGCGGCATGATGACGGCAAAGCCAAACAGCGAGATGGTGTTGATGACGCGGATAATGCAGGCATAGAGCACATGCGGGTTCTTGAATAAAAGGACGCTGTACTTGATCTCGCTTAAGCGCTGCATCATCGGCTCGTCGCTCTTGACCTTGGCGCTGTCAGCACGCGAAACCAGCGCTAAAACGCCACCGATCGCGATGAAGACTAAGGCTAAGTATAAGGTGCCCTTCTCACCTAAGATGTCGATGGTGAAGCTTGGAATGAGCGCGCCTAAGACGCCAATGCCGATCGAGTACACGGTCCAGAACCAGCCTAAGGCCGGGCTGACTTGGGTGCCCTTAACGTTGCTGACGATGATCACCACAAAGGAGTACAAGAACAGCGGGTAGGCCATGCCACGCAAGCCATAGAAGGCTAAGATCGCTTGGTAGTTGAGCTGCTCAATGCCCATGGTTAAGAACAGAACATGGAACAGCACCCAGAGCACGAAGCCCACAAACATGGTGCGCTTGGCACCAAATACTTCGGCGATAACTCCAGTCATCCAGGCCGATAAGGCCGCGGTTAAGCCATAGAGGCTGAACACTACCGAGATCTCTGCGCCTGAGAAATCTAGGTCGTGTAAGTACTTGGAGAGGAAGGCAAGGTCAAAGCCGTCGCCGGTCATGAAGAAGGCGATGGCGACATAGCCGATTAAGAGCTTGACCGGCAGGGCCAAGATGGTCTTCTGGCGCTCATCTGAGGCCATAACAGGGGTTTGGGACATAGACAATTCTCCTTGCTCGGTCCGCCTTGTGGGGAGTTAAGGGGTAGCCGGGCCTGAGCTCGCACTGCTTTAGGCAGCGGGGCTTAACGCATGAGGAAGTAAGTGGGGTGCCACCGCAGGGCTAGTCAGGGGTGGCGGGTGTTTGTTAGTGCGGCGGGGACGCCGGGGCAGGTTGGTTTGATGGCATTTATGGCAGCAACCTGTAAGTGCGAACGCCATGGCATCGGCGCTGCGCGCC
>DXIF01000246.1 GCA_019113025.1 Candidatus Anaerobiospirillum stercoravium | reverse complement strand
TGACTCGCGTACCAAGACTCGCCAAAGTTCTTATGCGCGGACAGGTTATCTAAGATGAACTTGATAAAGCATCCGCGTAACTCAGGATGTTTGGCGGGTAAGTTCTCGATAAATGCCCTGATTCCATACTTGTTCTTGACCTCGAGAAAGTCGTGGTAAACGTGACCTGTTCTCTGATCGAAAGCCGCAATAAGATGAACGCAGCCAAGACGCGTATAACGGCAGCTTTTGTACATTTCGCCGTTATAAATGCGATACCGCACAAAGGCCAATGCTTGAATGCAAGTCTTCTCGTCGAGGCACAAGACCTTGGTCCGATGGCCCTGTTCCTCCGTATATGTGGTATGGACCTCAATCGCCTTGTTCTCATAGTTGAGATCTTTGCTAAAGCAGTGAGACCCTTGCGCGTTAATCTGAAGCTTCGTCTTCTTGCAGTAGCGTCTAACGGTTTCACCTGATACGCCAATGCTCTTGGCTAAAAGCTCATGGGTCCAAACCTTAATGGCTTTGAGCTTCTCAATGTGCTCCTTGTCTGAGTGACCAGTTTTCTCGAGTTGTTGCGCTGTTACATCTGTGCCATTACGGATAAAGTCATTAAGCCGCATGACCTTATTAACGTCCATGATAGTTGGACGCCCAGAACGAGCTTTCTCTCGGCTAATGGCAGCAAATCCACGCACTTGAGACTCACTCTCGGATTTTTGCTCAAGTGCGGACATGAGCTCAGTCTCACTCTCGGACTTAGGCTCTGTCTCGCCCACGAGTTCAGTCACGGCCATGATCTTAGTATCAAGATCTTCTAGGCCCAAAAAGCGTTTAAGACACTTAACGACTGTGTTGCGAGACTTAACACTTGTGCGCCGCTGAATCTCTGCGATGCTGTGTGCTGAGGCGGCTTCCACAATGATGGCTGAGTTTTGTAGGGAGTAAGCCGTTTCTGTTCGGCTCTTTAGGGCATTAAGGCATTTATTGAACTCGGCTTGCATGGATGGAAGTTCGCTATGAAATAGCGCTAAAATTTTGCTAGGGGTGCTGACGCGAGATGTCGGCGCCCCTGTAATTTGGGGTAAATTAGATTTTGTCATGCCCCAAATTATCTCATAGAACAAAATTTAGACAAGGCAAAAAACCAGTCGTCACGAACTTCAGTGGCTGACTACTAGCAGCTCCGCCCCGGCCTCTCAGCCTAACCGTTAAACGATGGTTCCGGCCTAACCCCAACTTAGGGCACACATGCCCTAAGTTAGAGTAAGGGCGCAAAGGTGCTGTGATTGGGCCAATGCTGCGGTTCAGGCAAAACCGGCACCTCTTTGCCGCCCTCTGAGCTGATGCTCTTGAGGCCCACAAAGTAAATACTGGTGCCCAGCATGGGGTCTTGCACATAGAGCGGCACGTAGTAGCAATTGGTGCTTTGATCAAACCAGCCGTCACCGCGGGTGTAAAGATCGAGCAATGGATATACTTGATCAAAATGCAAGCTGACCGTCGGCTGCGCTTGCCCAGAGTAGCGATAGAAATGCAAGGAAAAATCACTGCTGTCTAAGCCGGTAGTCCACAAGCGATAGGCGCCTGCTGCTTGATTGGTGCTAGGGTCGGCCGCAGCACTTTGAGCCGAACTGACTTTTTCGCTGGCGTTTAAGCTCTGATTTTGCTCTAAGGCCACATAACGATAACGCAGCAAAGCCAAAGGCTGGGGCAAACCTAAATGCTGCTTGAGCTTGTGCTGCTCGCTGCTGTCTAAGAGCAAGACCTGCATTTGCGGCTGTGGCTCTGCGACCAACACCGAAAAGAGCGCGCCAATCTGGCTTAACGCCGCCAAGCGCTCGGAGGTGAGCGCCATCGGCTCAATCGGTTGCATCAGCTCAGCACTATTGTTGCCTGTATCTTGCGCGGCATTGGCTCCCAAGGCGCTCAGCGCTTGCTGCGCAGCTTCAGTGGCGGCACTCTCTGCTTGGGATAAGCTTAAAGTCTGGCTTGAAGCTGTTATGACCTGCTCTAAGCCCAAGAGCTTAAATTGCTGATACAAGTTTTTAAGCTCCGCTCGGTTGAGCGCTTGGTCAGGTGCACCATCGGCCGCAAGCGGAAAGGCATTGAGTTGCGCTAAGAGCGCATTGACCGTGAGCGCACTTTCCTCATGGACATTACTCTTTAACAGGCTGCGCCCCAAGCGAGTAAAACGATCCCACCATGGCAAATAGAGCTCAGAGTGCGGCTGGGAGACCGCAAATAAGCGCGCGCCATGCCCGGCGGCTAACAGGCTATTGACCTGCTTGGTCGCTTGCAGCGCCGAATAAGGCAGCATCGACCATGCATTGATGATGCTGGCGCACTGTTCGTTGAAATCAAGCGTGAAGCAGTTTAAGCGCTGTTGCACTAAGCTGAGCGCCTGATCGCGGCGCTTGGCCTCCGCGACGCTTAACAGCGCGGCCGGAAGCTGCTCTAAGCTCTCGAGGCTGAGCTCATAGAGCTTTTGCAATTGGGCATTGAGCTCGTAGGCCTTAAACTGCTGGCTGGCCAGATGGAACTCATAATAGGACTGCGCACTAAACTCCACACTGTCGGCCAAACGGGCCCAATAGTTGAGATAGGCGCGGCTATAGCTCTTCAGCGCTTGGGTCAGGCTTTGCAATTGCGCGCTCTCGCGCAAAAACTCTTGGCTGAAATTAGGCGGCGCCTCTTGCTCGGCAGCAGGCACCGTCGGGGCGGGTGCGGCTGCCGCTTGCGCAGAGACCTGCGGTGGCGCAGCTTGCTCTTGGAGTAATAGAATCGGCTCTGCTAAAGCGGCAAAGCCGTGCGGATTAAACTCGCCGCGCAAGCTGACCTGTCCCAAGAAGTTGAGGTAGTCACTGTCCAAGTTGTGGGCGCTCATCACCTCAGCCATGGGATAGCGCCCAATGGCTAAGGAGAGGTCGGCCAACTGGGTCTGAGGCTTGGTCGCAGGTGGGTAAAAAGCCAAGATGGCTTGGTACAAGGCAATTTGCTGTTCTTGCAGTTGCAAGGCGAGCAATTGCGGCCAGACGTCCTTGGTTTGCTGCACTAATTGAGTCTGCTCATGGCGCTGCAATAAGCTGTGTAGCTCATGGTTTTGCTGGGCATAAGTCCGCTCCAGCTGCTTTAACGCCTGTAGCGCATCCTTGACCGTGGCAAAATCGGTGCGCGGCTGCGGTAAGGTCAAAAGCTGCGCTAATTGCGCTAAGACCTGATACTCAAACAAATAAGCGTGATCCTCGTGCGCGCGCGTTCTTGGCAACACACCGGCACGCGCCTCAGATGCCGCCATGAGCGCAGGCGCCCCCGCCCCTGACGCGGCCGCCCCCGCTGATGCGGCGTGCGCAGCTAATGTCTGCGGCAGCGTGGCTCCTGCTGATTGCACGGTATTTGGTTCGGGCGCGGCTAAGCACAAGAGCGGACCGGCAAAAACCTGCTGCAACAGCATATTGATTTGTTCATAGTCTTGCTTCAGGTCAGCACTAATCTGCTCTCGCACTTGATCCAAATTGGCACTGCCTAGGTCAGATCTCGCCCCCTGGGCGTGCGATTGAGCTAACGGTGCGCTATCAGCGCGGCGCGCGGTCGCACGACTTTCAGCCGGAGCATGTTGCATCAAGCGCGTGTGTTGCAGCGCCGCCCGCATCGGCTGCAATTGGGTCAAATCATCCTTCAGCTGCTGTTGTTGCTGCTCGTAAGCTGAGGCCAGCTGCGCTTGCAAGGACATGGCAACAGCGGCACTGACTTGGTGTTCATTGGCGTTAGGCGGCACCTTATCCTTAGGACTCTGACCTAGGACTGCTGCGGGTGCGGGGGTTGCGGGCGCTGTGGGCGCTACTGCTGGCTTCACGCCTGCAAGCGCACCTGAATCCAATTGGTGCTGCACCGTCACCACCTCTTGAGGCAGCCACGGCTGAATCTGGGCATAAGAGCGCAATAAGCTCTCACGCCAAGCCCGTACTTGATCATTGAACACGATGAGCTCAGGCACTGTTTGTAAGCCTGAATATTTTGCGCCGATGCGCTCTAAGGCCTGCCGTCTTTGCTCTAAGGCGGCAAAGTGTTGAATTTGCTCTTTGAGCTGCTGATACTTGCTCTCGGGATAATTGCTCAGGCGCTGCCATTGCTGCAAAAAGTCAGTAATGCTGCGCTCACACAGCTGCTGATAGAAGACATCAAAGACGATGAGATCGTTGGTAGCCTGGGCGTAGTAATCGTACTCGGGCATGAAGTAGCTCAGCTCACGCTGGAGGTTGGCGCCTAGCTGAGGGTAGAGATAGTCCAAAAAGGACGCCATGATCTGCGCGTTATAGGCTTGGTTGGCCTGAGATCCTGCGTTGAGATCGTTAAATGAAGCAATTTCTAAGAGCGCAAAGAGCGCATTACGCTTTTGATAGGAGTATGGCTCCTGATAGTGCCACGCCAGATAGCGCTCAACCGTCTGCACTAAAGGCAAATAGACCATTTTGGTCTGAACTTGGTCGTAGATGAAGTAGCGCGCGGGCATGGCGGTGTGCGGCCCGGCAAAGAAGATATAGCTCCAAGGATAAAAAGTCCACGGGAGCTGCTCATCCATCTTGAGGCGTAAATGATTTTGGGCAAAGAAGTTAAGGCGGGTTGTTAAGGCACTGACCCGCGGCATCGCCTCGTCAAAGTAGGTGTTAGGTTTGCTCGAACGATCTAAGCCAAACAGCGCCGCCTCATCGACCACATCTTGGGCCAAGAGCTGCGCTAAGCTCTGATAGTAGAGCGTGTCATCATGCAGCGCGCGCGCAAGCTGCGGTGCCTGCCACAACGCGCCATAAAGCGCAATCACCGATAAAGCGGCGCAGACGCCTGCGCCCATGAGCCACGGCAACTGCTGATAATAGCGCCCGCTCCGATTGTAACGGGCCGCGGCCGTCACTTGCGGGACTAAGCAGCGCAAGAGCGCCTCTTTGATAAAGTATGAGCGGGTGCTTGCGGGCGCCCAAGAAAGTTCGCTCCCTTCTGATTGCGCACGCACTACGCTGCGATCAAAGTATAGGGCATCGTCAATGGGGCGCTGGGTTAAGGCGGCAAAGTCGGCATTAAAGCACACGCCTTGGTCTAAGGCTGAACAAAAATAAACGCCCTTGAGCATGACCTTATGCTGAGGCAGCGCGCCGTCTGGGGCAAAGATGGTGTTGAGATAGAACTTAAGCTGCGGCTCCAAGGCGGCAAAGTTTTGCGCAAAAAGATAAATCAGCGCGCTCTTATCAAGGCGCGAGCGTCCTTGAGTATTGAGCGCTAAAACCTCAGGGCTGAGCATCAGGTCAAAGACGCCCTCTTGTAAGCGCTGCGTGATCTCACTAAAAAAATCTTGCAGCTGCGCCCCGGTATAGGTCTCATCCTCTTTCAGGCTAAAGCCGAGCGCCTGCATAGCTAAGGCATCACTCAAAGCAGCGCCATACTCGCGCAAGCCTAATACCTCATCTAATTTGGTGACCATGACCGTCACCGGCAGGTGCATCTTAAGCTCAGTGGTAACCTGCAATAACGCATCGGAGATCAAAGCCGCCTTGCGCTGGGTAATTTCCGCAGAGTCCGCTAATAAAGCATCGGCCGGAATACAGAGCATGATCTCATGCAACGGCAGGCTGCGCCCCCGGTGATTGCGCGCAATAAGCTCAATAATGTGGTCAAATTCTGCGCCCGAGCCCTCAGCCCAAGCATCAAAGAAGATGCGCCCGGAAACTTCGACCATCACTGCCTCGGGACCGACCACTATTTGCAGCGGCATACTGGCGCGCGGCGCACTCTGAGGCGCGGCAGCTGGAGCTGCTTGGGGGGCTGGAGCCTGCGCGGTGCTGGACGCGGTACTGGACGCGGCATCTTGGGACGCGGTGCTAGCGGAGCTGTCCTCGCGGGCGCGCTGATAGCGCCAATCCAAGGCGCTGTGGCGCAGCAAACTCGACTTGCCTGCTTGCGGCTCACCGACCAATAACACCCACGGCTGCTGTTTGCCTAAGTGGCGGTGCTGGTGCACATGCTTAAGCCCAGCACTAAAGCACTGATCGATCACATGCAGCTGAACACTCAGCTCCTTTTTGGCTTGCTGCGCGTACTTGCCGCCGCGCACCAAGGCCGACAGGCGCGACCAAATCATCAGGTCTTGATGTAAGGAACGCACTTCGCGCTGCTTGCGATAGCGCCCTAATAACCCCAAGCTCACCCGCAACAGGACAAAAAGCACCACTAAGACTACGATCAGTCCCATCAGTGCGGCCAATAAGGTCAAATACCAAGGCCAAGTACTGATAGTGGCAAATAGGCTCTCATTGGTGCCCATGAGTTACGTCCTCCGCCAGGTTAAACTTAAGACTGCTGCTTAGCTGCTATAAGGGTTGGAGCTGTGAGCCGCCGCATCGACTGCCTCAAGGAAGGGATTGATGGCGTGGTACAGCGCCGAAAAATTAAAGGCCCAAGCCAAGATGGTAAGGACGATGAGCAGTACCACCAGCTTTTTCAAGGTGAATTGGCGCCACCAGGGGCGCGGTGGCGCAGCGCTCAAGGCGCTGTCCTCGGGGCACAACGCCTTACTTTGCACCGCAAAACTAGGCGGCAGCAGCTCTTTGATTTTATGCATCAGCTCATGCACATAAGGGCGGTCGCGCTTGAAGATGCCATCAAAGCCCAACCCCAGCAGCAGATAAAACAGCCGCAACAGCTCAAGATCGGTCCCTTGGTTTAAGGTGGCATCGAGCAAGTCAAAAAACTTTTCGTCGCCTGAGTACTCGTGAAACGAGCGCGCCATTTCCTCGTACTGAGCCGAGTAGCTAAATTGGCCTTCTTTGACGGTGTAATCAATAAAGAAGACTACCACCTGTTCAACTTGGGCATAGCGTTGTTGTAACAGCGGCGAGGCACTGCAGCGCAGCGATAAGGCATTGAGCTCATTTTTGAGTTCGCCATATAACAGCTCATAGGGCACTTCTTGCCCCACCTGCTTAAAGGCATAAAACTCACAAAGCTTGCTCAGTAACGGTTGCAACAAGCCGGTTAAATCAAAGGAGCTCTCAGTATTGTCCGCGGCCATAGCCGATACCATCCTTTCCCTCGTGCCGTAAAGTCTTATGCTCTCAAGCCTTATGCTTTCATAAGAGGCCCCTTGCCGAGCAGATCCATGCTGCCATTTCCCAGCCTACTGGCCCCTACTGCCCCCTACTGGGGCTTGGTGACCACTATGAGCTGAGCCTTAATCGGGCCCCATAGCGTCGGGTCGTAGTCTAAGAGCAAGGCTTGCTCATCCATGATGTAGTGCCACACCCGCACCGACTCATCGGTCTTGAGCCGAAATAAGAGATTGAAATTGCTCTGGGGTAAGTAGTTAGGCGGATAGCGCAGATAGGACAGCTTGACGCCGCGAATGCGCTCACGATACGAAGCAGGGTCTAACAGACGGAAGTTGTCACCTGACTCAATAAATTGCGCCACTTGGGCCAAGGATAAGGCACGTTCATTGGAGGCAATCAGATCAAGCTGCAGCGCCAAATAAATCTCAGAGCTTTGCAGCAAGGTGCGGTCACTAAGTTGCAAGTGCTGAGTATTGGGGCTTTGCACCACAAAATCAAAAATCTGGCACTGTCCGGCCGTATCCTCGCGCAAGAAGAGCCGAATCAAGCGCATCACCTGCTCAAAAGCGGGCCAAGCATTATCGTGCTCATACGGCGGAATCTGTAAGCTCACTTGCGGCCGTAAGATACTCAGGCGAGATAGCAGTTCCACCAGCTCTAAATACAGGGCAAAGGGACTTAAAAGTTGGGGCTGTAAGAAGCATTGCGCCCGCGCCCCAAAGCCCGTCAGCGCCGCCAAAACTTGCAGCTCAATCACCTCAGAGGCGGTTAAGACCTTGCTCTCTACGGCTTGCTCACTTAATTGGTGCTGCAACTGCAATTGCTGATGCCGCAGGCTCAAGAGCAAGTCTTGGCTTAACGCTAGGAGCGGACAGGTGGCCGAGAGCGTAAGATACGGCGGCATATAGTGCTGGTCTAAGACCAAGCTTAAGCGCCCTTGGGCATTATCGGCCCAAGTAACGTGGACTAAAGGCAGCGCGACGGCATGGGCCGGTACTTGGCTGCGTTCGCACAAAAAGGCATTAAAACGGCGCACTACCAGCGCAATCTCCCGGCTCCCGCCGCCGCTATTTTCATCTGCGACCTCTTGCGTGGCCAAGAGATAGCGGCCGCTGCTATCTTGCCCTTCTGCTTCTGCGATATTGCTGTGCTGAGCTGACAGCATCGGGACGCACAAACAAATCTCAACGGCACGCTCGGCCTCTAACGGCGCTGCGCGCATTTTCTCGCTTGACAACTGCAAAGGCGCCAGCGCGGCATTATGGGGCACATCCAATAAAGTACCATCTGGGAGCACGGCCTTGAGCTTGGTAACCACCACACGCTGTTCTGACAACGCCTCTTCATTGAGCTCAAGCTCAATCACGCCATAGGGATAAGGCTGATGCAGCGCAAATAAGGCATAACTATCTTGAGCCACATTGCGCTGAAAACGCTGCAAATGCTGAGGCTGCAAGAACAAGCCCTCAGCCCAGTGCACCGGTGATGTAAAGTGCATGCGACTTACTCCAAAACAATGGGCTCCAACAGCCCGGCTGCGCTGTGATCAAGCTCAAGAGCTGACGGGGCATCGCTTAATGCTCGCGCCGCCGCGGCCGCTTCTGCCGCATCGGCCGCCGCCTGTGCCTGCGCTTGAGCCTGATGCGCCCAGCTTGGCTCACTACTATCAGTTTCGACCTCAGGCTCGTCTGCCACCTTGATCACTCCACTTGAGGTAATCTCAACCACATGCGACGAGCTATCCTTGATAAAGCCATCATGCATCTCAATAAAGAGCATGCGACTATCCGGGGCCGCACCTTCTTGGGCGTAAGCCGCATTAAGCTGGGGCAAATTACACAATACCAAGACGAACTCAGCTCCGCGCTGTTGCCACAAGTCCCAAGCAGCAAAGCTCTTGTCAATACTGTAAGGGCGCTGTTGCAGCGGCGAAAAGTATAAAGTCACGGGCTGAATACTACGACGTAACAAACTCTCAGGGGCAAAGTACTGCTCAACCGAGGTTTGCTCTAAAGCCTTTTTTTGCTGCGCGGTCACGCCCGCCACATCAACCTCTAATGACGGCACTTCGCCAAAGGTTTGCGCCACCTCAGGGGAGAGATAAACATCAAGATTGACTCGGCTAGCCGAGCAACCGGTGCCAAGCATCAGGCCCAGCACGCCGCACAGTTCCACCGCCCGCCATCCCCACGGCTTAACAGAGCTAGTTTGACCTTGATGGTGCGTGCTGCCGGGCATGAGTACCTCCTCACAGGGGCTTATTAGATTAAGCGTGTAACATTAGGGCTTAGCGCAATGGCCGTCGTCACCGGAATTCCGGTGATGGGATTGACGCCCACAACCTGCGAGGTAATGTTGCCAATCGGGCGCCCGGCCATGACGCGGGTCACCGCCGTGGACACGGCTAACGTACCCGTGACCACGGAACCTGTCACCATATCCCCGATGCAGGCGATAGGAATACCATTACACAAACGATTGGGCATTCCTACTGCGACCACAACATCAGCAGTAGCGGTCGCATTGGTTAAAGTTGCCGTCGGCATCATCTTAGCCTCCTTAGCACCAGCTCAGCCTTCCACAAAGACGATCACAACTGGTACTGTCTGCGACTCAAGCCCGTTTGAGGGCCTGATACCTCATCATATTAGCACAACACTTCCCCGCCTTAGCAGGGTGCTCCTTGAGCTAGCGCACAGCTTGCTCAAGCCCCATCAGCTCATACCAGGACCAATAGGACTGCGCCCAGTCAGCGCCCTTAGCACGCGGCGGCGTACTTTGCGCTGTCCGCGGCGCCGCACTCTCTTGGCGTGAGGACGCGCTCGGCGCCACCATTTCCTGATGCGGCGGCGCGCACAAAATAGTACCCCGCCCCAAAGCAAAATGCCCATTGAGCGCGGTGGGCCGGGCTTGGCACTTGCGCAGACGATACTCGACCACGCACTCTAAGCTGCGCGGGCCTAAAGCAAGGGCCAAAAGACGCTTAATCAAGCGGTGCCCAGGCTGCCCCGGCTGGAGCTGTACCAATTGCTCGTAATCAAGCGGGCCTAAAATCAGGGCAAAGCGCCGCTGCGTCGAAGGATAGTGGTCGCCCAAAAGGCTATCTTGGCCCAAAGTGCAATTGGCCTGACCCAGACAAGTTCTCATGGGCGTTGGCAGCTGATAGAACGAAAAGACCCGCTCGACAATACACGCCGGGCAGCCTAACACCTGTTGCAACAAACGCTCTAAGCTGCGCGCTCCGCCTTGATCTAAGGCTTTGAGCGCGCTTAAAGCACCGCACAACAGCGCAGGCGGCAGCTGATAGGAAAAGTCCTCATTAGCCCCGACTAAGGCCAAGCTCAAATCCTGATAAAGCCCAGCATGATGCACGCTCTGCCCCGAGGTCAGCTGCAGGCTGCGCCCATAGAGCTGGCTTAAGCGCTCGCTCAGCAGGCGAATAAAGTCGAGCATGGAGTGCTGCCCATCTTGCTTTTGCCGATAGAGCTCTTGCAACAGCTCTAAAGGCAAGGGCCCATCAAGGCTCACTAGGCTTGGAAAATAAACGCTGAGCTCAACCTGACCATTATCTAAGAGCTTAACCTGCGCTAGGAGGCAAGTCTGAGGGGTCAGCGCAATCTGATAGTGATAGCGGATGGGCTCAGCTAATGGGCTTAGCACCTTAATGTGCCGAATGAGCTCAGCCAAGGACAACTCTTGCGCGCGCGTCTTAATAAGCTGCTGCGCCCAGCCCACCAAAGCCCGTAAGGCGCGCGGCACCACATCAGGCGTGGCTGGAGCTTGAACTAAAGCCGTAGCCTGAACTGAAGCTGAAACAGGAGCCGAGGCGGGAGCCGAAACAGGAGCCGCCCTCTCGTTGTGACCTAGTGCGTCCATACGCCCACCTCCTCGTTGGTGGTACTGCGCACGTGCAATTGGGCATGCGCATTGAGCGCCAACGAGCTCATCAGCACTTGCGCCAATAACTCCGCCACAAAACGGATGCCACTGCCGCCTAACAAGCTCTCATCCAAGGTCAAGGTCAGGCGCACGCCCTCTTCAAAGAACACCACGCCCTGCTTAAACTGACGAAAGGTCATGTGCTCACGGCTAAAGCCCACCACGCATTGTGCTAATTGCTCTACCTCGCTGCTATGCTCGCCGCAGGCTACGATCAGGGCGCGCAGATAAGCGACAATCTCGGCCTCGGGCTGGCGCAGTAAGGCCGTGGTATTCATCAGGGCAAAGGAGAGCAAGGTGAGATCATCAGTGGCGGCTGAGGTTAAGCGGGCCGGACTCATCTTGGTCACATCTCCCAAGATCGTCCCGCTGACTAAATCATTGCTGCTGCGCACCTCAGCGTTTGCCAAGAGAAAATATGGCAAGTCGCCATTGGAGCAATAGCACTGTGCCACAATATCAAGCCCCAAATCGCGCGGCACCGCGCCCTCTTGCAATTGAGGTTCAAGCGCAGCTAAGGCCCCGGTCACTGCTTGAATATAAGCCGACCCAGTAAAAGCCACAAACATATGGCTTAAGCGATAGAGCGAGCGCGGATTGGCGCTCACTAGCGGCACGCGGCGCTCACAGCTAAAGCTCACCTCATCTGGGCCCACCTCAAGTTCGGCCGCAGCCTCTGAGTCCTCAGAGCTGGGAGCGGCCACGGGCAAGATGGGACGCACCCCTGTCATCGGGAAGGCACGAAAGCGCAGCCGCTGTTGCTGGTCGTAGCACTCAATCTCTTTGACCGTCAGCACCTCATAATCGCGCGGATGGGTGCGGTCAATCTGTACTTGGTAATCTGAGCGCAAGGTCAAGGCGCTGCGATTAGAACGCTGCGCAAAAACATTAATCAGGGGCAGAACCGCAGTGAGCACACTCTCAGTGCCCAAACTAAGCTGAGCGGTCAAATCCCGCTGGCACACCACAATCAAGCGCCCGGAGGTGAGGTTGAGCTTGAGCCATTGCTCTACTAGGTTGGTGAGCCTGATGAACTTGCACAAGGCCGGATAGTGCAGATACAAAGCAAGATAATCTAAGGCCGCCGCGCCACCCACTACTTGCTGCAAATATGAGGGCTGCGCATACAGCGCCGCTTGTACCTCAAGGGGCTTGAGCTGGTGCAATACACTCGCCCCGCGGGCATCCACGCCCCGCACATAGACCGCCAGCTGTTCTTGGCATAAGAGCTGGTAAAACGACGAGGCGGCGCTCTCAGGGAGATTCAAGAAAAGTTCCAACACCGAGCTTGCACCGGGATTGAGCTCATACCACGAGTGCAATGCACTCAAAGGCACGGTGAGATTGATATCGCAGGTGAGCACGCTTTTGGCTTTAATGCCCAGCTCCAGCTCGGCCCATTGCGGCAACTCCGCGCTCACTCCCTGGTGATAGCTCCAGTTACTGAAGGCAAACGGGGTAAACTGCAGCGGCCAGAGCGCACTAAAGGTACACTTACGCCCTTTTAAGGCGGGAAGTGCAAAGGTCTGACCGGAGGCGACATAGGGCAATTGCCCCAACTGGCGCGGCGTGAGCTGAACACACGCTAAGGCCGGCAGCGGGATATTGAGCATAGGGGCAACTTGGGCCACTACCTGCTGTAAAAAGCGGGCATAGCCCGTATCAAGGTGGGCTTCGACCTTGGCGGTCAAAAAGGCAGTACCCTCGAGCAGGCGCTCGACAAAGGGATCGGCGCACTCAAAATTAGACAGCGCTAAGCTCGCAGCAATCTTAGGGTAAGCACGGGCAAAATCTTCTGAGGCCTGCCGCAAGAAGTTGAGGTTATTACGGTAGTAGTCCAAAAAATCAGCTTGCATCCCCGTCCCCTCCCTAAGTGTCACTGAAGCGCGCCCAGCGCTAGATCATAACCACGTGAGCCCCACAAGCCCCGTTGCCGCACAGACTTTCTCTCATTAAGGCCCTAGGCTCCCCTAGCCTTGCCGTGGGGCATTAACCCAAGCCTTGGCCCAAGCTTTGGCCCAAGCGTACAGATGCGGGATTGCGGACTTGCAATGAGGGCCAACCTCAACAAGTCCCAGCCTTTATCCGATATTTATGAGCTTTGAGCTTGTTGAGCGAAGGCAGTGTCTTGTCCTTTTGGGGCTTGATCCGAAATCCTGCATCTGAACGCCCAAGCTATGAACAAGCCATGAAGATGCGTCTTAGCACAACTTAGAGCCTAAATCCGCCCGGACTTCAGCCGTACGACATTGGCCCCGCTTTCTAAGTCTAGCACGGTGGTACAACTAAAGACTTGGTTCTCAAGCAAACTGGGGCGGATCTTCGCGGTAATGTCCATGCTGACGGTATAACTTGCACGCGCTGGGTTAGTACTATCGGTGAGCAAACGCACTTGCACGCTCTCAGGATCTAAACGCGGCTCAAAATAGACGATCTGCGAGTAAATCAGCTGCTGCAACTGGGACAAGGACAAATACGAATAGGAGCGACCACAAAAGTCACCTAGCCCCATACCCAACACAGAAAAAGCCAGCTGCTCATCGCCCTGCAAATCATTAAGGCGCGGATGGGAATGCGAGTTCAAAATCAAAGTAATATTGCGCAAAATCTCTTGGCACAAGAGCTCTTTTTTGCGCTCACTATTAAGTTGTGCGCTCGCAACTTGCGCCCCTGTAAGCTGTGCCCCCGCAAGCGGCACAGACTGTGACGACGCGCCCGCAAGCGGCACAGGCTCAGACGATGCCCCATTAGGCGACATGGGCTCTGACGGCACTCCGGTAAGCGACGGTTCACTTCCGACAAGCGGGGCTCTAGGCTCGTCAGAGCTCGACCCATCAGCTACGCTGAGCTGACCGCTTAAGATGGAGAAGGTACAGGGCAAAAATGAGCCTGCATGCGCAGCCGCGCTACCTTGGGGCCGTACCCCATTGGGATGGGAGAGCTCGCCGCGCTCTGGTGTGATTGGTGTTAACATAAGTCACCCCTTACTTGATCCCAAAAACCAAGCTCAAAGCTCTAAGCGGCATTGTAGCAAGCCCAACCAAGCTCACTGGGGCATGAACCAAAAATTAGGGACCAACCACTTCACACCACAAGCCTGAGCGCCCGTACCCAGCAAGCGTCAACCCCCAGCAAGCCACCGTGCCGGGCAAGTCTTCAAAGCGAAGCTCCGCTACCAACCACAAGACGATGCCGCAGTTTATGTTGCGGGGCACGGGGCTTAGCCTACAGCCCTACCGTCTCCTAAGCTGGAACAGAATCCAATAACACCAAGCTTTCCCCATTGGCAAAGAGATTAACCAAATCTGCATGGTGGTCAAGGTAGGCTTGAGCTACGACTTTGAGTGCCACAATCTTGGTGCCAAACAAGATGTCCTGCATGTTAGCTTGGAGCTGCATGAGCAAAAGTACGCTCTGCTGCCGCTGCTCCTTGAGCTTCAATCTAAAACTCACTTCCTCCTCTGCCGTAAAGCGACCCTTACGCTGAAAGGATTTGGATTTAGCACGCAACCGCACCAACTGCTCATGGAGCTGATGTTCCAATTGACATATTTCCATGAAACGCTGCAACGACCAAAAGGCTACCCGCAGATGGGGATCGATGGTATCACAATGCTGGTTGTCCTTAAGTGCGAGCAACTCTTGGTGCTCAGACGTCAATTGTTCGAGCGTAAGCTCTGATGAGAGCTTACCCTCACGCTGCAGTTCCTTAAGAAATTGAGGCTGCAGCTCTTGTAATTGCAGCGTGTAAGGTCGAAGCGTTTGGTGCAAATCGTTCATAATATCGGCGAACTCTTGCATGAAAAAATCGATCTGAGCAGAGCTCAGTTGAGCTTGATTGGCCTTTTTCATCCTATTTTCCTGAATTATAGCGGCCAATGCCCCGTCCGTGAGGGCGGGGATACGGCCGCAACTTTTATTAGTGCCCCCACGCCCTTAGTCGGGTCATAAGCGGCGCCTAATCGAAAAGCATTAGGGCGGGATCATATTGCAGAGCGCCGACCTCATCTTCCGTGCCAATGACATTGAGCAAAGTGTAGTCGTGCAACACTTCGTCCATGCTGTCATAGGCATCCAAATAAGTCTGCGCCAAATTCTGAAACGGCTGATAGGTCGCCGCTTGGAGCTTAAGCATGTGCTCCTTGAGCTGTGCGAGCAACTCAAATACCTGCTTGCGCTCTTGGCTCACAAAAACACTTAAGTCCACGAGCTCGGTCGGGCTGAGCATTCCCTTTTTGCGAAAGTGCTTGGAGCGTTGGCGCAACTTTTCGAAACGCCGCACATTACCCAGCTCAATACTCTCGATCTGACGTTGTGCCTTGACCGCCTTAAAGAACACGGGCACCAGCGAATCCAGCTCCAAATAGAAGCGGCGCAACTGCTCTTTGCCCTCCTGCTGCTTGGGGCTAAGCTGCAGCTGCGCTAAATGGCTCCTGGCTTGCTCAACCAATTGATCATTGACTTCATCTAACAAGATGAAAGCGCTCATCATCCGCTGCCCTTTAGCTTTGATTGCCTCAAGATAAGCGGCGGACTCATGCGGATCTCTGGGCATGGGAATATTCCTAGTTTAGTATTCCTAGTTTAGAGGTTGAACCAAAGTCGGCGAAGCGGCACGCCGCCGCCGCGAAGCGGCGCCGCCTAAGTTAGGGCTGAAGTTGAAGCGAAGCGGCAACTAGTCATAGAGCATCAGGCCGGGCTCATATTGCAGAGCGGCGTGACTTTAACTTTATGACACAAAAAGTGCCCGGCCACCGGGTCGAGCACTTTTGGCATTAACTTATGGCGCTAACGTCTGGCGCTAATTAGCCGTGAGCCCCTTACTCATCATGACTGATGAGACCTAGACGCACCCCCGTGGTCTCAGCGCGACTGCCCTGAGGTTCCGTTGCCTCAGGCTTCGCGTCATCTGGGCGCGGCTCCTGAGAACTGGAGGCCTCCGGATTTACCGGGGTATCTGCGTCCTTGGGCTTACGCCCCTTGCGCTTCTTGTCCGGTACCGGAGCGTCCTCGGCGTCATCAGGCTCGTTCTTGAGCGCCTTGACCGAACTATCGGAGCCATCGCGGATCTCCATATAGTTCTTGTGCTCCTCTGCCTCCATGCGCAGCTTGCGCTGCTTTTCGCGCTTTTCGTAGCCGCTTAAGGTCCACTCTTCCATGGTGGTCGGCATGAACTCCTTAGGCTTGAACTCTAAGGCAATGTCGAGCACCTCGTCGATGGTCTTGACCGGCACGATGTTGAGGTTCTTGGTGACCTTCTTGGGGATGTCCCACAGATCCTTCTCATTCTCGTGCGGAATGCAGACCGTCTTAACCCCGCCGCGTAAGGCGGCAAGAAGCTTCTCCTTTAAGCCGCCAATGGGCAGCACGTCACCGCGTAGCGTGATTTCGCCGGTCATGGCGACATCAGCGCGCACTGGGTTACCAGTTAAGGCACTGGTGATCGCGGTAACCGTAGCCGTACCAGCCGACGGTCCATCCTTCTTGATCGCGCCTTCTGGGAAGTGGACGTTGAGATCCACATTCTGGTAGAAGTCCGGGGCGAGATTAAAGGAGCGCGCATGCGAACGTACCCACGCAATCGCCGCAAATACTGACTCCTTCATGACCGAGCCTAATTGGCCGGTTAACAGGTGGCTGCCCTTACCTTCATTGGCCACGACCTCCACTTGGAGCATATCGCCGCCATAGGACGAAACGCTTAAGCCGTTGACCACGCCGACGCGATTTTCCTTGAGCTTGGAGGTGAAGTCGTAGCGCTTTGGACCGATTAACTTCTCGATTTCCTTGACGCCTAAGACCACCTTCTTGGGCTTCTTAGGTGGGTTGATCATGAGATCCTTGACCACCTTGCGGCACAGTTCGGCGATGATGCGCTCTAGGCTACGCACACCGGCCTCTAAGGTGTAGTGCAAGATGAGCTGGTTTAACCCGGCATCGGAGATATCAAACTCCTCTGGGGTTAAGCCATTCTTGTTCAGCTGCTTTGGCAGCAAGTGCTCGCGGGCGATGTGGAACTTCTCATCGGCGGTATAGCTGCTCAGATCGATGATCTCCATACGATCGCGCAGGGCCGGTGGAATGTTGTAGCTGTTGGCGGTCGCAATGAACAGCACGTGCGACAGATCGTACTCAAGATCGACGTAGTTGTCGTTGAAGCTCTTGTTTTGCTCCGGATCCAAGACTTCAAGTAAGGCTGCAGAGATATCACCGTGCTGGGTGCTGCCCGAAACCTTGTCAATCTCATCTAACAAGAACAGCGGGTTGTTGGCCTCGCACTTGATCATGTTCTGGATGATACGACCCGGCATCGCGCCGATGTAGGTACGACGGTGACCGCGAATCTCGGACTCATCGTACATACCGCCTAAGGCCACCCGCACGTACTTACGGCCCGTAGCTTGAGCAATTGAGGCCGCCAGCGAGGTCTTGCCGATACCTGGTGGGCCCATTAAGCACAGAATCTGGCCGTTGGCGTCTTGGGTCTTCTCCTTGCGCGTTTGCACCGCCAAGAACTCCAAGATGCGATCCTTAACCTTCTCTAGGCCATAGTGCTGAGACTCTAAGATCTCCTTGGCCTTTTGCAGATCACGATTTAATGGGGTGCTGACATGCCATGGGATCGAGAACAAGGTGTCAATGTAATTGCGCACCATCGAGTTCTCGCCACTGTTGACCGACATCACCGCTAAACGCGAGATTTCCTTTTGTAGGCGGTTGATGACTTCAATCGGCGCGTCAAAGCCTTGGAGCTTATTGCGATACTCTTCGATGTCGTTGGAATCATCGACATGCATATTGAGTTCGCGCTTGATCGCCTTGAGCTGCTCATTTAAGTAGAAGTCACGCTGCGAGCGCTCCATCGCCGAGCGCGCATCTTCAGCAATCTTCTTATCAACCTCAGCCTTGTAGGAGAAGTTGTTTAAGTAGGCGATGATGGCCTTGGCGCGGGCCACGGGATCAAGCGACTCTAAAACATACTTCTTGTCAAAGTATGGCAAGAGCAGGATCTGGGCTAGGCCATCGGTCATCAAGCTCAAAGAGCTTTGCTCGCGAATTGAGGTCAGCATCTCGCTAGGAATCGTCTTATCGACGATATTGCGTCCGCCGCGATTTTGCACCTCTAAGGCCGTATCTAAGGCCGAACGCAGCGCTTCGACGTAGCGTTGCTCAATTAACGTATCGACCTCAAGCTCATTTAAGAACTCAACCTCGACGTGACGCACGGCACGCGCTGGGTCGTCAATAATGCGACGAATGCAGATACGCTGATAACCGCGAATGGTGGCGCGATACTGCTCCTTTTCGTTATAGGAGCCATTTAAGACGCGGGCGAGCACACCGATGCGACTTAAATCCTCGCGATTGGGGCGGCCGCCCGGCACTTCGACCAATTGCGAGAACACAGCAACGCCCTTAGTCGAGGCTAAGGCCTCTTCTAAGGCCAAAGCAGTACTTTCGCGCGCCGCAATCAGCTGCACATTGGCCGCAGGCGTAATGATGATCGAGCGCAAGGTCACCAGCGGGAAGGTACCGACCACCTTATCCTTGGTGTCGTCCGTCGCCGCGGTGACAACATCCTCGCCCCCTGCCTGCGGCTTGGACTGATCGGCGGCAGCCTTAGCCGCAGCGCTTTGCTTATTCTCAGCGTCACTAGGGACGGCGACCGCATCCTCGGAGCTACCATGCGCGGCCGCTTCCTGCGCCGCCGCTTCCTGCTTGGCGGCGACTAGAGCGCTGACCTCGGCTGGAGTTAACTTTTGGGGCACCTCCAAGTTGGCTACGCCCGAGCCGGAAGCGGCCTCAAGCGCAACTGAGGGCGCGGTCGCTGCCTTCTCAGCAGCAGCCGCCTGCTCAGCAGCAGCCGTCTGCTTAGGCGCAGCCGCCGACGCACTTTGAGCCTGAGGCTGAGCAGGAGCTTTGGCCTTAGACGCGGGCTTCTTAACCACCGGCTTCTTAGCCTCAGGCTTCTTGTCCGCAGGCTTCTTGTCCGCAGGCTTCTTAGCCTTGGTACCAGAGCGCGCCTTAGCCTCTTGCTCGGTACGATTGTCGTCATTATTTTGTGACATGTAACGGATGCACTCTCTGTTAGCTGGTAGGCTAGGCGCACCTAGCCCGAGAGGGTGGCGGTCCGCGCCGCCCCGCTTATAGCGGGTGCATGACGCCTCGCATTTAGTGCCAAGGCCTGGGCGCGGACCTGCCCCAAATTTAGCTGTTGGATACTAAGGCCGCATCATCGGTCTTGATGACCACTGGCTCTAAGGCCTTGCGCACCGTATCCTCGTTGACGATGACCTTCTTGACGTCGCTGACCGATGGTAGGTCGTACATGGTGTTGAGCAATAAGTTCTCAACGACCGACCGTAAGCCACGGGCACCGGTATGACGGGCAATCGAGGTGTCAGCAATCGCCTCTAATGCCTCTTGCGTGAACTCCAGCTCAACCCCTTCTAACTTGAAGATGGTCTGGTACTGCTTAATTACGGCGTTCTTAGGCTCAGTTAAGATGCGGACTAATTGCTCGCGGTTTAACTCTTCTAACGCCGAAATCACAGGCAGACGGCCCACAAACTCAGGGATGATACCGAATTTAACCAAGTCATCGGGCTCGACCTTGCGATACTTCTCGGTTAAGGTCATTTCCTCATCCTTGCCCTTAACCTCGGCGCCAAAGCCAATGCCCGAATTAGTCGAGAGGCGCTTGTCGACGATCTTCTCTAAGCCGTCAAAAGCACCGCCGCAGATAAAGAGGATCTGCGAGGTATCCACCTCGATCATCGGCTGATTTGGGTGCTTACGCCCACCCGTTGGTGGGACCGAGGCTACCGTGCCCTCAATTAATTTGAGCAAAGCCTGCTGTACGCCCTCGCCTGAGACGTCACGGGTGATCGATGGGTTCTCGCTCTTGCGCGCAATCTTATCGATCTCATCGATGTAGATGATGCCCTTTTGGGCTTTTTCGACATTGCCATCGCAGGAGTTGAGCAGACGCACAATCACGTTTTCCACGTCCTCACCGACGTAACCAGCCTCAGTTAAGGTGGTGGCATCGGACATGGCAAACGGCACGTTTAAGAAGCGGGCTAAGGTCTGAACTAATAAGGTCTTGCCCGAGCCGGTCGGACCAATCATCAAGATATTGGACTTACCCAGTTCGACATCATCGGCCTCAGCGCGTGCCGTGTGCTTTAAGCGCTTGTAGTGGTTGTAAACCGCTACCGATAAGACCTTCTTGGCATCGTCTTGACCAATGACATATTGGTCCAAGTGCTCAGCCATCTCATGAGGAGTTGGGATGTTCTCTAAGTCGATGTAGCCCGGATCTTCCTTGTCGAGCAGCATCTTCTTCTTGTCTTTGACGATTTGAGCGCAGCGCTCGACGCAGTCAGAGCAAATGCAGTAACCCGACGACGACTGAATGAGCGCGCGCGTTGGGCTCGCTGGTTCGCCACAAAAGAGGCAAAAATTCTTTTTCTTGTCAGCCATTGCTACCTCTAAAACGTCGCTTACTTCTTGTTCTGATTGTTACGGCCCTTGCCCTTCGGGGCAGGGGTGGTACCACGGCCGCGCGCAGCTGCCGCCGCGCCTGCGCCCGGAGCTTGACCTGCTGGTACTTGACCTGCTGGTACTTGATTTGGCATGCCCGGCGCCATCATCCCCGGGACCGCGCCCTGAGGCATTTGACCTGGGACGTTACCCGGCGGCATTTGGCCCGGGACAAAACTCTGACCCGGCCAAGGCATACCGGGCATTGGCATCGGCTGGGTCATCATGCCCGGCACCGCGGCGCTGCTGGGCAGTCCCGCCTGCATAAAGGCCTGCATCACCGGATTCATATTCGGGTTCATCATTGATGGGTTCATCATGCCGCCCGGCATGCCGTTGACATTAGGCGCCATGCCGTTTAACAGATAAGGATTAGTCCCCATCATAGCTGGGACGCCGTGCTCGGCATTCCCGGCCGCTTGCCCGGACGCTTGCCCGGCCGCAGCGGCACAGGGAGCCGCGCTGGAAGTCCCGTCCGCCTCTTTGCTGACCTTGGTTTCCTTTACCGGCTCTTCGTCCTTACTGCCTTCAGCGTCCTTGCTCGAAGCCTCGTCGCTGGGTGCGGCTAGCGTGGGCGCGGCGCTAGGGTCAGTGGGGAAAAAGGGAGTGCCGCCCAGACCGCTCAGACCAGAGCCCGGGCCACCGTTAGGATCGGTCGGCTCAGGGCGCTCAACCGGCTTTTCGCCGCGGTGCATGATGACTTGGTCGATTAAGCCATAGGCTAAGGCCTCGCCTGCGCCCATGAAGTTATCGCGCTCACAGTCAGCCATGACCTTCTCCAGCGGCTGACCGGTATTCTGGGCCAAAATCATGGCCAAGGTCTGCTTGGTACGCTCAGTCTCACGAGCATGGATCATGATGTCAGTCGCTTGGCCCTTATAGCCGCCCAATGGCTGGTGAATCATGATGCGGGCATGAGGCAGGGCAATACGCTTGCCCTTAGCGCCACCTGCTAATAAGAAGGCACCCATCGAGCAAGCTTGGCCTAAGCACAGGGTGCAGACATCAGGCTTGATGTACTGCATCGTGTCGTAGATCGCCATACCGGCGGTCACGACGCCCCCCGGGCTATTGATATAGAGGTAGATATCCTTGTTGGGATCGTCCGACTCTAAGAACAGGAGCTGGGCGATGACCAAATCGGCCATGCGATCTTCGACCTCACCCGTTAAGAAGATCACGCGATCTTTTAACATGCGCGAGTAAATATCAAAAGAACGCTCGCCGCGTCCCGTCTGCTCGATCACCATCGGAACGAGGGTGGACATTCTGGTTTGAAGGTCGATGACTGACATGTCTGACATGAAAGCTCAGCTCCAAAGAAATTACGACCGAGAACAGAGTGCACCAAGTTGCGCCCGCAGCGCGCCCCATGCGCTCTTCATTTTTAGTTCTCACTTCCGCCCAAGGCGGCATGGCAGCAGCGCTGCCCACACCCACCTTGGTGGGTGCACAACTCTCACTTAAGGCAAATCCGCGGTACCCCTACTGCGCCCGAGCGACCAGCCCCCTGGCTTTAGGCAACTCAAGTTAGGTCGCCGCAAACAACCAGCCTAGGCATGCCGCCTTAGGCAGGCCACCGCAGGTAGGCCACCGCAAGCAGGCTGTCTCAGGCAGGCCATCGCAAGCAGGCTGCCTCCCTGAGCGCCATCATTCATCTTAATTGAAATCTTACGCTTTGACGCATCCGAGGCACTTAATGCGCAACATTTAGGCACAGCGGCGGCGTACGCGCGCCCAGCACCTCATATTACAGCCTAACACGCAGGTCAAGCCACCATTGTAAACGGCAAGTATTAGCAACAACTTGGGCTCACGCGCCTAAGTACGTGCTGTGACTTCATCTGCCCTGACAGAGCTCAGCTCAGTAATCCTCCCGACAAGATGCCAAGCAGCACCTTAAGCTCGGGAGAACCAAGCTCAGCTCTAGCAGCGCACTAAAGCCCCCCACTAAAGCGCCCACTAAAACCAGGCGGGAGATAGGCGGGGACAGGCGAGCACGGCAACGCCCCACAAGGCAAGGCAAGGCAAAGCAAGGCAAAGCAAGCGCCCCCCGTGCTCATAGAAAAAAAGTGCCCAAGTCCGTTGGGAGAGGGCACTTTGAGACGCTGTTTGAGGCAGCGCCTTAATAACTTGGCTGAACCCTCAACTAAGCTGAGCTTAAGCTTAGCTGAGTGCTAATAACCAGCTTAAGCCTTCTGGGCCGCAGTACGTGGGTACCACTGCTCGCATAAGGCGGTCATACGATTATTAAGCTCCTCAGCGGCCTTGTTGAAGAGGTTTACCGCCTCGGTGTAGCTTAAAACCTTCTCGGAGGTGGTGACCAGGGCGCACAGAGCCTCGTAGAACTTTTGATTGGAGCAAGTGATGCGCAGGACACGCATCTCTTCTTTGTCCTCACGAACTTCCTGCTTGTACTCCTCAGGATTCTCGAAGAGGATAGAACGCTTCTCAATTAAGGCACTGATCTCGTCTTCAGTAGGATCAGCTACATCGATGCTCTTGGTGGCAGTTAAAGTATAGATTACGCTATGCTCAATCTGCTCTGGCAGCACTGGTGGCATGCTCATCGTCATCACCATGTCAAAGAAGGCCTTAAACTTAGGATCGTTCTTTTTGTCATCAGTGAAGCGGAAAGTACGCTTAGTAAGCTCACGCGCAGCCTCTTCGACATCGCGCTCACGTGGCTTGAAGTTATCAATGCCAAAGTGATCTGCTAAAGCCAGCAGTAATGCGCGGATGTTGTACTTAAACACATCATTTTCGCTTTGAGCGAGCAGCTGTTGCTTTAAGTCCTGAACGAACTCGTCGTAGCTCTTGCCCTCAAGACCGAAGGCCTTGATGAACTCAGCGTCAACTTCAGGCAGCTGGAGTACAGAAACCTGATTGATGGTGATCGCGAACTTAGCCTGAGCGCCACGTAACTCTTCGGCGTTGTAGTCCTCAGGGAAAGTGCACTCGATATCAAACTGATCGCCTGCCTTGTGGCCCACTAACTGCTCACAAAAGCCTGGGATCATCTGGGTACGGCCCATCTCAAGACGGAAGTCGTTAGCGGCACCGCCCTCAAAGGCGACCCCATCGCGCGTGCCGACAAAGTTCAGGATAACTTCACAGTCCTGAGCGGTAATCTCGGCGCCCTCTTGTGGGACGAACTCACCACGCTGGCGACGTAAGGTATCAATGGTCTTATTGATATCATCTTCGTTAACTTCGATCTTGATCTGCTCGAAGTTGATGGACTTAGCCGAGGCGATATCAAACGCAGGAATGATGTTGCAGGTACAGGTGAACTTGAACTCAGCGTCAGGCTGGAATGAGCTCAACTCGACGACTTGCAGGTCGAGGTCTTGTGCCAAGGTCACACCTAACTTGCTGCCATCAGCAAAGACTTCCTTGATGGAGTCTTGTAATAACTGGTCAATGACAGCTTGCTGAATGGATGCGCCGTAGCGGCTTAACAGCACAGTCTTAGGGACGTGGCCCTTACGGAAGCCATCGATACGAGCATTCTGAGCATACTTACGGAAGCTCGTTTGGTACTCCTCTTTAACCACGTCAACCGGTACGATCACTTCGATCGTGGCCTTGTTACCTTCAGTCTTAGTAATATTAGCCTGCATTCTTAAACCTCAAAACACTGAGTGCAGTAAGCTATTTAACTCTCACCTTCGGCCTCATCGGGCCTAGGAACTCAAATTTAACTTGCAGCACCAAGTCGCAGTTCTTGGACCATGCTGAGCTGGGACTATGCTGAGCTGAAACTATGCTCAAGCCGCCTAAAGTTAGTACATGGGGGCAAGTTCGCTAACTTTAAAGGGCCCAACCAAGAAAACTTATCGCAAACTTACTGCAAACTTATCGCAAGTTTGCCGCAAGGTTGCCAGCAAGTCTGCTCTCTTGCGCGCCCAGCGCGCCAAAAACGGCCACTTGGTGCCCCAAGTGACGTAAGCTGGGGGCCAAGCGCCCGCGCAACTCACAAAACCCAGTGATTATAATCGCTCAGGGGCAGAAATGCCATAATTACGGGCCACAAAGCGCCCCCAGTCTCCCCAACGCCCGATCAAGGCGCTCAAAGCGCTCCCACGCTCTCCGACCCTGAGCGAACTGCGGTGCAGCGGCAGCGCCTCGTGCGGCAGGCTCAGTGGGAGGTATAGCTCAGCGGGAAGCAGGGCACGCAGGGCGGCCAGGCTCAGCGAGAGGCTGGGCGCAGCAGGAGGCGCTTGTAAGCGCTAGCCGCCTGTTGACAACAAGCGCGATGCAAATAGACAATGGGCCCACAGTTTCATCGATACCTGTGAAGGAGCGTTTAAGAGTATGGGTGCAGATTCCTATCTTGGCATTATTGAAGGCTTTTACGGTCAACGCTACAGCGCTCAAGAGCGCTCATACCTCTTTAACTTTTGCGCCCAGCATGGCTACCGCTTCTATATCTACGCGCCCAAGGAGGATGCGCAGCTGCGGGATAAGTGGCAAGAGCCTATAAGTGCCGACTATCGTCACAGCTTAAGTACCATGGCTCAAGCGGCGCACGCGCAAGGACTTGATTTTGGCGTAGCCCTGTCGCCCATGAATTTGACGGCTAACTTTCAAAAGCAGCGTGCCACCTTAGAGCAGCAGGTCAAGGAACTATGCGCCTGCAGTCAGTGCGAAATCTTTTGTCTACTCTTTGACGACATGGTCAAGGACTCCGAGGACGTCGGTAAGGCCCAAAACGAGATCATTAAGACAGTTGAGGCTCTACTCCCAGCGCACGTCCAGCACTTTATCATCTGCCCATCCTACTATTGCGATGACCCGATCTTAGAGCGCTTATTTGGCTCATGCCCTGACACCTACTTTAGCGATTTAACCGCGGGCCTTCCTGAGCGCGTCGAGATCTTCTGGACCGGTGATAAGGTCTTATCCGAGGACATTACCCCAGAGTACATCGATCAAGTCACTAAGCGTCTAGGGCGCAAGCCATTTATCTGGGACAATTACCCGGTCAACGATGGCAAGAAGAGCTGTGACTTCTTATTTTTAGGCAAGTTCAAGGGCCGCACTAACTTACAAGGCCATGTCACCGGCCATGCGGTCAACCCGATGGTTCAGCCGCTGCTCTCGACTCTAGCTGAGGTCACCCTGCCTTTAATTTACGCTGGGGCCTCGCCTGAGGACATCAACGCCGCGCACCTAAATCAAGCGCGTAAGCTCTTTGGTCCGGCCACAGCGCTTATCATCAAGTATGACAACTTCAACCTCTTAACCAAGGTTGGTTTAAGCAAGCTCAGCGCGCAAGACAAGGCCCGCTTCTTAGAGTTCTGCGCCATGGACGACCGTCCCGCCTTACAGGAGCTGGCAGACTTCATCCACGGCAGCAAGCGCTTTGACCAAAGCATTGTGGCAGGTCAGCGCCACATCGACTAACGACCCAGTCCCGCCACCTCCTGGCATGCCGCACACTACTTAGCAGGCAACATACAGCTGGGCCCCGCAGCGAGCTTAAGGGGGGGCTCTGGGGGCTATTCCCTTGAGCCCGCTTGCGGTTTTTGAATCGTCAGCGCATCTTCCAAGGTCTGCCCTAACTCTTGGCCAGTCGTGAACATCCGCCCAAAACGCACTTGACGCGCCCCGGCGTCAATAACCAGCACGATGCCATACCAGTGCTTAACTGATTTAGGAGCACTCCCCAAGCCATAACCTTTAGCAATGATCTGATCATAAGCCTGATGCGACAGCTTGAGCACCGCCGTATTATCCCCTGCAGCACAGTCCTCAGCTGCGGTTACTGCGGTCGATACCGTCGTGCGGCGCTTACGCTTGCTCTTGTTAGCTCCGTCCTTGGCCGGAGCCGCAACGAGCTTGAGCTCAAAGACAAAGAGGCTATCGCCCAACTGCACCTCTAGATCAGCGCGCCCGGCGTTATTAGGCACCTCTTGGCGGACCAAGTAGGACTCAATCTCGATACTAAAAAAGAGCGCGATCATGCTCCGATAATGAGCCTCATGCGCATTTGCCCAAATGTCGTAGTGAATATGGCGCAAATAGTAGTTAAGCTGCTGCACGAAACGGGCAATATCATGCTGCACCAAGGCCTGAACCGCATGGGTCGCACAATCTTTGATGTCTGAGGACGGATCGTCACCGTGACTTTGCGTTAAGTAGCCCACCACGACCGAGGCGTACATATCTCGCACTTCGGTATTAGTGAAGTCACAGGTGAAGACATGTTGGAAGGGATCGCGCGGGCTCTTGTAGGCGAAACTTTTGATGCTGTAGTAGCCAGTTTGCACTAACAACGAGTCATAAGAGACGCCATCGAAGGTTGCGGGCTGCGTAAATTTCTTTTGAGCGAGCTCAATTCCATGGCTTACGCTGTCCAGCAACGAAAAATCTGCGGCATTTTTGTTGAGGTACGTGCGCAAAATGCTAGGGGTGTTGCCCGACTGCAACCAGAAGCTCGGAAAGTACATTTCTGGCTCAGCGCTCTCAGCGCCTAATGCCTCAGCATCTTGCGTCTCAACTCCTAACTGCGCAAAAAAAGAATTGATCGAATACGGGTTGTACAGCGAAAGCGAAATGTTATAGTCAAAACAAAAGCCATCGTAACGAAGCTTAAGCTGACGTAACAACTCAGCCTCACTGAGCTTCAAGCGTGCCGCGGCCCGGGGCAAATATGGGGCAAAGTTGGACTCCAGCTCCGCTTGGGTATAGCCCAGCAATGCGGCAAACTTGGGATCCATACTGATATCGTTGATGTACTGCCCAGAAATAGTAAAGGTATTTTCGTAGCGTCCAATACCCGCCACTAAGGTAAATTCGACATTTGGCAGCGTTCTGAGCCACGCATAGAAGCGGGACAAGACTGCGCGGTTTAGCTCAAAGGCACTGCGCTCATGGAGATTGGCAGACAGGGGGAAATCCCACTCATCGATCAAGACCACGACCGATTCATCGCCCAATAAGTCGCTACAGGTGAAGGCCAAAGTCGAGAGATTAGTGCAGCCTGGCACCACCTCATGCGCCCAAGTAAAGCCTGCTTGGAAAAATGCTGAGCGCAGACGGGTACATAAGTCAGCCTCAAAGGTGCGGGGATCACTGAGCCCAAAAAAGTCAAACAACAATACCTTGCACCGATCTTCGCGCCAAGTCGAGTGCACGGCTAAGCCCGCGAACTGCTCGGTGCCATTGGTGTAGAGCTCCTTGAGCATGGACAGCAGTAAGCTTTTGCCAAAGCGCCGCGGCCGGGACAAAAACACATTCCACTTGGAGACCAACTTAGGGAGCAACTCGGTCTTGTCTACGAGCAAGAAGCCCTTTTTGCGCCAAGTTCTAAAACTGGAGCCCCCGGTGGCCAGCGGCGCCAAAGTAGTCAAGTTGGTTGGGCGATCACAAGACACGATCATACGATCCTTCAGACCGGTCACGCAGCGCGTATTCACATCAAATCTGAGATTAAGGACCGACTGACCAAATAGCTGACGGCAAATTTGCAATTACAAGACTTCCCCTCAATGCGGCGCTCAGTGTCTTGAGCTGGCATCACAACAGGGATGAGTGAATTGAAATCCGTCACTAATTTTGTCAGCCGCCCCTAAGCTGCGGCTAAGTTGAGCTTAGAACAAAGTACGATTGAGGCCCGTGGTTGGTACCAATAAGGACTGCGGCTCCAAGAGGGTAATCGGTGGCACAAAGGAGCCAATCGCGTACTCAGCAGGCACCTTTGGGGGCAGCGGACGCGGCATCATCTGGTTGGGCTCATATGGGGCCGCCCCACTTGACGGCGCATACTGGATGATGATCTTGGCTAAATCTGGGCTTAACACCTGCTCGCCACTAATGGTCATATGCGTAAAATCGCTCGGTGGCGTGAAGTTAAACAGACCGTATTGCAGCGGCAGCTCAGCGGGAACCTTGCTCAGCGACTGATAGAACGAGAACGGCCGGGCAATCGCCTCGCCCGTCATCGGATCGGTAATAGTCTGCTGTGCGACCGGATCGCCCTCGCGGTAGGCAAGGCGCCCTAACAGCACCTGATTGCTCAAGGCCATGGCCTGACGCAAGATCACCTCAGGAGGAATACGGCGTTGTAGTAAGTCCAACACGCCCTGAGCCGGTGGATAGGACTTAGCAACCAAGATTAAATCGTCAAAGCCCTCAGTAAAGGATTGAGCGACGCCGGTACCAGTGATCAACATCAGGTCGTAGAGAATGCGCCCTGAGATATCATTTTGCTCAACCGCCGCGATGCGCAGCCACTGCGCTGAGCGCTTGGCAGCCAAGGCATCGGAGTTTTCGGTTAAGGCCAAGACGCCTAAGGCGGTGCTCGCTGGGCCATAGCCTTGCGCCGCTGCTTGGGTTAAGTACTCAATACCCCCTTGGATTAAGGCATTGTTGCGGGCGACATCATCGGGATTAGTAACCGAGCGCAGCGTAATCAGCGCTAAGGCGTACATCGCTACCGGATCTTGGTTATTGCTCGCCGCTACGGTATAGAGGTCGATCGCGTTTTGCGGGTCGCGCGGCACCGAGTAACCGTGCCAATAAGCACCCGCGAGGCGTACGTAGGCGCGCTCTAAACCAGCATCCATCGCCCGCTGCCAATGCTCCAGCGCCGCTTGGGCGTTGGCGGCAGCGCGCTCGGTGCCAATAAAGAGCATGTCACCTAATTCCAGCTCTAGGTTCTTGGCGCCCTTGTTGTAGGCGCGCATCACCAGTTCACTGAAGTCATCGGCGCTTGGGGCTAAGCTTAGCGCGCGGCTCACCATTTGGGTAAAGAGCTCGACCGCACGCTTTTGCACGTCTGGATTGCGATAAGCCGTAGGATCGGTGGGATCATCAGGGCGGCGATCCACCTCAGTTAAGATATCGACAATAGCACGCTCCGACTCACCGGCCCGTTGCAGCGCTTCACGGCGTGCTTGCTTTAATGCGCCTTGCTCAAAGTATGAGAGCGCGGCGCGGGTGCCCTTAACTGGGCCATAGCCTAGGATTGCCAGATCACCTAAGACCTCGTAGCCCCCCATGCGTTGCAGCGTCGAAGCCCGCAGGGCTGGTTGTACGGCGTCTTCATAGCGCCCACCACTGATGTACATCCAGGCTAAGAACTCATAGGCCGTCGGCTCACCTTTTTGTGCCGCTTGCTCCAAGAGCAGGCGTGCCTCCTCAAAATTGGAATAAGACAGGGCATTGATGCCGTTTTCGCTCAACACGCGGCGCTCATTTTCAACCGTTGAGGTGTACACCCACAGACAGCCGACAAAGATGGCTGCAAAAAAGAGCAGTCCAATCAGAGCCATTATCGCGCGCTGCTTGAAGCGATTTTCCTCGCGCTTTTCCTTGGCCTTGAGCTTCTTGAGTACATTGGCCATAACTGTTGCCTGCCCTCACCACCGCAAAAAACTTAGCATCCCCAGCTGCTGAGGTGATATCACCCCAGCTAGGAGCGCGCTCTCCCCCCATCGGGGAGCTAACCTTCCCCACACAGGGGAGCTAACCTTCCCCACACGGGGGAGCTAACCTTCCCCACACAGGGGAGCTAACCCACCCCCACCGGGGACACCCCATCTTAGCGCAGCCGCTGCGTCCTAACCGCCCGGCACCCTGACTTTGTGACGCAGCTAGTTCATTGCACCGCAGCCTGCCACCCGGCCCGCTACCCAGGGTTACCATCCGGTTCGCTATCCCGGTCCGCTATCTTGGTCTGCGCTCCCGGCCCGCTATCCGGGTTCACCATACCGGTCCGCTACCGCGGCCCGATTAGTCCGTGTAGTAAGTGGCACCGGGCACGCCGATATCCGGCATTTCAACCTCTAAGCGGCTATCGACGCGGAATGGGTCACGCTGCAGCTCGATAATGGCCTTGGAGGACTGCTGACGCTCAGAAATGGTGTAACCGGTGGTGGCTAATTGCTCATCACCGTAGGTGTGTACCTCGATCAAGTCCTTATTGATGCCATTATCGGTCAAGATCTTAACCAAGGTATCGGCACGACTCTTGGCCAGATCTAAGTTATCGAGGTTGTCACTATTGCCCGAGCCAAAGGCCGAGATGATGATCTTATTGATCGACGGATCTAACTTGGCATAGTTGATCTGCTGGAACAGGCGCTCATCGGAGGATGGCGTGATGCGATTTTCCTGATCGTAGAACATGATGGCGACCAAGCTGACATCGCGATAACCATAAGGCAGCAGCTGCGCCGAACAATCCAAGAACTCTTGGTAGGCACCGCTAAAGCCAATCGGGCTTAAGGTCGGTACTAGCATCTGGTTGACGCCTAAATTGGTCGAAGCCAGATACGGCAGCATCACGCGCTTACCATGAGAGAGCTCAAGTAACACGGCCCATGATACCGAGTCACCGATAAAGGGATTAAAGCCCTTATAAACTTCAATCGAGCCAATCTCGGCCTCATCCCCTTGCGGGCGCCACTCGGCCGGTACGGTCAAAATGCGCATCGTGGTCTTAGCGTTGACCGCCACCTTGGGGAAGAGCTCCAAGCTCAAACGGCGCTGTGCTCCTGAAAGCAAGGTAAAGTCCGCGCGGCCATAGCCTTCGACATTGGACGATAAGACGCAGGAAATCTTGCTGGTGCTGGTGGACCAATTCTTAGCATCCACATCGCTGATGCTGGTCTCATAACGAATCTGGGCTTGTGCCGTGGCCGAGACAACGCCTAAAGCCAGAGCCACTCCCGTCAAGGCCTTCAAGCACGATGACAGCTTGCGCCCTGAGCACAGGCTCTTTTCTCTCGACATAATTCAGATCTCCTCTGTCTTGCTCTGAGAGCATACCGCTCAGGCGCTCCCAGACGTCGCAATGCTTGAGTGCAAACCCTCACTGCCCCGTGCCCACCGCACGTTAAGCGCTTGCACTCAAACACTGGTTGCCACAACCAAAAAGTTAAGCCCTCAGCCTAAGTTTGATCATATTACCGCGTTACCCCACATTGCCCCACATTGCTACGCGTTGCTACGCGTTGCCGCGCCCGCTTGTTTGCTTACGCGCATACTCGCGTAGCGCCAAGCTACAGCACCCCATCGTCCCCAACCGCACTGAACCGCGCCATAGAACCGCAATGTTCACCACGCTTTAACGATCACCACGCTTTTGGTATGCCAGATTAGCTCTCTCTTAATTACAGGTCATCTCTAATGGAGCAAGACAGGAGCGCTGCTTACTCAAAATTGGCTAATTAAGGCCGCATCAGCCGACCGGTTACCCCGTCTGCGTTGCAGCACAGGCAAACCAAAAGCGTAGAAATAGGTGCGCGCCAAAATGCTTATCTTTTGACGTCCGCGCCTGACGCGCCTTAATGCAAATTCTCAGCCACAAAGCACACTCAGCCCCGCCGCGGCGCCGGTGGCGGCGCCCGTGGCAGAGCCGATAGTGGCGCCCATCCCCAGTAACAGTTCCAGCCGCGCACCCCACTGCATTTTCCCTACGGCGCCCCCTCTTTAGAAAAATATTTCACGAAAACTTTGGGGCATGAAATTAAATTTCGAGAATGGTCACACTTTGTCCCCCCAGCCCATGCAAATCGCTGCCGATTCGATAATAATGGGCAACGCGCCACCTAGCGCGCACCGCGGCCGCATCCGGCCTCGGGCGCCGCCCGAGGCGTAAGCCCGGCATGAAAATGCGAGCAAGCTAACGCTATTGTCCTCTTGAGGATGAGTTTGCCTGAGCTTACCGCCATAATAGTTAGGTTTGAAGCTTGCGCCCGCGCTGCGTGCGCTATGCTACCGGCGTCGGCGTGAGGTTAGAGCCTCAGCGCCCCTGATGTCATCACATGCAGTCCAACCCAAAACCACAGCGTGGGTAAATCGCATGGCAACCAGTTCAGGTGAGCTGTGCGTGAGCTAATCTTACTGATTACTGAGCTGGGCTTAGGGCCCGCCTCATTGGGGCTCGATCAAGCGCGCTCGGCGCGCCGGGCGCGCTGGGCTAGTCGAGCTAACCGGGCTAGAACTGCGGACACTTTGCTCTTAATTTGGAGACCGAAATGGGCTTTTTCGACAAGTTATTTGGTAACAAGCAAGCTGCTAATGTCACCTTAAAGGCACCTTTAAACGGCGAGCTCATCCCAATTCAAGAAATCCCAGATCCAACCTTCTCGGAGTGTGTCTTAGGACCTACGGCCTGCTTTAAGCCAGGTGCTGACGGCACGGTTTACGCCCCATGCGATGGTGTCATCACTCAGATTTTCAAGACCGCTCACGCTGTCACCATTACCTCCAAGGATAAGGTCGAGATCTTAATCCACGTTGGCATCAATACCGTCGACTTAAAGGGCAAGGGCTTTGAGGCCTTAGTTAAGGACGATGAAGAGGTCAAGGCCGGTCAGCCCCTGATTAAGTTTGACCAAGAGATCATCGCGCAGGCCGGCTTAAGTAACTTAGTGCCCATGGTCATCTGCAATGCGATGGACTTCAAGAGTGTCGAGTATGTAAGTCCACGTGCCGTCACCACTAATGACGACATCTGCACCATCATCCCTCAAGATAACTAAGCTACGCTCCTAGGTTAAACCTAGAACCGGCTTAACCCATACATCACGTCGTCTAACTAGCTAGGTGGAGAGAAGAGGGTATGTACGTAGGACATGGACGCTGTGCCTGTGCCGGCATCACCATGGGTAAGGTCTTGCACATCAAGACCCCAGAGATGGCGGACACGGTGCGCACCAGCAAGACCATTGAGGAGGAGCTCAGCCTCTTTGAGTCAGCTTTAGGCAAAGCCCAAGCCGAGCTGGAAAGCTTAATTACCAAGGCCCAGCAAGAAATTGGCGCCGAGCAAGCGGAGATCTTTGAGATCCACCGCATGATGCTCGATGATCCGGATATCTGCGACAACATCCGCGAGCGCATCAAGCAAGGCGGCATCAATGCTGCGGACGCGGCGATCGCGGTCGGGCGCGAGCAAGCTCATGACTTTGAGCAGCTCGACGATGACTACATGCGCGAGCGCGCCGCCGACGTCAAAGACGTCACCTCCCGCATTGCGCGCATTGTCCGCGGCGGTGAAGCTGTGACCTTAACTGAAAGCGTGGTCATTGTTGCCGACGACCTGCAACCATCGCAAACTGTAGCGATGGACCGCTCTAAGATTTTAGGCTTTGTTCTGCGCCACGGCACCCAAAACTCGCACGCATCGATTCTGGCGCGCACCATGAACATCCCGCTCATCATCAACGCTAACCTCCCTAAGAGCCTTGATGACTCAGAGCAGGGGGGCACCGCCGCCGCCGAGGGCGAGGACTGCTTGGATTTAAATGGCAAGTTCATTGGTGTAAATGCCGCCACCGGCACCTTCTATGTCGAGCCAAATGAAGCGACCATTACTCAGCTCCAACAAGAAAAGGATGCCTTTGATCAACGCCGTATCCGCCAATTGGCACTGCGCGGCCAGCAAGGCATTTCCCAAAGCGGCCATCGCATCTTAACCTTTGCCAATATCGGCCAAGTCGATGATGTCGAGCAAGTCTTAGAGAACGATGGCGAAGGCATCGGCCTGTTCCGCTCGGAGTTCTTATACTTAGGGCGCAGCACCCCACCAACGGAAGAAGAGCAATTTAAGGCTTACGCCAAGGTTGCCTCGACCATGAACGGCAAGATCGTCATTATCCGTACCTTGGATATTGGCGCCGACAAGAAGGTCGACTACTTCAATCTGCCCGAGGAAGAAAATCCGGCTATGGGGGTACGCGCCCTGCGCATCTGCCTAATGCAACCGGAGATCTTCAAAACCCAGCTGCGCGCAATCTACCGCGCCGCCGCCCGCGGCAACATCGCTATGATGTTCCCAATGGTAACGCGCTTATCTGAGGTCACTGAGGCTAAGGCGATCTGCGCTGAGGTGGAAGCCGAGCTCAAGGCTGAAGGTCAAGCCTATGCCGTGCCTAAGATTGGCATCATGATTGAGACTCCGGCCGCTGCGATTTTATCGGCCGAGCTCGCGCACCACGTGGACTTCTTCTCGGTAGGCACCAACGATCTAACCCAGTACACCACCGCCTGCGATCGCCAAAACCAAAACCTCGGCAAGTTCTACGATCCGCATCATGAAGCAGTCTTAGCCTTATTGCGCCTGATTGCCCAAAATGCGCATGCCGCAGGCATTCCGGCTGGTATCTGCGGCGAGTTAGCCGCCGATCCGGAGCTGACCGATCTCTTTGTTGAGATGGGCTACGACGAGCTCTCGGTATCACCGGGCGCCATCTTGGCCCTGCGTGAGCGCATTCGCGCCAGCACCACTCAGTGCCAAAGCGAGCTGAGCAATGCCCGCGTGCACTTGGGTGAAATCATCAAACGCCATTAACTAACGTTAACTAACGGCCCCGATCAGGCCCCCAAGTCTAATGGTGCAAGTCCAATGGCGGTAGCGCCGCCCAGATGGTTGCGCAACCCCAATGGTGTGCCACCCAGATGGTGGCCCCGCCCCAATTGGGGCGCCCCCTAGGACTTAGGAGGGCCTGTGACCGACTGTTCACATCACATGCAAACTAAGGCGGAGTAAGGCGCTAAGAAGGATCAAGCCTTTGCGCCGCGCCCGCCCAAGGACAGAAAATTATGCAAACTATCGTCTACCAGATTACTGATCCTCGTGGCATCCACGCTCGTCCTGCTGGACAATTAGTTAAGCTGGTTTCGGGCTATAAAAGCGCCTGCCAAATCGGTAAAGCGGGCCAATTAGTTGACGGCAAGCGCCTGTTAGTGGTCATGAAGCTGGCCATCCAACAAGGCGAAGAGCTCACCATGACCTTTGATGGTCCTGATGAGGTTGAGGCCGCCTCAGCCGCCCAGACCTTCCTGCAACAAAATCTTTAGCTTACAACCAAGACTTTAGACTACAGCGTCATGTCCCTTAAGGGGCAATCACCTCAACAACACTAAGGCCGCAGCAGCGGCCTTTTTTATGGCTCCAGCAACCTAGGAAAACTAGTATATAATTGGCAGTTTGTTGTCACGCCTGACGTTTAAGTTTTGCAGCGCAGCTCGCATCATGCGCCATGCGCCCGCGCCACCGCCGGTGCGCCCCAGTGGGCGCGTCCCAGTTGGTGCGTTGCGCCCAACGCGCCCAA
>DXIF01000245.1 GCA_019113025.1 Candidatus Anaerobiospirillum stercoravium | reverse complement strand
CATTTGGCGCCTAATGTCATATATGTAGGTCAACCACAAGAACAGCTCAAATAACGCAATCATTGAGTTTTGCTCTTACCGAAGGTGCGTGTAAAACCAATCCGCGTCTTGCAGTTTTACGGAGCCCATGTAGGACTTCCTCTTATCATTGAACTTGTAGTGACGAAGGCAACATCATCAGAGCGCTTAAAGTCGCTCTACTGCGACCGCGCGCCCAAAACGGCGGCAAGGGCTGCAAAGGGGTGTCAGCCCAGTCTGCCCGCGCCTCGAGCACAGCGCCCGGCATTAACACACGAACGAATCTGATATGGTAGTCAGCTTGACGTTGTAGTCAGCTCCCTGTAACACCCGACTGATTGATTGCTCACTATCAGTGAGATTCTTGATGAACAGCCGAAACTGGTCGCTCAGCATAAACTGAGGCTGTTTAGGGTCCTCATCTTTTTCCAACAAGGGCAGATAACGCACGAGATTGCAGTAAGAAACCAGCGCTGCCAGTGGAGCAGCCAAACCAAGATTGTGCTCACGATCATCGCGGTAGAGGTGCAATAAGTCCTTGGCAAAATCGGTGCTTTCCTCCAATGCTTTGGAGCACCTAGTTAAGAAATCGCACAGCTTGCTGACCTTAGCAATCAGGGCCCGCGCTTGCTTGGCTTTCGCTTTAACCTCATCGTACTTACTTTGGGCCTCAGCTAAAGCCTCGTCAGCCTTACCTGATAACACCACGCCCCCGATCAGTAACGCTGGACCTGCAATCAAGCCGGTTAACACCGCCGCCCCGCCTAAGACGCCTAAACCACCTACGGCCAAAGCACCGCCCCCTAACCAAGACATCTGGTCTAGGGTTTCATTGGCTAAATTCGAAGATGAACTGTCGATCACCACCGGATTAAAGCTTGAACTTACGCTGGGTAGCTGCAGCTGAATCTTGGTATTTTGAGCATCATGAGCGAGCTGATCTGCAATCTCGGCGCAGACCTGACTCCAACTATCTAAGCCAGCCTTGAGCACAGTTAATTCTGAGTTGAGCCGCTCTTGAACCTGCGCCCCCTCGTGCTGCACCGCCTCTGCTAACGCTTGCGCCGATGCTTTAATTTGGTTAGCTTGATCCAGCTTCTTTTTGGCCTCTGCACCTTGGGCTAAGCCCGCGGCACCAGCCAATACGGCCGCACCTGCCGCAATAATCAATGGTAAAGGCATAACAATACCTCATGGTGATGCCAACGCGCTCGAGTGCTCGCCCCCAAACGACCTAACTTAGATCTAAAGCAGGCGACCTATCAATCACGGGCACAAAAAACTTTGGGCCTACCCCCAACCAGCCAGCGCCCTGATGCTCACAGTACGGGCTTAATCCACTTGATGCCACCAACCACGCGCCCGGCGCAGCTGTGCAGCTACCGCTTACTTGCTCAGCAGCTATCGCTTACTCGCACAGCCGCTGCTGAATGTTGTAGAGAAAGGAACTCATACGATCTAAAACCCGCATCTGATGGGTCGAATGCCTAGTGACGTCATACAGCTTCGAGTTAGAGGTCATGTCCTTGATGATGCGCTTGCCCGTGGCCTTCGCCTCTTGGCAGGCCTGCTCTAAAGGCACCGCGAACACCTCATCAAAATCAATGGTGTCATCATCCTCATCAAACTTATCCAGCGACTTGAGCTCACCACACAGATCGTGGTACTGATTGCGCAAGCCAATCCACCCAATGGAGCCAATATTGGAGATTTTCTGCACCTCGTACTCCGCCAAAGCATCCGGCAGATTGAACTCATTAACGGACTTCATGTGCCACAAAAAGCCCGCATGCTGCTTGGCATGCTTGAATCGCTCTGACCAGCCCTTGTTTTTATCGGTTAACTGGGCCTTAACCAAAGCCCCCATCGCCAAGAGCGAGGGATTAACATTATCTTTATTGAGCCCAGCGAGCATGCATAATTGCACCTGCTGCAACGTGTAGCTTTTGAGACTGGTCATCATCTCATCGACACAAGCTTGCAGCTTGGCAATGCGCTCCTCAAGACTGAGCGGCTCAGTTTCTGGCTTTAAGGGAGCGCCACACTTAACGCAGAACTTGGCGCCACTTTGGTTCGCAGCGCCACACTGCGGACACAGTAACTGCGTCGCCTGATCTTGACTCATAGTCATTAGCCCTCATTGAAGTTAAAGCCGCATTCTGGGCAGAACGAGGCCTCAAAGGCGGTGACCGTGCCACAGTGGGGGCACTTACGGCCGCTGCAATCCTGGAACGAGTGGCACTTAGGACAAAGCTCAGTGCCCTCCTCAATCACGCAGCCACAGCCAACACAATGCACCACGTTCGCCGTCTGATCGGGCTGCACGTCAAGACTGGAGCAAAACTCCTTGACGCACGCGCTAAGCGTATCCTTGACCTTGCGCGCGGCCTTTAAATCAGATGGCGTCTTACGGCGCTGGTACAATTCTTCTTTGAGCTCATCGAGCCGATCTTGCACGATCAAGCGCTTACCCGGACGGAATACTCCCTCTTGGTAGCCCTTGCGCTCTACTTCCTCTAGGCGCTCCAAAATACGATCGGAGAACTCCACCTCGGCGGCAATCTTCTTAAAGTAGATGCTGAAGATGGCTTGCAGCGTGCCGTCGATTTGCTGCGCGATATCCTTGCTGCGATTGTTTTGGCGGATAAACGCCAGCACGTCAAAATCGCTGTTGGCCATGCGCACCGTGACCTTGCCCAGCTTGGAGCTGTAGGCGCAGATGCCCGCGTAAGCGATGCCCGCATCGGCCAAGGTCTTACAGGTTTGCTTAAGACAAGCCATGACATCCGACAGGGTGCGCACATCGGCCTTGTTGCCCACGAAGTAAATGGGCTTATCACTGCGCCCAAAACCCAGCTTCTTCAGAAACTCCAGATCATTGGCCGGCAGTGGTCCATGCTCAAGCGAAAAGAGCCAAATTAAGCAATCGGCCTTGGCAATGGCTTCACGGGCAATGTTGTAATCCGAGCTAGGCTCCTCAATGCCACTGACGTTAAGCTCCT
This sequence comes from Candidatus Anaerobiospirillum stercoravium, assembly GCA_019113025.1. GTDB lineage: Bacteria > Pseudomonadota > Gammaproteobacteria > Enterobacterales > Succinivibrionaceae > Anaerobiospirillum > Anaerobiospirillum stercoravium. The sequence goes on along the minus strand of DXIF01000245.1, from coordinate 6,013 downwards.
CAATGGACTGAGTGGCATCGGGATCATCATCTAAGAAGCTCAGATCAACCTCGGCGCCCGTATCAATGGCATCGTCCGCCACCTCGTCTTGCGGGCTCTCATTGGTGCCCGGATTGTAACCGGGGATATCGATCAAGCAGCATTGCTCCAGTAAGTCTGGCTTAAACTTGAGCTTGACCGTGCAGTACTTGATGGCACTACCGACGCGAATCGAACCGATGCGCGCCGAATCGTGCTTTAACTCTTCATAGTCACTGGCATCAATGGTAAAGCGGGCATTCTTATAGTTAACGCCGCAAATCTCAACCTGATCATTGCTGTTAACCAAGTAGCTGGGCACCGCAGTCACCGGACGGGTACCCGTGGCTAGGCGCACCTGCTCGGCTGAGTCAGTGTCCTCGAGCAAGCTGTTGATAAACGAAGACTTGCCCGCTGAGAAGCCACCGCCCACCGCAATCACGGTTTTACTGTTGATTTCCGGGAAGTTAGCAATCTCTTGCAACCGTTGCTTGATTTGCTGCAAGCCGATGTAAGCTTTGAGGTTATCGCAGCCACTTTCGAGGCGACTGAAGTCGACAAAGTCCTTGTCGATCAGGTGCTCAAACTTAGCCACCAAGGGATGGGGCTCAGGTTGCGCCTCAAGGGCATGTTGCAAAATGGTTAACACGCCTGACTCTTGCAGTTGTGCCATGAGATAAACCTCCGTCCCCGTTACGCCTTGAGCCCAGCTGCAATCTGAGCTAAGCGGTCCTGACAAATCTGGTAGTGCTCAAGGGTCTCTTCCTTGTCAGCCAGTTGTTGGCGCAACAAGGCCAGCTGCTGATCGAGCTTGCCAAAGATCGAACCGGAGAGATCCACCCGGTGCGACAGCTGTTCTAACGCACTTAAGTAGCGCTCGCACTTTTGATCAAAGGTTTGGCTAAACCAAGCTAAGAGCTCATGAAGCTTAGCCAAGAACTCCTCGGCCTCTTCATCGTGTAACGAGCCATTAGCCGAGCTCACTGAGCGACTAAACAAGAAGGCAAAGCGCCCGCGCTCCGCTTGCTCTTGCTGGGAGTCACTAAAGCTACTGTTGAAGTTAAACTCATCAAAGCTCAGCTGCGGCAGGCTCTCCTTGAGTTCGAAAATACTAAGCTTGACCGCCTGCTCAATGTCGCGCACTCTCAGGCCGTACTTGATGCACCAGCCCATATCCAGCTGATTGGTCACCGTGATTTCCTCACGCACCGCCTTATCAATCCAGTCCTCTAAGACCTTATCTAAAGCGGCACGCACGCTGGTGACCATTTGGCTAAAGGCCGCTTGCACTTCAAGCCGCACCTGGGAGGCATCAAGACTCTTAGTGGTAAATTGCGTGGTCCAATGCTCCTTCCAAAACAAGATGCCACTTTCATGATGGGTCACCGAGGTCGAGACGCTCAGGCTCTGACTAGCATTGGTCCCAGCTCGATTAACAAAGCGCTGGCTTAAGCTCGACAAATAAGAGCGTAAATCCGACTTGAGCTGGTTGAAGCTGCGGGTAAAAGCCAAGTTGATCTCAAGGCTGGTGGCTTGCCGGATCTGAGCGATTTCCTCTTGCGACTGCTGCAAGTTACTAAGCTCAGCTCCCTCAAGCTCACTGCGCCCTTCCTGCAGTTTCTGGTTAAGGTAAGCAAGATAGCGTTCCACTGAGGCGCGCTGATCGTGCTCAAAGGACGCTTGGCGCTCCTTGATGATGGCATCCTTGCGGGCTCTAACCTCAGCTACTGCCGCTTGCACCGCGCTCACTCCAGCTAATTGCTGCAACGCAGCTTGCGTTTGCTCAGGCGTGCTAAAAGCATCTGGATAGGTTGAGGTCAAATTACTAAGCACCAGCTGCTCATTCTCAGAGAGCGCCGTGCCCGCGGCCAGCTTGCGCTCTAAGCTAAAGCAGATGGACGAGGTCAGGAGCACTTGTGCGCCGCTTAGCGCCTGCTGCAACACTTGGCGCTGTGACCCGCGCAAGCAATCACTCAGGCTCAGTTGCAGATCGCGGCGCAAATTATCAAAGCTCGGCGCAAAGACATGCCCATTCTTATCCGCGACATCGCTGATCATGGTCATGTCAGCCTGCGAGGCGATGACATAGATCTGGTTGATGCTTTGCTCTTGGATCGCATTGATCATGAGGTTCACATCCGCCTCGGACATAAACTGGCTGCTCGGGCTGACCACAAAGATCACATCGCACTGCTTCATGAAGTCGACCGTGCGCTGCGAGCGTGATGCCACCGGATCATTGAGACCAGGGGTATCAATGATACGCAGCTCCTTGAGCTCAGGGATATCCAACAAGAGCTGAGCACTCTTGGTAATAGTGCTATTGGCGCCGGCCGACCCCACATAGTTGTTTAACTCTGCGGCAATGGCTTGAGGCGTTGCGGCATTGATCGTCTGGGTGATGCTCTGATCACTTTGCTCAATGCGCGCTAACAGCGGGCTACTGGCAATGCCCTCATAGAGCTCATAGTAAGGTCGGGCCGGTTGCGACAACATGGCTTTCTCAACCTGTTGGCGCAGCTGAGTCTCAAGCTGCGGCGTCAGAGTCTTGCGCAACTTAAGGAGCTTAGATTTAGCCTGAGCCAAAGTGTCTTGGAACTTCTGTTCCTTGATGGCGAGGTAGGCATCATGTTCCTTTTTGATATCGGCGATATCGCTTTTACTAAAGAGCTCGACTGAAGCCTCGTTATTGCCATAACCAAGTAAGGTAAGGCTGGCCGTCATTGGAGTGGCAGCCTTAGGCAAAATATCTTCGCCTTTGAAGAAGATGGCGTTGAGCAAGGACGATTTACCGGCCTTCACCCGGCCCACGATGCCGATATTCAGCATCTTGTTTTCACCGGAGTTCAATTCCTGATAGGCCTCTTCAATCGTGCTGGCGTGAGCAATGCCATTTTCCATGCAGTACGCGTAAGTCCACGCACTCATGATGTTTGATTCTTGCTCGTTGAGCGCTTCAATTTGTTTGAAAGCGTTGATGATTTTCTGCATAGCCCACCTAACTTGACCACAACCTCAGGCGTGCGCCCTGGCCCTTAAACCTTGGACTTGGCCTAAGCCAAGGACTGAATCAGCGCCTCAATTTGAGCAGCGCCTTGCTTGAGCGCTTGGGCCTGAGCCTGCTGCTCGGCCGCTTGGCTCTTGCTTTGCTCGATGATCTGATTCATCGCCGCACGCTTTTCCTCAACCGCCTGCGCAAAAGACTTAGAGACCGCCGTGAGCTTAGCGCGCACCTCTTGAGTTAAGAGGTTTTGCACCTGAGGTCTAAGCGTGTTAAGCACTTGAGGGATAAAGACTGTTTCCATCAGCTCGCTGGCCTTAGCGCGCAGCGAATCTTCATTGAGCTTGGCCCAAAGCTTAGCCAAGATGTCCGGCAGGACACTTTGTAGCACGGTCAGCACTCCGGCTACGATGATCTTGAGCGGACCTGCGAGTGTGGACAGAAAGTTCAGGCCTTGGAGCACCGTGGTCGATAAATTGGTGACCATCTTGCCATCTGGCTCTTGAGCCACCACGCGCGATAAATCAAAATCGGTCCGCACTAGCTGGCTCACTTGAGCACTAAAGTCCACCGAGCTTAAGCAGCTGGAGCGCAGCTCCTGATCAATCACGCCCATCACCTCTTGGTATTGGGCAAAGATCTGTTGATCAATTTCCTCTAACTTGCCGTTTAACGCGCCCACTACCGCCGCATGCACCACATCACAAAAGGTGGCTTGCGCCGCCTCGAGATTACCAGCAATAGCCTGCGTGATGATCTGATCTTCATTCGAGCGCAACTCCAGCTCAACCCGGGAGACCACCTCGTTTTGCAGCTGCCCCAAATTAAACTGAGACTCTAAATTGAGCGTCAAATAGTCTTGCTTGCGCTTGAGCTCAGCGATCGCACTGTTCATCGCGCGCACCGCCTGATCAATCTTTTCTTGCTCTTGCTCCTCGAGCACCGCCGCCTGTAACGACAGCTCCGAGACCAAAGCCTCCCCCAGCTGCTGCACGCTCGCGTGATACTTGCGCCGGAAGAGCTCATTGCAATCGATGCTGCCCAACAAAGCTTGAACTTGGTCGACCGCCTTATTGCTGACGGTACCGACCTTGATCTCTTGGCCAAGGAAGGCCACACCCAATTGGCCTTGGATTTCTTCGACTACGGCCTTAACTTCAGCTTCAGGCCGCAAATCGGTCTTGCTGATAAAGATATGGAACGGGCAGCCATAGCCGTCGAGCTTCTCAAGCTGACGCATCATCGTGGCCGTCACGGTGCCATCTTGGCAGCTGATCAAGGCCAGATAGAGGCAGCCCTTGTCCAAGTAGTAATTGATCGCGCGGTTATGCAGATCAAGCGGTGACTCAAAGCCGGGCATATCGACCAAGACCGCAGGCTCTAAAGCGCGCAGCAGCTCACAATTAAGATAAGCCTTAAGATGGGTATAGTCGGCGGCGTTTTGATTGATCTCTTCAAACTGCGACAGCTCAAAGCGCTGAGCTTGGTTGTGTTCATTGAACGCATCGATATACTCAACCTCGCTGTAATGCAGCTCGGTTGCTAACGCCGTTTCCGGGCGAATTGCAGTAGGCAATAAGTCTCGACCAATCAAAGTGTTGAGTAAGGTGGACTTACCGGCACTAAAACCACCTACAACTGGAATTAAGAGTTCACCAGTACGTACACCCTCAGCTAAAGCATGAACACGCGTAGCCATGCCCTCACCTTGCGCCTGTTGCGCCAAGGGGGCTAATTGTTCCAGCACCTGTAAGTATTTAGCGCGCTCTGGAATTACCTGCATAACCACCCAGAACCTTAGGTTCTGCCTCTATCGTCTCAAACCATCCGCGCGGTACGAAACCACGCCCTCTTGCCTTTGCGCCCAATCAGACCACTCAGAGCAATCAGACCGCTCAGAGCGCTCCGCCCTGACTACAGCTCCCTGAGCGCTCCAGGCCCGCCTGCGCAAACGCGGCATCCGGAGTTCCCAGACTGCCGATGCCTCCATCTTGCGCCACCGTCAAAGCCTTCTGCGGCTCACCTTCTTTGGCTCCGGAAATCAGCTGCGCTTCAGAGCCAAAGCTGCGCACCCACGCCAAGAGCTCAGGCTCGGCGGTGGTAGTAAGCTCCAGTTCTAAATCGCCATTGGGCAAATCGCGCATACGCTGATTCTTGGTCCAGATGCGCTCACGCACATAGTCAGCGGACTTACCTGACTTGAAGTGGATGACAAAAGTCCGTGGCTCATGCCACGGCAACCCAAAGAGGTCGTCATCGGCATCCGTCATAGTGAAGGTGAAATGCGTCCCACTCAGGGCCACCTTGGTGATGCGATGCACCGCGTAGAAGCTGCGAAAACGAAAGCTGGCATCAGGGTTCACACCGGCGCCCAAGACATAGAGCGCGCCATTCATGCCCGCCAAACGGTGAGGGGCAAAGAGATGGCACTTGACCTCATTATGGCCGGAGGCCTTGTAATACAGCTTGAGGACCATGTGATCGTTGATGGCCTGCGAGATGAGCTCGATGTCATCAAAAAATGGGGTGTAATCGATATAACCTTTGCTAAAAAAAGCAAAGGGCCGTCCGTGTTGGGGGAAGTTGCTCTCGTCGCACATGAACAGCGACAGCTTGCGCAAGTCGCGCTCAGTGGCTTTAAGGATCTGCACTGGCAGATAAGGCTCAGCCAAATCACGGCAAATTTCGAGATAGCGCAATTCCCGCACGTTAAGTTTTAGGCGTCCCGGATGCGCCTTAGGAATGAGTCGAAACCACCTAAACTTCCCTTCCTTGCCTGTCTCAAGGCTTTCACCCATTTCACGCTCAATCACTGCGGCTAAGCGCAGGACGGTTTGAGAGGAACAGTTGAGCTTTTCGGCAAGGTTAAACAGAAACCAGCGTTGATCTGACGAGAGCAGAATCCGAAATAAGCGCAAGACCTTGTCCGCGGCCGTACTATCGGCATCCTTTTTGGCCATAGTTAGTCTCTAACCATCTCTCCCAGCCCTAGGC
>DXIF01000244.1 GCA_019113025.1 Candidatus Anaerobiospirillum stercoravium | reverse complement strand
TCCCTGTTTCGTAACTACGGAAAAATGACTAATGGGCTTTTTATCTAATCTTGGTAGTAAGGTAGCCACGCCGGTTAACGGCGCGTTAGACCGAGCTCGCGCAAACCCTACGGTGGCGCGTGGTCTGGCTTTGGGCGACTCAGCCGTTAAAAAAGTCCGTATGATTAAGATCGGTACCCCATTGCTGGTATTAGCGTGCCTGGCGATGGTGACCTTGCCGATCCCGCCGTTCCTCCTCGACATCCTGTTCTCGTTTAACATCTCCTTGTCGATGGTGGTGCTGTTAGTTGCGATTTACTCCCGCAAGCCGTTAGATTTCGGCTCGTTCCCAACGGTCTTGCTCTTAACCACGATTTTGCGCCTCGCGTTGAACGTGGCGTCGACCCGCGTCATCTTGCTCCATGGTCAAGACGGTACGGCCGCGGCCGGTAAGGTAATTGAAGCCTTCGGCTACGTCGTGATGGGTGGCTCCTATACCGTCGGTCTCATCGTGTTCGCCATCTTAGTTATCATCAACTTCGTGGTCGTTACCAAGGGCGCTGGTCGTATCTCTGAAGTGTCGGCCCGCTTCACCTTGGACGCCATGCCCGGTAAGCAAATGGCGATCGACGCGGACTTAAACGCTGGCCTCATCAACCAAGAGCAAGCGCGTGAGCGCCGCGCGGAAGTGGCCCGCGAAGCTGACTTCTACGGTTCGATGGACGGTGCCTCGAAGTTCGTTAAGGGCGACGCGATTGCCGGTATCTTGATTCTGTTCATCAATATCATCGGCGGTATCGTCATCGGTACCATCTTCCACTCGATGTCCTTTAGCGAAGCTGCCACCGTTTATGTCTTGCTCTCCATCGGTGACGGCTTGGTCGCACAGCTTCCATCGCTGCTGTTATCGGTCGCCGCCGCGATCATCGTGACCCGCCAAAATGCCTCGGAAAAGGAAATGGGGCAGCAGGTGGTCAGCGAGCTCTTTAGTAACGCTAAGACCATGTTCATCGTGGCCATGGTGCTGTTTGTCATGGGCATCGTGCCGGGCATGCCGCACGTGGCGTTCTTATCGTTAGCTGCGATCAGCGCCTTGATTGGCCTTATGATCAAGCACAAGCAAAAGGCAGAGGCCCAAGCAGCTTTGGCCCCACCACCGGAGCCGCAGGAGCCCGCGCCCGATCAACGCGAGCTGTCGTGGGATGACGTCTCTGAGGTCGATATGATCGGCCTCGAGGTGGGCTATCGCTTGATTCCAATGGTCGATAAGGCGCAAGGTGGTGAGCTGCTCAATCGTGTTAAGGGCGTGCGTAAGAAGCTCTCCCAAGATCTGGGCTTCTTAATTCCGCCAGTGCATATCCGCGATAACCTCGACCTCGGTCCTAATAGCTACCGTATTACCTTGATGGGCGTAACCTTTGGTGAGGCCGAGATTCAGCCCGATCGCGACATGGCGATTAACCCAGGTCAGGTTTTCGGGCGCGTGCCGGGCATTCCCACTAAGGATCCTGCCTTCGGCTTAGAGGCGGTCTGGATTACTAAACAAGATAACGACCGCGCCTTAGGTTTAGGCTACACCGTGGTTGATTGCTCGACCGTGGTTGCCACCCACTTATCGCAGATTTTGGCCAATAACTGCGCCTCCTTAATCGGCCAAGAAGAAGTTCAGAACATTCTGGACATCGTGTCCAAGACCCAGCCGAAGTTGGTGGCCGGTTTAGTCCCGAACATCGTCAACCTCGGTCTGCTCACCAAGCTCTTGCAGAATTTACTGCACGAGGGTGTGCCGGTGCGCGATATGCGTACCATCTTGGAGACCTTGGTTGAATACGCCCCTAAGAGTCAGGATCCTGAAGTTTTAACTGCCGCGTGCCGCATCGGCCTGCGCCGTCTTATCATTCAGGATATTGTGGGTGGTGATCTCATCATCCCAGTGATTACGCTCTCGCCCGATTTGGAGAAGGTCTTGCACAAGTCCTTGGAGACCGGTGGTGCCGAGGGCGTTGGCATCGAGCCTGGTCTGGCCGACCGCATGCAAAAGAGCTTGTATGAGGCGACCGCCAACCAAGAAATGGCCGGTGAGCCTGCGATTCTTTTGACCTCGGGTATCTTACGCTCGACCCTGTCGCGCTTTGTTAAGAACACTATCCCGGGTCTGCGCGTGCTGTCCTATCAGGAAATCCCAGACGACAAGCAAATCAAGATCGTCTCGGTGGTGGGTAACTCCAGCCCACAACCGCAGTTGCGCGGCTAAGCGCGGGATGCAGGCGGGCAGGCCGCGCGCCCGTGCCCCGGCCCTGCCTTGCCTTGCACTTGCGGGCCCGATCTGATTTTGGGGCAAAGCCCTGCCTTGTGCAGGGTTTTATGCTTTTGCGCGCGCTTCATTTGCGCTAAGCTAGCAGCGTAGCGGCAGCTGCGGGCGCTGTTGCGCCCGAGCATATGCCGCAAGCGGCGGGGCGCTAGGCGCCAGTGCCGCCGCATCTATCAGCAGCATCTACCTAGGCCCGGGCACCATATTTGCTTTGTGTTGCCTCATTGCGTTGTGAGCTAGGCCGTTGGGGGCATAGGCTTAATTAAGGCATAGCGTCAGTCATCGTGCATGAGCACGGCCCCAGCGACGCGGGGCTGAGCGTTGGACGCGGCAGCTTGGTGTGGCTGCTTGGTGCGGTAGATCGGTGTGGCAGCTTGGTGCGCTAGCTTGGCGCGCTAAATTGCCGCGGTGCGGGGCGCTCTGCGCTCTGCGCTGAGATGGGCGCGCACTGTTTTTGCGATAATGACAACACAGAGTTGATCAGAACCTTGGGGCTGGTTGGATACAGGGCGCTGGAGGGCTCGCCGTAATAGGTGGTTTTCGGGCGTCGGGTCGAGAAAGGGCGGGTATGAAGTTAAAACGCTTTGTAGCTAAAGACATGCGTGAAGCTCTGACCATGGTCAAAGACGAGCTGGGCGAAGACGCTATCATCATGTCCAATAAGCGTGTAGCCGCCGGCGTTGAGATCGTGGCAGGTATCGAAAGCAAGGTGCCCCTTACGCCTCAGGCTTTAGGCCAAGCCTTGGGTGGGCGGGCCCTGAGCGATGATCAAGTCGATTTGTCCGGCTCGCGGGGTGCCGCTGCCCTTACCTATGGCCAAGGCCCAGGCGCGAGAGCCACTGCCTCAGGCAATGACGCCGGCAGTGCAGCCGGGAACGCGGCCGGGGGCGGCGCTGGCAACAATACCGCGCCCACCAAAAACCAAGCCTACGCCAAGAGCTTAATTGAGATTTTAGAGCGCCAGCATGCGATGAGCCATGAGCAGGGCGCTAAGCTCAGCGGCGATATCGCCAATCTCGCCGCGCACAAAACGTCAGCTTACACCGACAAAGAGCCCAGTGCTCCCTTAGGCGGTCCCTTAGGCTTAGGCGCGCTGCCTGAGACGCAACAGGGGCGGGGGCAAGGTGCCCTCAAGAGCGCCCCCACGCCAGAGGAATTAGGCCGTCACTTGGGCGTGGCGGCAGCGGTGCCCAGCGCCAAGGTCGCCGCAGCCTCCGAGGTTGATTTCACCCCAGCGCACATCATGCCCGAGCGCCCGGTGCCCACGGGGACAGCGCAAGGCGGCGACCTAGTTCGCGCCCGTAATTCCGAGCGCGATTTAGGCAGCGACGCAGCGCGCGACCTGGCTTCGCCCCGTATTATTAACCCTGTCAATGATGGAAATGAGGATATGGCCAACGATTCCATGAAGAAGGCAGGCCCATCTAGAATTGATCCATCGTTAGATGAGGATGCCGATCTTTTTAATACTCCGCCGCTGCCGTTATCGCAGCAGCGGGAATTTAAGAATTTCTTTGTTAAGTCCAAGGTTAAGCAAGAAAAGGACGAGTACGTCAGTCGCGCCGGAATTGATTCTTACCGCGGCGCTGAGTCTGATACCGTGGTGCGCCAAGATCTTGAGAAAATGCGCGCCGAGGTTGAGAACATCCGTAAGCTCTTACAATTTGAGCTGGCGGGCCTGCTGCAAGACAATCGCTCCCGCAATGAGCCGGTAAAGGCCATGGTCTTTAAGCTGTTGCACAGCGTAGGCTTTTCAGACAAGGTCGCGGACTCCTTGGTTAACCGCTTGTCCGCTGAGATCTCCTTTAACGATGCGTGGCGCGAGATCGTGTCTTTATTAGAGCGCGCGATCTTGGTAGGTGATGATGATATCGTGTCCAAGGGCGGTATTGTTACCTTGATTGGTCCAGCCGGTGTCGGTAAAACGACTACGCTGGCCAAGTTGGCCGCGCGTTTTGTGATGCGCTATGGCCCGCAACGCGTGGCCATTGTCACCGCCGATCACTATCGTATCGGCGCCGTTGAGCAGATCAAAACCTACGGCCGCATCATGGGCTGCGCTACCTTTGCAGTTAAGAATCTCTCAGAGCTGCCGCAGCTGCTCTATACCCTCTCCGACAAGAGCTTGATCTTGGTTGATACCGCAGGCGTAGGCTTTAAGGACGAGCGCTTTAACGTGCAGTTAACCCAACTCAAGCAGCAAGCGAGCTTGCAGCTTAAGCACTACTTAGTGCTGCCGTGCACCACCCAGCGCAAGGTGCTCCAGCACGCCTATGAGCATTTTGCGATGGTGGGCTTAACCGGGCTTATCTTAACCAAGATCGATGAGTGCCAAAACCTCGGTGATGCCTTGTCCTTATGCATTGAGATGAAGCTGCCCATCAGCTACATTACTGATGGTCAGCGTGTCCCCGAAGACCTCGATATCCCTAACCCTAGCAGTTTGGCACGGCGCGCCCTCGCCGCAGTGGAGGATGATGCGGCACAGGGCCTGCTGCCCCGCGGCCTGTAGGCCTGCGGTCAGCTGCTTGAGCTAAGCTCAGCTTAGCTTAGCTGGGCTCAGCCCGCGCGGGCCGAGCCCCAGCCTTCGCGCCTTTGCTGGCGCCGTTGATGGCAGCGCGCTTGGCGGCGCGGGCTAAGTCCGTTAGCCGCATGGGAGCCGCGAGGTAGCAGTACGGTAGCAGCACAGTATTAGCTCAGCACGGTAGCAGTGTGGTGCTTGTTGGGGATTAGCGCTGGGAAAAGTTTTGAGTCGGCTTGTCATTTGCATAAAGAGGGGGCATCCTTGACCGCTACAGGCGGTTCTAGGGGAGAGAAAGTACAAACTAGATACAAGCTAGATATAGCAAACGCGGCGTAATGTGCCGCGCGGGCTATGCGGTCTAAAGTTTGCACCATTGCTGCAGGCTGTGGCCGGATCTCAGATTGGGGCGCAGTGGGCCTAGGTTTGCTTAAGCTGGCTTAGGGTGTGCCGTGCCGTCTTTTCTGTGATAAAACCAACGTTTTCATGCTATGTTGTATCAGTTTCGGCCCGTGGGCGCCGATATAGATATAACAAACACGGTACGTGTGCTGACTGGAACTGATGGATGAAGCTCACTTGTCCCTTTTAAGCAGCAATTGCGGGGCGCTTGGTAGAACCGCAAGTTGGGGCTCAGAGCATCACAGGTGCGTGCTGGGACTTAAGATGAGCCGGGTGCTCAGAGATTTTTGGGTTCTCAGCTCCCAGGATGCGCGAGGTTTTAGCTGGGATACATGTGCCGGAGGGCAGCTAAGCTGAGGTAAGAGATTGAGGCTTGACTTGGGATCTGAACCTAGTTGGGCCGAGGATGTGTGGTAAAGCTATTGTCCCTCATGCCAATGACTGGCTCTGGAACATGGGTTTGTCGTCAGAGCGTTGTTGGTTGCACTCAAGGGGTTGCACTTGTAAGGGTGCTTGGTGGTAGGGTACGACTAGTATGGTTTCGAATTTTAAGTGGAGAAGAGTCAAGGTCATCACCGTAACCGGCGGTAAGGGCGGTGTGGGTAAGTCCTCGGTCTCTTTAAACTTAGCCGTAGCCTTATGTCAGATGGGCAAGCACGTGATGCTGTTTGATGCCGACTTAGGTCTTGCCAATATCGACGTGATGCTGGGTTTAAAGGTCCGCAAGAATTTAGCCCATGTCCTCAAGGGTGAGTGCTCGCTCCAAGAGATTATCCAAGATGGCCCGCAAGGTCTGCGCATTGTTCCGGCCGCTTCGGGCTTAAAGGAAATGGCGGGCCTCTCCGTCGATCAGCACGCCGGCCTTATTCGCGCCTTTTCCACCATTGAAGAGCCGATCGATTTCTTAATCGTGGATACCGCCGCGGGCATTTCGGACATGGTGCTCTCGTTTTGCCGCGCCGCCCAAGACGTGATCATGGTGGTGTGCAATGAGTCCACCTCGGTAGCTGATGCCTACGCCCAGATGAAGGTGCTCTCCAACGATTATGGCGTCACGAAGTTCCGGATCGTTGCCAACCAAGTCCATTCCCTGGAAGAGGGCAAGTTCATGTTCAAGAAGTTGGTCACCTTGACCGACAAGTTCTTGGACGTCGCCTTAGAGCTGTGCGCTTGCATCCCGATTGATATCAATATGCGCAAAGCCATTCGCCAACGCACCTGCGTGGTCGATGCTTTCCCGCAAGCACCAGCTGCGCGCGCCTTTAAGAGCTTTGCCCGCCGCGTGCTCAATTGGCCGATTCCGGATATTCCGGGGGGCTATCTTGAGTTCTTTGTCGAGAACTTAATTCGTCCCGACAGCTATGAGGACTCAGGTGATGGCACCTCTGATAGGGCCTTGGGGTCGCGCTTTGATGCGCCGCCGCAGCCCATTGGCAAGATCTTGGGCATGGATACCTCGGTGCTGTCTGAGGCACAGCTGCTCGATCTCCAACAGGAGATCGAGGCTTCGCGCAAGCTGATTGACTCAGACTTTGATGAGTCAAGCAAGGGGAGCTAAGCGCCCCATAACGCCACCTAGGGCCTAGGAGCGCACCAGCGACACGCAGCGCGCGCTGAAGGCGTTGGGAGGCTGAACCAAAGGACAAAGTAAAGGGGCTCTATGGCCCTTTGCTTTTTTGGGCGCGTGCTAAAACGCGGCTTAACGGAACGTAGCTGCCCCAAACGCGGTCGGCCCAAATGTAGCCGCCCCAAACGCAGCCGCCCCGAACGCAGCCGACCAGAACGCAGCTGAGCCGGCGGCGTTCGAGCAGAGCGCGGCCAAGTGGGATACGTCCCCAAACGGGCCCAATGGGCTCTCACCTGGGCGCAAGGCTCATGGTGTGGGCTGAGGTGGCTTGGCCCCGAGGGACGAAACTAGGTGGGCTTTGGGTGTGTCCGGGGCCTGATTTTAGGCTGAAATCACGTCAATTGGGGCGCGGCGGCCGCGCGTGGCATGTTATTAGCACAAATTGTGTGATTGTTGCCAAAAACTTGGCTCAAATAGAGGTGAACAGCGCACGCCCAGGCGGCGCGTCTTGCGGGCAGCTCTTAGAGTCAAGACGAGGTGAGGGTGCGTGCAGTCTTAAGCGTTTAAGCTTAGGGCGGCGGCGTAGGTCGATGTAGGAACGCGGCACATGGCCAACTTGAGTCAAAGTTTGTTAAAAGGCGCTAGAGCTTACCAAGGTCAAAATGTGGTTGATCGCAATGAGCTGGTAGTGAAGTATGCGCCGCTGGTAAAGCGAGTGGCCATGCATCTTAAGGCCCGTCTGCCTGCCTCGGTTGACGTCAACGATCTCGTGCAATCAGGCATGATCGGTCTGATTGAGTCGCTGCAAAATTACAAAGAGGGGCAAGGTGCGACCTTTGAGACCTATGCCTCGATTCGCATCCGTGGTGCCATTATCGACCAATTGCGCCAAAGCGACTGGACGCCCCGCTCGGTGCACCAAAACACCCGCGCCATTCGCGAGGCCATGCTGCGCTTATCGCACGAAAAGGGACGCCCGGCGACCGACGCCGAGATTGCGGCCTATCTCAAAGTCGACATCAATCGCTATCACCAGATGCTGCTTGATAGCAATACCTCGCAGGTGATGGGCATTGAAGACACGGGACTGACCGACGATGTGATCGGCGATCAGCCGCTCAGCGAAATCGTGGGGCAAATGCCCGATGACAAGCTCTTTGAGTCGATCAATGGCGCGCAATTTAAAAAGGCGCTGGCCCATGCCATCTCCCAGCTGCCCCAGCGTGAGCGCGAAATCCTGACCTTCTACTACGACCAAGAGATGAACTTGCGTGAAATTGGTTTGATCAAGGGCATCTCCGAGTCGCGTACCTGTCAGATTTTGTCGCAGGCCGTGGTGCGCTTGCGGGCCTCGCTGGAGGATTGGGCCAATCCCCCGCAGACGCAAAAGCATGCGCCGCTGCCTAAGGAGAGCATTATTGCGCCGGGCAGCTTGCCGCAGCCTACGACTAAGAAGCGCTCCAGCTTACTCTTCAATGAGAACGATGAGATCGTGATGCGCACGCCGCAAGGCCGGGCCGCCTTAGATGAGCGCGAACGGGAGCAAAAGGAGGCGCAGCAAGCAGAAGCCGAGCTCAGGAATGCGTCTAAACTTAGCGTGGGACGTAAGAAGCGCAGCACCAAGAGTGAGGCCACGGCGTCACAAAGCAACGGCATGACCGCCAGCTCCAAGCAAGATCAAGAGCTCTTTTTATTTATTCACAACAGCAAGAGCTATCTTGCGCAGCTGCGTAAGAGCTATACCCGCACCTCGATTAAGAACTTAGTCAAGGCCGAGCCGTCGGTAGCGCAAGCCAAGCAGCTGATTCAGCTCAACTTACTGCTCCAAGAGAGCCTCTCGAAGCTGCGTCAGCTCACCGAAAACGTCGAGCTGCGCTGCGACGATGCCCTCATGGCCGAGGACGCCGACGCGCTGCCGAGCACCTCGCGTAAGGGCTTGCAGGAATTATCCGATGCCTTGCAGCAGGTTACGGCCGACTACCTTGAGTATCTGCATCAGGTCAACACTGCCTTTAAGGCCTTAGAGTCGGATTTGGTCGATCAGGCCTATGCCCAGCTGCAAGAACAGGCCGATGAGCCTGAGGTTAAGCCTAAGCGCGCTGTTCGCCCGCGTGGCACCAAGAGCACGCCGCGCAAAAACGTAACTGAAGAGTCAAAGCCTGAGCCGAGCTCGGTTGAGCTCACCGTGGTCAAGGTGCCTCGGCGGCGCCGCAGCGTGGCCGCAAGCAAAGATGCGTCTGCGCCCGAGTCTGATTCCTAGCGGCGAACCGGCAAGAGGCGCCCGAGCTGTGAGCATAGCTGCTCTGAGCGCACATGCTCCGAGCGCACATGCTCATAGCGCGTGGTTCTTGCTGAGCGTGAGGCTAATGTGCTGTCACCTGGCTGTCACGTTAGGCACAATACGGGGCAAGAGTGGAATACTCTTTGCAAACGTCGGAGGGGCTTGGGGTAAGTGCCTGCGGCGCTTGCAATAAGCTCGGATTTATGCCTTAAAGTGGAGCAAAGCGCTATAATCGGGGATACTTGCTTGGTATCTAGCAATCAGGTCGCCGCTGGGGCTTCTCAACTTTAGGGGGTTGAGCGCACCATGCTTGGGGTCAGCGCTGGTCAGAGCGCTGGTTAAAGTTCTGAGCTGAGGCGTGCGCTGCAATCGATTTGGGCCTTGGCTTAAGGCTTAGACCTGACTTTTTAGATACTTAGTTTGCTCAAACAGGTTCGATGCCGCTAAGGGAGAGCAGGAGCAAGCGCTTATGCGCAGTCCCGCTCTCACTTAGGGCGAGGCCCTTTTCTCATGGAGTTTAGGACGGGCCGGGTGGCAGGTTATGCGTTACTGGTGCTGCGTCACAGGTACGATGTCTCAGGTGCTGCGTCACAGGTTCTGGGGCACAGGTTCTGCGGGCCTATTGGGTCTATTGGGCAGGACGAGGGCGCTGATCTGTCAAGGCGCGTTATTTGCTCTATGTAGGGTTTGGCGTTAAGATCCATAAGAATGGATTGGGCTCGCTGGGCCGTGGTGTCTGCGCAAACGCACTGTGGTTTGCTGGGCTCAGGACGTTTTTAGTTAGGCGCGCTTGGCCTTAATCTCTGCCGTCACGCTGGCAGTAGGTGGGGTCAATCATGATTGTCGATGGCGGTGCTTGAGTGCAGCTTGAGTGCGAACTTGAGGGTAAGCATCAGTGCGAGCTTGAGTGCGTCCCATCGCCCCGTAGCCTAGGTAATGCCTTTTTGGTTGTGAAGTTGGCATTACTTGAGCATGCGTGGATTTTAGGCTGTAAGGTAAGAAGGTGCTTTTGGTTCCCTTCTCTTTTCCTTAAGGTGGGCTAACTTGCAGCGCCGGTGCAGTGTTTGTGCAGTGTCTGTGCAGTGCATCTGCTGTGAGTTTGCCGACTTGAGGAAGAGTCGGCCTCTGACATTAAGCCTCTTGCTTGATGACTTTTTGCAGTTAAGGAGAGAATCTTGGATAAAAATATCAAGATTTTGATTGTTGATGATTTCTCGACCATGAGACGCATCATCAAGAATCTGTTGCGTGATCTTGGCTACAACAACACGTTCGAGGCTGATGACGGCTCGACTGCATGGCCGATGCTTGAGACCGGCGACTTCGACTTTGTCATCTCCGACTGGAACATGCCAATCATGCAGGGCATCGACCTGCTGCGTAAGATGCGTGCCGATCCTAAGCTCAAGTCCCTGCCGTTCTTAATGGTTACGGCTGAGGCCAAGCGCGAGCAAATCGTGGTCGCGGCGCAAGCGGGCGTCAATGGCTACATCGTCAAGCCATTTACCGCTGATACCTTAAAGGACAAGATCGATAAGATCTTCGAGCGTATCGAGTCTAGCGGTTCATAATCACGCTCACTGGGAGAGGCGCCGATGTCCGAACAAAACACCATCATCGAGCAAATGACCAACGACCAGCCTCTAATTACCTTAGAGACCGCGCGTGAAATCGTCATGTTGCTTGAAGCCGGTATGCAAAAGGAAGCCGATAGTAAGCTCCTAGCCTTAACGCAGCAGCGTGAGGAGAGCTTCTATCAGCAGGTGGGTGTTTTGACCCGCGATTTACACACCGCGGTGCAAAACTTTGCCTACGACCCAAGATTACGCGAGATCACTGACGAAGAGATCCCTAATGCCTCAGAGCGTCTGCGTTACATCATTTCGGTAACCGACAAGGCGGCCACTCGTACCTTAGATGCCGTCGACAAGTGCACCCCAATTGCTAATGCCTTAAAGTCATCAATCGATGACTTAATGCCAATTTGGAAGCATTTGATGAACGGTCGCATCGACCGTTTCGAGTTCGTCTTCTTGTGCCATCGCATCGATGACTTACTCAAGAAGACGGCCGACGACGCATCGGACTTATCCAAGCAACTCAATGAGATTCTGATGGCGCAAGACTTCCAAGACTTGACCGGTCAGATGATTCAGCGCGTGGTAAGTTTAATTACCGAGGTTGAGGATAAGCTGGTCGACTTCTTGCGCTACTTTGGCCAGTACACGCCAGAGCAAGATCAAGAACGGATGAAAGAGAAGGCGATCGAAGCCCAAGGTCCAGCTCTTGATAGCCAGATTGAGGCTAATACTGCCGCTGCCTCACAAGATGAGGTGGACGACTTACTGGCAAGTCTCGGCTTCTAGGGAGTTAAAGAATGGACGAGGAAATTTTACAGGATTTCTTAGTCGAAGCTGGCGAGATTATCGAAAACCTGAACGAGCAATTAGTTCAGATCGAGAAGACCCCAGACGACAAAGATCTGCTTAACGCCATCTTCCGTGGCTTCCACACCGTCAAAGGCGGTGCCGGCTTCTTGGAGCTCACCGAGTTAGTCGACATCTGCCATGCTGCAGAAAACGTCTTTGACATGCTGCGTAATGGCAAGATTGCGATGAGCAGCGATGCCATGGATGCCGTTTTGCAGGCCTACGATGAGATTACTCGTCTGTTCGGTGAGGTGCAAAACCGCGAGCCTTTGACCGCGGTTCCCCCTGAGCTCCTTTCGCGCTTGCATGATATTGCCGATGGCAAGATTGGCGCCGCCGCGCCCGCTGCTGCGTCCGCAGCCCCAGCGGCCCCCGCTGCTGCGCCGGTCGCTCCAGCTCCCAAGCCTGCTCCTGCCCCTTCGCCTACCCCGGCTCCTCAGCCTGCGCCTGCTCCGGCCCCAACACCAGCTCCGGCGGCAGCGCCTGCGTCCGCTCCTGCTGCAAGCGAGAGTGGTCACAGCATTGATGACATTACCGAGGAAGAGTTTGAGGCCTTATTAGACCAGCTTCACGGTAAGGGGCACGCTCCAGGTATGGCCAATGACTTGGCCTTACAAGGAGGCAACGCCAGTGGTTCGGCCACCGGGGCGCCTGCTGATGCCACTGACGCTGATTTTGATCAGATGCTGTCGGATGCAGGGATCAACAAGGGCGCTCAGGTCAATGCTCCGGTCAGCCCGGAGCTGCGCCAAGCCTCCGAGGCCGAATACCAAAAGGCCCAAGAGGCGGCCGCTAAGGCTCAGGCTCAAGAGACCTTAAAGAAGGTCGAGGAAGTTCAGGCGCAGGCTCAGGCGGCCGCCGCGCAAGGCCAAGCTGCGGTCAGCGCTAAGGTTGCTGCCGCCGTGGCGGCAACTAACACCGGTTCCACCAGTGCCGCCGCGAGCGCTGCGGCGCCTAAGAGCCAAGCTGCGGCTAAGCCTGCGGCCAGTGCCGCCGCTGATGTTGAGACCACCATGCGTGTTGACAGCAAGGTGCTCGATGACATCATGCGTATGGTCGGTGAGTTAGTGCTGGTTCGTAACCGCTTGGTTTCGATTGCCGCCCATCGCTCCGACCAAGAGATGAACAAGGTGATTTCTAACCTTGACGTCGTAACCGCGGACTTGCAAGGCTCGGTCATGAAGACCCGCTTGCAGCCGATCAAGAAGGTCTTTGGCCGCTTCCCACGTTTGGTGCGTGACTTAGCGCGCAAGCTCAATAAGAAGATCAACTTGGTGATGGAAGGTGAAGACACTGAGCTCGATAAGAACTTAGTGGACGCCTTAGCTGATCCTATGATCCACATGGTGCGCAATTGCTGCGACCATGGTATTGAGCTCCCAACCGAGCGTGCGGCCATAGGCAAGAATGAGGTTGGTACCGTAACTTTATCGGCCGCCCAACAAGGTGACCACATTCTGCTGCGCATCATCGATGATGGTGCCGGTATGGACCCCAACAAGCTGCGTCAAGTCGCAGTGCGCAAGGGCCTCATGGATGAGGAAGCTGCCGCGCGCATCTCCGATGAGGAAGCCTACAACTTAATCTTTGCTCCAGGCTTTTCGACCAACACCGTGATCACCGATATTTCCGGCCGCGGTGTGGGCATGGACGTGGTTAAGACCAATATCTCGAAGTTAAACGGCTCGGTCCGGGTCATCTCTGAGGTTAACAAGGGCACCACCATCGAGATCAAGGTGCCATTAACCTTAGCGATTCTGCCGACCCTGATGATTCAGGTCTCTGGTCACACCTTCGCGCTGCCGTTAACTTCGGTTTCCGAGATTTTCTACTTAGACTTAAGCTCGATGCGCAATGTCGATGGCCAAAACACCATCGTCATCCGCGACAAGGCGGTGCCACTCTTCTTCTTAAAGCAGTGGTTTGAGAACACCCCAATTGACGAGTACTTGCAGGGCAAGGCTCACATCGTCTTGGTTCAGGTTCCAGCCTCCAACTTAGTCGGATTTGTCGTCGACGAGCTGGTAGGCCAAGAAGAAGTCGTGATCAAGCCGCTGGATAGCTTATTGCGGCATACCCCAGGCATGTCAGGCGCTACCATCACCTCCGATGGCGGTATCGCTCTGATTTTGGATATCCCAAGCCTGATTCGTGCTTACGCCCGCAAGGGGGGCAACCGCTTCTAAGGCATAGACTTAACTGCAAATTGGCAAGGCTTCAGGCCTTGCTAGAAAAGAGAGGACGATGCGTTGGCATCACCTCTCTTTTGTTTTATACGCAGCGCGTCGCAGCAACGCCGCGCGCCGCGTGGCGCGGCGGCAGCGCCGCGCCACGTGGCGCAAGGCCCCGCGTCAGACACCTAGTGTGATCGTGCTCGTGCCCAGTGAGCAATTTTGCGCAGAAGCTATGGCGCCAAGCTGCAAATAGGGTACGCTAAGGGACGGCTGAGGTGAGAGCAATAGGGCGTAATATTTGCACAACGTGCCCCGTGGGCCTTGTTTGGGCTTCGCCGCCGCGCCTGAGTGCGGCTCTACATGGTGCATCGTGCCGCCCAAGTGTACTGGACAGGCTTTTGGGTGCCCGTTGTGCCTTGGGGCGGTGCGGCGCACGCGGTGACGTTCTTGCAATTCGCGGCGTTTGGTTGCATTATGGATATCTAGGCAAAGCCTTGCAGTGCCGCGCCTCCCAGCGTGAGCGGCGCGCTCTTTAGTTAGCGCCCGTGCGCTAACCGCGGGGTGGGGGGCACTGAAAACTGGTTGGGGCTGGCAGGCCGTGCGTGGGTGCAAGCCGTGCATGGTTGCAGGCCATGCTGGCAGAGCTTGCTAGGCTGGCAGAGCTTGCTAGGCTGGCAGAGCAAGTAGGGCTCTGGCAGGGCGTCGTAAGCTCAGGAACCGGTTGGGGCAGGGGCTGATTGTGGTACCGGGGCTTGAGTGCCAGCAACGCGCTTGAGTTAAAGCACCATGGCTACTATCGCCCGTGTGTGGGTCAGAGATTTTTAGAGGTTCGTTATGGCAATTAAGGTACTGATCGTCGATGACTCTACCTTCTTTAGAAAAAGACTGACTGAGATCATCAAGGGCGATTCCTCACTTGAGGTAGTGGGTGAAGCTAAAGACGGTAAGGAAGGCGTAGAAAAGACTATGTCTTTAAAGCCTGATGTCATCACGATGGACGTCGAAATGCCGGTAATGGACGGCATCACCGCCGTCCAAGAGATCATGGCAAAGTGCCCAACGCCTATTTTAATGTTCTCGTCGTTAACCTTCGAAGGCGCCAATTCCACCTTTAAGGCCTTAGAGGCCGGTGCGGTGGACTTCATGCCTAAGAACTTCGACGACATCGCCCACAAGCGCGAGGATGCGTTAAATGCGCTGCGTTCCTCGATTAAGGCGGTTGCCCGCTCGCATATCCGCCGCGCTCCGCTGCGCACTACGAGCAGTGCTCCGAGCAGCGCCGGTGCGTCCAGTGCCACTTCAAGCTTAAGCACGCGCCCTTCGTCCTTATCCTCAAGTGCACGCCCTGCCTCGGTCGGGACGCGCACCAGCTTTGGTACGGGGGCATCGCTCAGCCGCACCACTACTTCGTCCTTGAGCCGGAGCACGCCGAGCGCTGCTACCACTGCAAGTACTGCCCCGAGCGCTTCGGCCGGCTCTTCGTTGGCCGCGCGTTTTGGCTCGACGCGTCCTACTGCTACGTCGACCACGGTGCGCCAAGACTTTGATAAGATTTACTCCAGCTTAGGCGGGGTCAACCAAGGCCGTCCGGCCGCCGCCATGCGCTTTACCTTTGGTGAGGCTAAGGGCGTTTCGACTAACTTTAAGGTCTCGGGCAAGCGCCATGAGTTGATCGCAATTGGCTCCTCAACCGGTGGCCCGATTGCGCTGCAAAACATTATTCCGAAGCTGCCGCGCATGAACGTGCCGATTGTCATCGTCCAGCACATGCCAGCCTCGTTCACTACCACCTTTGCCCAGCGTCTTAACAACCTTTCCAAAAATGAGGTAGTTGAGGCTCAGGACAATATGATCTTAGAGCCCGGCCATGTCTATATCGCCCCGGGTGGGCAGCAGATGATCTTCGAGCGCGGCGCGGGCAAGACCAAGGTGCGCATTCTCCCGGCTGACCCCCGGGTGGTCTATCACCCTTGCGTTGATGTCACCTTCGCATCGCTCGCCAATATCTACGGCGGTAACGTTCTGGCGATGGTCTTGACCGGCATGGGCTCGGATGGCTGCGAGGGCTGCCGCATGTTAAAGAGCAAGGGCTCGGTCATCTGGGCGCAAAATGAAGATACCTGCGTTGTTTACGGTATGCCGCAAGCCATCGTGAACGCTGGTATCGCCGAGCAAATTCTGCCTTTGGAGAAGTTTGCTGACTGCATCGTCCAAGAGATGCGCAATTCGTAACTGAATATCAGGGTTTTGCTCTAAGCTGGGGCGTAGCGTGCTTTTGCAAGCGTTTACGCCTACCGCAGGCGCTTGATCAGGGCACGATCAGGGCACGATCAAGGCCGAATCAAGGCACAGGAAAACCGCTGCTTGAAGCGCTGCAATGGGCCCCATGGGGCGTGTTTAAGCGCTTTGGGCGGCGGTTTTTTGGCTTGAGTTCCTTGGCATATTTTTAGCAAAGTAGCCCCGTGTATTGCGGCTTATCGCCTGATAATACGCCGTTTGCGGCGTGCCTTTAAGGTCTTGTCAGGGCCTTGAAGTTTGGTCGGTTAGGTTTTTGCTTAGGTTGAGAGATCCTCAAGCATTCTCGAGCAGCCTCAAGTATCCTCAAGCGATGAGCGCAAGCGTGGGCACAACCGCAATCAGCGGCATTAAGCTCGCATTGGTGTTAAAGCAAGCATCTGCGTTAAAGCAAGCGGTTGCGTGCGGCCTGTTTTGGGTGGCGCAGCACTGATTGCTCAGCACAAAGTGCGTAGCACAGATGGCGTGGCACGGATTGCGCGGTACCTCCGCACTTGGTGTGATGCCTTGGAGCCAAGGGCTAGTGAGGACTGAGTTGCTCGGTCATGACCTAGTACATTTGGGCTCACAGTCGTCGTAGTTGACCTCAGGAAGGAGACACGAAAGCTTCGAGCGCTCATCATGTGAGAGCAGGCAGGATTGGCTTATTTCCAGCCTTCCTGGTTGAGCGTACGGCTTAGTGATTTTTGGCATGAACTTTCTCGGTATTTTTCTTGCGATCGGTTGTATCGTCGCAACCATGGTGCTTGAGGGAACCCACCCAACCGCACTGATCAACTTACCTGCGTTCTTAGTTGTGTTCGGTGCTGGTTTCTTTGCCTGCTTCGTTCAGTTCCCATTAAGTGACCTGCTCAAGGCATTAAAGCACTTCTTCTGGTTAATCTCGCCCCCACGCTATAACTTCCAATCCCAAGCTGAGCTGTTAGCGGGTATGTCCACCATTGCCCGTCAGCAAGGTCCATTAGCTTTGGAAAACTCGGTGGCTTCCGCAAGCGACGATTTCACCCGCACCGGTATTCAGATGATCGTGGACGGCGTGGATAAGGACGCGCTGTACAGTCTGCTGCAAAACGCCATTGAGCTGGAGCAAGAGCGCATGGAGCCATGCGTCCGCTTCTATGAGTCGATGGGCGGTTACTTACCAACTATGGGCATTATCGGTGCGGTTTTAGGTCTGATTCACGCCATGTCGCTCTTAGATCGTCCTGACCTGTTAGGTCCATCGATTGCGGTTGCGTTCGTGGCCACTATTTACGGTCTGGTCGGTGCCAATATCATCCTGATTCCAACCGGTAACCGTATTCGTACCGCGTTAGCCGAAGGCGCCATGTTCAAGTACATGACCTTAGAGGGCTTGGTCTCGATCGCTTCTGCTGAGAACACCTTAATGTTAAAGCGCCGCATCGGCGTTTACACCGGCAATATGAACGGTGACTAAGGCTCAAGCCGCCCACCTTGGTGGGCGGTGCGCGTTGAGGCGGACGTAAGGCGTCTGCCTAGTTGCAGCTTACGCGGGTGCTCAGCCTAATTAAGGCCTAATTAAGGCGTAATTAAGATTAAGGCGTAATTAAGGCGTAATTAAGGCGGAGCTTGCGGCCGTGAGGCCAGGAATTTTGCGCTAGCAGCTTAGATTAAGCTCGGATTATGCGGCGCGTCCTAACTGAGGGCGCGGCTAAAGGGGCCTAGGATGAAAAAGAAAAAGAGCGTTCCGCACGAGAACCTCGAGCGCTGGATGGTGTCATACGCTGACTTCCTGACGCTGTTGTTTGCGGTGTTCGTCGTGCTCTACTCCTTTGCCATGTCCAAGTCAGTGGACGCAGAGTCGATGATCAAGGGCCTGATGGCCTCCTTCAACGAGATGGGCATGATTTCCTCGGTGCCCGGCGTGATTGCATTGCCGGGGCCGGTTGCCAACCTCATGGCTGATGCCTCCTTGGCCTCGGCTACGGCCGCCCAGCAGAAAGTGCAAAATCAGTCGCAAGGTGGCGGCGGTGTCATGGACTTTGGCATCAATATCCAAAGCATCACCGACAGCGGCGCTGATGAGCAGACGGCTAACTCCGATGAGAACGCTGAGGCCATCACTCAGGGCAACCTCGACGCAACTGAGGTCGAAGAAGCCACCAATGGTTCGATGACCCAAGAGACCCCAGATGATGAGGCCACCCAAAGCCAAGGCTTAACCCCAGGTGGTGAGTTAGACCAAGAGCATGAGGGCGGTATTGGACCGGCCGAGTCCGAGTACGATGGTGCTAACCCTAATGGTCAGCCATTTGATAGCTTAATGCGCTCGATTTCCGAGACCATTGCCGAGACCGGCTTAGACAACGACATCGTAGTGGAGCACGATCCGAACTGGATTACCATCAACATTTCGTCGTCCTTGCTCTTTGCCAGCAACTCCGCTTCGATTCTGACGCGCTCGCGTCCGGTCATCGCGACGATTGCTAACGCCTTACGTAACGTCAACAATTACGTACGCGTACGCGGTTACACCGATAACACCTTTACGCCAAGCGCCATCTATGGCAACAACTGGGAGTTGTCCGCCCGCCGTGCTATCAACGTGCTCCAAGAGCTCGAGGCCAATGGCATTGCCCCACAGCGCTTAGCAGCGGAAGCTTACGGCCAATACTCGCCGTTCTACTCCAATGCCACCCGCGCCGGTCGGGCCCAGAACCGCCGCGTGGTGATCGCCATTTCGCGTGAGGCTCTGGCCAGCGAAAGCCTTGCCATTTTGCCGGGCAACTCCGAGCGGATACTGCCGACCCGCCGTGCCGGTCAAGGTGGCTTTAGCTTTGAGCCGGCCGCAGATGGTTCGGTGCGCTTTAGTGCTGAGCCGCTCAATGCGCCGCGCGCTCCGCAAGAGTAAGCACTATCACTTGCGGTCAGCCCCTTAGCGTGGGCGCTGACCTTAAAGGCCCGCGCCCCAGCAGCTCTGAGGCGAGGGCCTTGTTGTCTGTGGCCTACACGTACGCCGCGGCGGCGCGCCGGGCCGCCCGCGCGGGACGGCCGCGCCCGTCCGGGCGCGGCGGCAGAGCGCGGGGGCGGGCCTGGCGGCCACGTTGCTGCGCACGCGCGGGGCCCTAATGGTAAAATGAATTAACTTCGGCGGCGGCGCCGCCTGGGCCGTACGGACGTTCGTGCGTGCGCTTTGATCTCAATGCAAGCAGGAGTTGGCAGTGTTAGTTTGGGCTGTTGCAAGCCAGAAGGGTGGCGTAGGTAAGACGACCTCCGTTGCGTCCCTTGCAGGCTGGTTACAAAAAGAAAATCTCCGCGTGCTCGTGGTGGATACCGATCCACATGCCTCTCTTACTTCGTATTTGGGCTATGAGGATGACAAGTTAGAGCAGAACAATCTCTTTGACTTGTACGCCATGAAGAATCTCTCCCGCGAGGGCGTGCTGCGCTGCATCACCCACACCCCGCATGAGGGCTTAGACTTAATCGCTGCCTCCATGACCTTGGCCACGATTGACCGTCAGCTCTCAGGGCGCCAAGGCGTTGGTCGCATCTTGCTGCGCTCCTTAAAGCTCATCGAAGACTGCTACGATGTGGTCTTGATCGACTGCCCACCGGTGTTGGGCGCCTTAATGGTCAATGCCTTAGTGGCTGCTACCACTATCATCGTGCCAACCCAAACTGAGTTCTTAGCCTTAAAGGGTCTTGAAGGCATGGTGCGCACGTTCACCGTGATGCAGCGCGCGAACGCCTCGGTTCACTTTGAGTACCTCATCGTGCCGACCATGTACGATCGCCGCACTAAGGCCTCGGTGCAGAGCCTGGCTTATCTGCAAACGCACTATCTCGATCATGTGTGGTCTGAGTGCATTCCGCTTGATGTGCAATTTCGCGAGTCCTCGGCCAAGCGCTTGCCCCTGCCGTTGATGGACCCGGGCTGCTATGGCGCGGTGGCTTACCACCACTTGCTGTCATTTTTAGTTGAGCGTGAGCTCACGCGCAATCCTGAGCGCGTCAGCCCCGAGCTCATGGCGCTGGCGCAAACGCAAACGCAGGTGCGCCCGTAATTGCAGGCCTAGTGCCTTAATCCCCATTTGTTAGAGCTGTTCAGCTGTTAAAGCTGATTTAGCTGTTAGAGCCCGCGCCGGGCTAGGTACGAGGGCTTGACCCAGGTCAAGTGGCCCCTAATCCCTCAATCAAGGAGAGTTTGTCATGGCGGCAAGTCATCACGATCGCGAAGAGGAGACTCTTATCTCCTACTTCCAGCAAATGCTCGCTGAGGTCGATGACCAAGAATTTGATGGAGAGATTCAGGCCACGACGGGCCTTGCGGCTCCGGCTCCCGCGCCCATGCCGCTTACCTCGACCCAATCGGTGCTCGCGGCCGCTAACGCTGCCATCGCCCAGAGCCAGCACTTTAAGCCGCAGCCGGTGGCGCAAGTTACCCCACCGCTGCCTGCCGCGCCGCAGCCGCAGGTGGCAGTGCCACCTCAGGTGGTAGGGGTGGCGCAAGTGGTGCCGCCGCAGGCACAGCCTGAGCCCGATAGCGACAATCCATTTGCGGGTATGCCGCGGCTGACCACCCAAGAGCTGTTAGCGCAAGAAATGGTCATGCTCGAAGAGCCCGAGGAGCAGCCGTCCACGATTGAGGTGGCCGCACCGTCTGAGCCTCAAACGCTGCATACCTCGCGCGCAAGCGAATCCTATAGCCCGCGCTATGAGCCCGAGGCGGAGCCGTCATATCACACCCCGGACTATGAGCCTGAGCCTCAAGTGCAGACTCTACCTGAGAGCGCGCCTGAGTCGGAGCCCGGCCGTGACTTTGCCCAGCCTGATGAGCAGCTGCAGCATCTGTTAGACAAGATCGATACCAGTACCGCGGTTAAGACTGAAGAGGCGACACCAGAGGTCGCAGAGGCGGAGGCCGAACCTGAGGTCGCAGTGGCGGAGGCTGAGCCTGAGGTTGCGGTCGCGGTGGCTGAAGCCGAGCCTGAGGTCGCAGTCGCGGCAGCTGAACCGATGGTGGCGGTGCAACCAGAGGTCGCGCCCGTGGTTGCCCCAGTGGTCACTACGACCAAGCAGAAGATTCTGACCCCGCAAGAGTTGGCACAAGAGCGCATGCGCGAGAAGCTGCGCGCCATCTCGGCTGAGTGGAAGAATGTCGACTTAGGCGAGCAGTTCCAAGTGCTCTTTTTCTTGGTGCAGGGCGTACGCTTTGCGGTGCCGCTCATCGATTTAGGCGGTATCTTCGAGTGCGACAAGATTACTCAGCTCTTTGGTAAGCCGTCGTGGTTTATGGGCATCACCGATATCCGCGGCTCTAAGATCAATATCGTCGATACCCTGCGCTGGGTCATGCCTGAGATTGGCGACAGCCCTGATAAGTACCCTTACTTGATTGCGCTGGGCAAGTCGCAGTGGTCGATTGGCTGCGATGTGCTCGAGGGCAACCGCACCTTAACCAGCTCCCAGGTTAAGTGGCGCGAGATTCCGGGTAACCGCCCTTGGCTTGCGGGCATCGTGACCTCCGAAAAGTGCGCGCTACTGCATGTCAGCGCCTTAATTGCGCTCTTTGAGGCCGGAGCCGATATCGATGACTTAAATCGCGAGGCCGAGGCCTCCAGCAAGCATAAGCAGCGTTAGCGCCTGACGTCCCGTGACGCCCCATGCCGCCTTGTGACGCTCCATGATGCCCGTGACGCTCCGCGGGGGACGTGGTTGGCCGCGTTTGTGCATCGGGCTGAGAGTACGTGGTGAAAGGGTGCGCGCGGTGGCGCTTTGCGCATTTGGCGCTGTCACCAGCAGCTGAGCACGATATAATGGCACAATAGTGGACTTTAAAGGGCCTGCCCCTTGCGGTCTAGGGTCTCCAACGGTTTGTCAGGTGGTTGGAGCGCGTTTTTGAGGATTTTGCAATGGCTAACGAAACTTCTTCAACCTCAATCTACGATCCGGATAGCGACAAAAAGGACCAAGTCTTACGTTGGGTTACCTTCCAGCTCGATAAGGAAATGTATGGCGTCAACGTCATGCAGGTGCGCGAGGTCTTGCGTTACTCCGATATCGCCCCGGTTCCAGGTGCTCCGGCCTACGTTTTAGGCATCATTAACTTACGTGGTAACGTCGTCTCGGTAATCGACACCAGAATGCGCTTTGGCCTGCCGCCATCAGAGGTCACCGATAATACCCGTATTATGATCATCGAGTCCGAGCGTCAGGTCGTCGGTATCTTGGTTGATTCGGTTGCTGAAGTGGTTGACCTCAACACCAAGGACATCGACGATACGCCAAACGTCGGTACCGAGGAGAGCGCTAAGTTTATTTGCGGCGTCTGCAACCGCTCCGATGATCTCTTGATCTTAATCGACCTGTACAAGCTCTTATCCGAAGAAGAGTGGCAAGATATCGCCAACCTCTCGAACTAAGAGCAACAGCAAAAAGCAAAAAGCAAAAGCAAAGTGCGCTGCCGCAGCCTGCGGCCGCCTCGCTTGATTCCAAGGCCCTGCCATGCAGGGCTTTGTTATGTTGGCGCCTAGCCGTGGGGTCAAGGCATTCATGCTATACTTGGCCTTTGGCTTAAAATTGCGCTTGAAGCGGGGCTTAAGCTTCAAGCGTGTTGGCGCGAGCGCCTTTAGACCGTGGAATTTTTTGACTTGGTGCTGGAGCCGCGCCTAACTGGGCTCTGGTGTGAGGAACATCTGTGGATAGCATCGACCTGCGTTTGATCTATTTCATTGGCGGTTTAGTAGCCGTCCTCATCTTGCTCTTGGTGTCCTTTATCTTAAATGCCCGGCGCGCCTCGCGGCTGGAGAACACCTTAGATGAGCTGCAGGCGCAGCTGACGCGGGCCAATGCGCAATTAGACGACACCGCCAAGTCCTTAGACGACTTGTATGGGCGGCGCAAGCGCGGTGAGCTCAATTTACCTAACAGCGAGGAGCAAACGCTCGCCACCGAAATTAAAAAGGCCGACGGCACCAGCACGACGCTGGGCGATGCCATCTCCGAGCTGTACTACAAGTTAGGGGAGAGCGCTGACGAGCAAGAAAAGGCTTACGCCAATATCATCTCCGAGCAGCAGGGGCTTAAGGACTCATTAGGCGAAATTAAGCAGATGCTAAGCTCAGGCGGCAAGCCCGCGCGTCCGTCATCCCGACCTGCCGCTCAGCCTGAGGCGTCGCAGTACGCAGAGGGCGTCGCTTACTTAGATGAGGACGCCCCGGCCGCGTTATCGGCCGAAGACATCACCACCGGTTTATCCTCGCTCACGCGCTCGCTAGCGGCCGCGGGCAGCGCGCCAGTGCCGCTGTCGGCAGCGCCCGGCCGTGACCCGATGAATCCGCTGGGCATGGGGGCTCCTGAGGGAGCGGCCGCAGCACGGAGCTTTCCCAGGCCGGACGGGACACAATCCGCTGGGACAGATGCCGCGGGGGCAGATTCCGCCGCAGCCAACCCATCGTCCGCGCAGCGTGCCTCGTCCGGGACGGCCGAGCCCGGCTCCGGCAGTGCGCAAGCGTCAGGGACCGCCGACCATTCGGACTCAACCCGTGACCCCGTATCAGCAGTATCACAATCGTCCGCGCTAAACGGCGCGGCCCTAGCGCCGGATGCGGACGCGCTGGCCGGTGCTGACGCCGACGCAGGCGCTGGTGCTGACGACACCGGTGCCGATGTTGGCGCTGACGCTATGGTGGGCGTCGAGGCCGATAGCGCGCTGGCCGACGAGCTGTTAGCTGACCGCGTGCTAGCCGACGTTGAAGTGGCGGCGGCCTTAGATGAGGTCGCAGACACCGAGCGCGCCGCGGAACTTGCAGAGGAGCTCTCCGATGACGATTTAGCCCCGCTGGGCGCGGAGGATAGTGTCGCCGCGGTCATGCCCCATGCCTACGATTTGGGGGTGGAATTTACCAATCCGCTCAGTGAAGCGGCGCTGGCCTCAAGCTTTGATGCGCCCGCTGAAGCAAAGCTTGCCGATGGCGCGGACTTTACCTCAGATCTGGATTTAGGTGCGCTGTCGGCGGATGTGCCCAGCTCTGAGGACAGCGGTATCTATATGCCGGAGGGCAGCGCCGAGCTCAGCGCCCTTGATTCCGCGCTCGATGTGGAGTTGAGCCCAGAATTTCAGGCGCAAGAGCCCAGCGAAGAGGAATTTGATAAGGCCACGGACGAGCTGCGCTTTGATGCGCTCTCGAGCTTAACCACGCGTATTGCGCGCAAAAACGCGGAGCGCACCCCGCCCGCAGACGCGCAAGCGGCGGCCAGTACGCTCACCATCGACTTTGAGCCCAGCAACGCGATTGATGGCGGCTCTGACCTCAAGATTACGGTCTCAGGCAGTGCGATTAAGCCTGATGCCAGTGACCTCGCGGTCGCTGCGCCCGTCCACGGTGCGTCTGGCAAGAGCGCACCGGGCAAGAGCGCGCCGGGCAAGAGCGCGCCTGTAGTCGACATGATTTATGACCCGGACTATGTGCGCAAGTACCAAGCCGAAAAGCCGTTTGGCATCAATGTCGAGACCTTAAATAAGGCCCATGAATTTATCGTCGCGGGCATCTCTTTAAGCGAGCTTTCGGCTAAGACCGGTCTGAGCGAGGAAGAGCTGCGCCTGCTCTATGACGTCGATGCCGAGGGCCATATCAAGGAATCGGCCGACTTTGCCGCTAACAGTGGTCTTAGTGTCGCAGGCGCGGCCGGCTTAAGCGATGAAGAGCTCTCGGGGCACTCGCAGCAAGCGCAAGCCTCTTTTGCCGAGCCCGAGGTTAAGCTCTGGCGCCAAAGCCTCGGTGAGCCATCCGGTGATAGCCTTGATGCGGTGCAAGCCCAAGATGCCGCGGGCTCCTTAGCCCTAAACGATCAAGGCGCAGGTCCGCGCGCGAGCTCACCGCGCGCAGCCGAGCGCACCCCCCAGTCCGCGTTGGATCAAGCTGAGCGCGCGACCATCGCCACCATGATGCAGGATCAGCCCGATCCGTTTGCGCCGGTCGCGGCCGCGCCAGCCGCTGAGCCTGAGGCTCCAGCCGCCGCGGTCTCTGACGACGAGCTTGATGAAAAAGAAGCGTTGGTGCAAAAGCTGGCGCAAAACAAAGAGCAGCGCCGCAAACGCCGCCAAGCCCAAGCAACGCGGGAGCAAACAACTAAGCCCGCCGCTGCGGAGCAAATTGGGCCCGCGCCTGAGCCTAGCGCGCCGAGGTCCGTTGCGCTGAGTGCGGACGCCGCTGAGGATGAAGACGAGCACACCGCTTTAGAGCGCAAGCTCAAAGCGGGGCGGCGCGCGCAGCCGGAGGTTCCCGCTGAGCGTGCGGCTGTACCGGCTGCGCCTGAGGCGGCCAGTGCGGCGGCGCCGGAAGAGCCGACCGAGGTTGAGCGTCTAGCCCAGAGCATTATCTCTGGCAGCCGCGCCAAGGCGGCACGCGCGCAGGAACAAGCGGCCGCCGCGCCGTCTACCGGCGATGTTGAGCTTGATGCGCTCAGCGCGGCGCTGATTGCTGAGACGGAGCGCGCCGCCGCGACCCAGCCGGAACTGGGAGGCGCCGTCAATGTAGCCGCGGTCGCGCAAGCCATTGTCTCGGCCTTAAGCGCCGAGGAAAAGGAGCAGCTTAAAAACAATGCTGAGTATCAGCAGGACTTAGCGCGCGATATCGCAGCCGCTTTAGCTGCTGAAACGCAAGACGACCAAGTCGACTTGCGCTCAATTCAGGCTCAAGCGGTGGCCAGCTCCGCGCAGCCTCAGACTGAGGTCACCCCAAGTGGGGCGCCGCGTGCACCGATGATGCCGTTTAGACGGCGCAGCGCCAAGCAAGCGCTTAATCCGGCACCAATTGGTGCGGTGGAAGCGGTGGGCTCCTATGGGGCCGAGGGTATGGGCGCGGTTTCCGGGGTACCTGAGGGCTTTGGGGCGGTGCCCACGATGGGCGCTCCGCTGGGGGCGCCTATGGCCGGGACCATGGGGGGACCTGCGGTGCGGCCGGGCGCGGGCGCAAGTCAGGGCGCGGCGCCAAGCGCCGCGTCCTTGCTCGCGCGCGGCCCGCAAAGCTCGGGGCGTGGACTTAATGCCATGTTAAGTCCTAATCCGACCATGGCCGGTTTGGCCCAGGCGGACGCTATGGGGCAAGGGGACGCTCTGGGGGCGCCGGTTGACAGCAAGCTGTCGCAAGCGCTGGCGCAAATGGGCGAGCTGGCCTCAGGGCGTGGCGCTACGGGCGTTAAGGCAAAGGATTTGGCGCGCGCTAGCGCCAATCCGGGGCTTAATTTCTCCGCCGGTACCGCGATGAACCCTGGGATGGCCGACATGCTGGGCGCGCCAATGGGCATGGGCACGATTGACGGGCCTTATGGCGGCTATGGGGCGGGGAGTTATGAAGATGATGACCCGTCCGCGGTCTTAAACGAGGTGGTCAATAATGGCTTAAACTCGGTGGCACCGTTGACCCAAGAGCAGCTTGATACCTTAAATCAGCTCCAATCAGGTCTGGCCGCGCCTGCGCCCGAGCCGCCGCGCTCGCAGCATTACGCCAGCTACCAAGCGCGCAATGCCTACGGCATTCGCCGCTAATAAAAGATAGGGGGCCACAGGCCCCATATCTTGTATCAGGCAGCAAGCGGCAGTGTTGCGCTGCATTGTAGTCTTGCCGCTTAAGTGCCGTACGGCAGGTCGCTAATCTTCGCTGTGGTGCGCCTTAATGTGCTTGAGCTCGTAGGCTAAGAGGCGCTCGAAGATCATGCTCATCGGCATTTGCTCCATCAGCTCACGGGCAGCCTTTTTGCTCTTGAGCTTGGGCTTGATGCCCATGTTATTGTTGATCTCAATGAAGTTGTTGAGCAACTTCCGGCACAGCTTGTTGAGCGGGCACTCCTTGTGCTGCACGTCCACCAGATGGTCGATGTCGAAATCATAGGTGTCACCTAAGAGATAGTGGCGCTCGCCTAAGATGATACTCAAGATGATGTCTGGGTCGGTGCAATATTCGATAAGCGAGCTGACATAGTAGCTGACCTCAGTGTGCGCTCGCGCTTTGCTCTTGCCCAGCGGCTTGGTGGTAGTGGTCAGGCGCACGATATTTTGGATCCACGGCAAGGAGTTTAAGCCCAAAGGCAACAGCTCCGGCACGTCAAACAGCTCAAGCTTATAGCTAAGCTCCGTCCCATCTTTGGTGTCGGTGCTGCTAGCCTCAAAGTAGCTATCAGGATCAAGATGCGCCACGCCCCACTCATCAAGGCCTTGGTAAGCCTCGGCCTTAAAGCCGTGGGCTTGATCCTGATCATACTGGTCAAAGAGCTGCTCGACCGCCATAAAGAGCTGGGAGAACAGCTCGTTTTCAGGTACTTTGAGCACCACATTGGCTTGGTTGCTGCCACCGCACTTGGCATAAAGGAGCTCGGGGACCATGATCTCGCCTAACAAGATATCGCCGCATACCTCCAGATCGCCGGCGCTTAGCGCCACCAGCTCCGTGTGAGTGCGCGGCGGAATCAGCTGAGTCAGGGTGTCTAAGAACAGCTCTTTGGTGCTGACGGGGATGCCCTCTCGTTCTAATTGCTTCAAGAGGGTGGCGAGCAGCCGTAAGTGGCGCAAGATCAAGCAATTGAGCTCAGGCTCATCTAATAAGTACAGTGCGGCCATGACCTCCGATGCCTCAGGCCCCTGTTCTAGGGGCGGCAGCTCTGGGATCGCCAAATAGAGCTCGGGATAGTGTATGTAGTACTGACTGACGATATCGTCAACATCTTCAGCGCCATGGAGCTTGGTCAGCACCGCCACCCATATCAGTTGATCGACGGTTAAGTGCGCATGCTTCTGAGGGATACGCGAGTCATCGGCATTGAGGCGCACGAGCTGCTTTAGGCATGCATTGAGGGCTTGTACGATCACAAAGTTGTTTTCGACGGCATGATCGTAGATCTTAAGACACTGGTCATGATATGTGGCGAGGGCCTCTATGAACTCAGCATCGTCATGCTCAGGATTGTTCTTGCGCATATAGTCTTGGTGTGACTGCAAGACCTGTTGGAACTCCTCGCGCGTAATCGGGCTAAAGGAAAATTGCACAGACTCACCGGATGACTCGCCCAGCAGCTCGCCTTCATTGAGCGTCATGGCGATGTCGGGCGTTGGCTCGCTGCTATTGGTAGTGGGAGCCTTGCTGGTAGTGGGAGCCTTGCGTTGAGAAGCTCGGGAGCGGGACATAGATGTTCTCCTTATGTGGGCCAATCGTACCGTCACTATAACCGCAAACGCCGCTTCAAGGTGCGGCGTGCGATGCAAATTGAGGATAAGAGCTTGTAGCTCAAACAAGCTTCAGGTGCGCTTAGAGGATTTAGGGCACATAGGCGCTAGCCTCGACGAGCTCATTGTAGATGAGGAAGAATGGGATGTGCTCGAGGTGAGACTTCAGCACCGTTAGGTTTGGGATCGGAGGGAGGCCTAAATGTTGTGGGATTAAGATGCGCATCTGGGAGAGCGGCGATGGACTCATAGCCGCGCAGCTTGAGCCGGAGGGTGATCCCAACCAGTTGCTCGACGGTGAACGAAACCGGCGGCCAGTAACGCTCGAGGCGTTACATCCAGCGAAAATTTTGCCCCATCATGATGGTGCTATAGACCGGGGTCTGTACTAAGAGGTCAAACTTCTTAAGGCAACTTTGGCAGTAGTCCTTAATTTCGGTGCGCGCCGTGATTGCCGTTGCGTCATCACCCTTGATCATATGCTGCATTTCTTGGCGGTAAGTGGCCAAAAGCGCTTGGTATTCGTCACGGGTGGGGATGTGGGGCAGGTATGCCAGTTTGTCGTTTTCGTTAGCGCTGGGAGTAGCGCTCGCTGATTGTGGGGCCATAATATCCTCACTGTTAGCTCATATTGCGCTTAGTGTAACAGAGTTGGCCCCGCACGCCCTGATTATGGCGCTGCGGCCGACTCAGTGCCTGGGTTCGCGCCCGCGTTGGCGTCCGCGTTGTTGTCCTTGTCCGGGGTGCTCAGGAGGTCTGACACGGTGCTGTCGCTGCGCGCTTGATTGTTCGGGTCAAGGGAGATTGCGTACTCCGTTTGCAGCTCCAGCGTGTAAGAAGTGGCCGCCGAGACCGGTCCTAGGTTGTAGAGGGCATTATCCTCCAGCGCGGTCATGTGATCGGCTTGCTCCTCAGGACTGAGCGCCGCGCTGACATCAGCGGCATTCACGGCGCCTTGGGCGGCAGTGGGCCGGTTGGTGCTCACCTGCGGCGCGGCATTTGGAGCGACTGCGGTCAGGTGCAATTGTCCCCGTTCGGCGGGCGCAGGTTCAGTCGGTGCAGGCTCAGCAGGCTCGGGCTCAGTAGGATGCGGTGCGGCGCTTTGCGGGGCGGGCGCCTGCTGGTTGGTGGCAGGCTGAGCTGTGGGCTGCGCGGGTGCTTGCCCCTGAGCTGCAGGCTTGTTCGCCGCGGCTTGTGGTGCCGCTTGCTTGGTATTCTGCTGTGTCGGCTGCGTCTTGAGTGGGGCATCCTTGAGCAAGATGACGCTTACGCCGCTCTTAGGATCGGTGCTCAGGCTTTCCTGCTTGTCACTGGAAGCTTCTTGCTGGGCGGGCTGCGCAGCGCGGGTTGGGTCTTCGGCCAAAATCGCGTTGATGCGGCGCAGTTGGTCGTGGGAGATGCGCTCGGGCAGCACTGCCAGCTTGGTGATGGCACTTGAGACCGCTCCGGTCTCTGCATCGACCATCGGTAAGATGAGCTCGAGGTTGGACAGCTCTCTTGGAATATGGAGTACGCTGCCGCTAGGCTTAATCTCATCGCTCTGCGCTAGGCTAAAGCTATCAATGATGCCGTCATCGCTGTGCGGGGCAATGATGTGCTCAGGGCTGAGTGGGGCCGCTGCTGGGTTAACGCTCTCTTGCGCAGCGGGCATGGTGAGCTGCGCGCGGGCGGCCAGAGCTGGTTTGGATGCGTCTTGCTGGGCTTTAGCCTTTTGCGCGGCTTCATACTTGAGCTCGGCGGCGGCGGTTAAGCGCGCGCTGAGTGGCAGCGGCATTTTGCCTTGGGGCAGCTTGCTATGTAAGGTCAGCTCAACAATTTGGTTAGGGACGCCCAAGCGCAACGGAAAGCCCATCCAGACCATGATGCCGTTGCCCACTACCAAGTGGGTGTGATTGAGCTGATAGTGCCCAGAGACAAAGCCGCCATTAGCTTGAGCAATCAGCTCGCGCCAGCCATAGGCCAGCCCGCCATGAGTGTGGCCTGAGAGCACTAAATCCACATGCTTGGGGATAAAGTTAGGGGCGGGGGCCTTGGTCTCTGCTGCTTGGACGTCCGCTTTGGCCTCCGTTGGGGCGTCCGCAGGGGCGTTAGCTTGAGGGGCAGCTGGGTGCACCGCTGCGTTCTGAGCTGCTATCTTTGCGGCAGCTTGGGCGCGTTGCGCGTTGATTTGGTGGGCAGTGAGCGCTAAATCGACCGCGTATTGCGGGCGGTGGGACATAATCAGGCTTGGCGCGCGGTCATCTAAGGCTTGCACGACTCCAGTGACATCAGGGGTGGGCAAGTTATAGCGCGCCGCGCGGGGGTCGGTTAGACCGCCTAGGTTGAGCAGTAGCTTACCTGCTTGGTCTTGTAAGGCTACAACCTTATTGTCGAGGCTGATGAAGCCGCCTTGCTCAAAGTATTGACGCCACTTTGGGTAGTTGGAGTAGTACTCGTGGTTGCCGCTGGTGATAAAGACGCCGTATTTGGCCTTGAGCGCAAAGAGTAGGTCGGTTAAGGGGCGGCGCTGCGCCAAGGTGCCATCAACTATGTCGCCATTGAGTAAGATCAGATCGGGCTTGCTGGCATTAACCCGCTCAACCAGCTGGTAGATGTAGCTTGCATCAGTGGGAGTTGAGATATGAAGATCGGAGAGCATGATGATCTTCATGCCCTCAAGGCGCGGATCTAAGCGCTCTAAGGTAAACTCATAGCGCTTGAGCTCAGGCGTGCTGTAGGCGCAGGATGTGCCATAGCAGGCTAAAAGCAAGGACGCGATCACCATGAGCTGGGCATGGAACAGCGAGGAGGTCGGGAACAGCTCACAATGCCAGTTTAAGTGCAAGAGGCGATAGCCCACATT
Organism: Candidatus Anaerobiospirillum stercoravium; assembly: GCA_019113025.1. Classification (GTDB taxonomy): domain Bacteria; phylum Pseudomonadota; class Gammaproteobacteria; order Enterobacterales; family Succinivibrionaceae; genus Anaerobiospirillum; species Anaerobiospirillum stercoravium. Next base: position 2,904 of record DXIF01000244.1, on the reverse strand, counting down.
GATGATTAGGCGCAGCAAGACCAAGAGTGCTAAGAAAATGGCGGTGGTGCGGGCTAAATCTAAGATAAAGGTGAGGTTGTAGGGAATATGGGGGTCAAAGGCATCGCCTCCTACTACCAAGTACAGATAGCTCTTGCTGGGAGCGATGAGAGCGATGAGCGCGATAATGCCCTTGGAGCGCCACGACATGCGCAGCGGTAGGACAAACAAAACCAAGACGACGGCAATTACCACTAAAGTGATCAGGGTGGATGTGCTCATGCAGCAACTCGACTAACGTACCTAAAACCCATCCTCAGAGTGAGCACCCTCCGTGGTGTTGCCTCCAAGGGTTCACCAAACTGTGCGCTTAGGTCTTCCTCCTCTTGTATCCGGCTCCCAGACATCCTGTCTTAGGGAGCAGAGCGTTCCTAAGCACCTGAGCTTAGCGTACGCCGTGCCTATCTTAAGCGTTGTCTTATGTCGATACCGGACAAAGCCCGGACTTTTGCCAGTATAGCACGGGCCTTAAGCCCGCAAGTTTCGTCCCGCCTGCGCGGCGCCGCCCTGCGCCGCGCCCCTGCGCACGCGCCCCGTTGGGCGTGGCTATTCGGGCATAGCCATTCGGTCGCAGCCCAGCGGGCGCGCCTCTTCGGGGTGGCCCGTGGGTGCAGCAGGCGCGGGCTGAGGTTAGGAGCGTTGGGTTCGCGCGTAGTGGCCATTAAGCGCGGGGCTCAGGCTGCCTAAGATGCTCGGATGGAGCGCGCCGGTAGATTGTCCGAGGTTGAGCGGCTGCGCGTGGACCATGCAGTAGGCAAAGTAGGCAAAGGCCTGGGCCTCAATGAATTTAGCGTCTACCCCTAAATCTGAGGCATTGCGGAGAGTAAGCTTGAGGCCACTCTTCTGACCTAAGGCCTGGATGCGCTCCATCAGATAGGTATTAAAGGCACCGCCACCGCAGACAATGAGCTCGATGGGGTCTTGAGGGTCTGTCAGCTGACGGGCTTGGGCTACGATTTGGTCTGATACGGTGCGGGCGGTAAACTCGGTTAAGGTCGCGATGAGATTGGTGACAGCGGGGCTGAGCTCCTTGTCTGATTCTTGGGCGGTAAACTCAGCGGCGCTGAGCTGTAAGCCGAGTTTGGTCTTGAGATAGTGCGCATTAAAGAGCTCGCGGCCGGTGGATTTAGGGGCGGGCTGGGCAAAGTAGGGATCACTGAGCAACAGTTGGAGCTGCGCGGTATTGACCTTACCTGAGCGTGCGAGCAAGCCGTCGCGATCAAAGTTTTGCGCAGCATAGGTTTGGCAGCACAGATCGATCAAGGTATTGGCCGGACCCGTGTCATAAGCTGCTTGCAGTCTCCCGTGATCTAACACGGTTAGGTTGGCGATGCCCCCTAGGTTTAAGACCATGCGCACCTTATGGGGATCCCCAAAGATCATTTGGTGAAAAGCTTGGGTCAGGGGCGCGCCTTGGCCGCCTTGGGCTAAATCCGCCGAACGCAGATCTGAGACCACATCGATGCCGGTGCTGCCTGCCAGCAGGGGCCCATTATCAATTTGCAGGCTCATCCCAAGGTGCAGGTGCTTTAACTGTTCCTGCTGGGCTTGGCTCAGCTGGTCTTGAGGCGGGAGGCATGCAGTTAAGTGTTGCGACGCAGAGGGAGTAGGGGCATGCCACACGGTTTGGCCATGGGAGCCAATGGCGGTAATATCGGTGGCACTAAGCTTTGCCTTACTTAAGAGCTCAGCCACCACTAGGCTTGATTGGGCGGCTACTACTTGGCGGGCGGCGGCTACCGCGACCACATTGTTCTTTGCGTGGCTGGGCTGACAGAGCTGATTGAGCAAGTGGCGCCCGGCGTCGGTCCAGTCTAAGGACGCGGTGGCAATGGTCTTTAAGGTGACGCCGCCTAGGCTGTGCTCATCGGGCGTCAGGGCGACTAAGACGCCATCCATGCCGTCGATACTGGTGCCTGACATCAGGCCAATGTAGTATTCACACGCGGTCGGCGCTTGCGCTTGATGGTCGGCTTGCGGGGCATAGCGCTTAAGGCCGCGCTTGAGATAGCCCACCGGCGCGGTTGTGCCCGGGGCTTGGTTAACGTTTGGGTGAATTGATCCCTTACGGTAGACGTATTTGTAGTTTTCCTTGCGCAGAACGGTTACCTCACGCAGCTGTGGGTAGCGCTCAAGGAACTCCTCTTTGAATATGATGCGCCCAAACTCGGAGTTGTTTTCAACCACACCGACACTCTTCGTGTAGGCAGGCTTGGCGCGCTTGTTAGCAGAATCCCAGACTGTTTTGGTCTCAATCACATAGCATCTAATGGTGCCATTGGCTAATTTATGCCGTTTGACCGCTAAATTAGGGATTCCAAGATCCTCTAAACTGAACTCTCTAACTCGTGCCATACCTTACCCTTAATTTAACTTCTTACTATTTTATGATGCTATCATTTTGACCAAGCCTAGTCAAATAAGGCCGGTAGCTGGTGCGACAACAACAATCAAAGGCAAGACAAAGAACTAGGGTAAGTTACGACCCCGGCGCTGCGCCGCTCTGCGCTCAGGTCAGCTCATTATACGTAATACGTAGTCCCTAACGTAAGCGCTAAAGGAAAGGACTGAGCGCGGTCACGGGCGCAGTAGGGAGGTTGCTCTATCATTGCGCCCTATTTGGGAAGCTGTGGGAGGCAATAGCTCCAGCCACGAGGGCATACTCAGCGTGGGCGGGTGGATCCGGCGCGGGCGCGCGCGGAGCGGGACGCTGATATTTATCGGGGGGCTTGAGGTGAAGTCTCCATGTGCTTACGCACATGGCTTCCTCCCGTCTTAATAAGGAGGGTCCTAAACACATTCAGGCAAGCTGTCACAAAACGAGTGTTTGAAATTTTAACACTCGCTTATGCCCGCTTATGACTG
>DXIF01000243.1 GCA_019113025.1 Candidatus Anaerobiospirillum stercoravium | reverse complement strand
GCTGGGTGGTGGGGTGCTGCGTAAACGTTTGCGGCAAAAATGGTGCAAGTGAGAATCAGGGACGTTAATCGTTGCACCTAAGTGGAGTACAAACCGCGCCAAGCCTGATTTTATCTGGGGTTGAGCGCTTTTGCTCAGTGAGAATCAAATGCGGCGCGCCTGGGGCAAAAATACCTTAGGGCCGGTTCTGTTTGCTTGTTTTTTGGGTGCCCTCAGTAAATAATAAGTCTCGTTCGATTTGATTGAGTTTAAGCAGCCAAGGGAGCTAAGCGTTTGCTTGAGAGCTTGAAGCCTCAAAGGCTCAAGCGCGAAGCTTTCGGAACTAGAACGTAGTTCCAGCTGATGACTTTCTGATTACCTGTTTACCCTCGCGGGATCTCCAGGAGACATTTATGAGAACTGAATGGCGTGGTTTTAAGGGCACCCACTGGTTAGATGAAGTTGACGTTCGTGACTTCATCCAAAACAACTACACCCAGTACAATGGCGACGAATCCTTCCTCGCTGGCCCAACCGCCAACACTGACAAGCTCTGGGGCATCTTACAGGATCTCCAAAAGCAAGAGCGCGCTAAGGGCGGTGTTCTCGATATGGAGACTGAAGTTGTCTCTGGTATCAATGCCTATGGTCCTGCCTACATCGGCGAGGGCACCAAGGATTTAGAGAAGGTAGTTGGTCTTCAGACTGACAAGCCTTTAAAGCGTGCCTTCATGCCATACGGTGGCATCAAGATGGCCCAAGAGGCTTGCACCACCTACGGCTACACCCCAAATCCTAAGTTCGAGCAGATCTTCAACGAGTACCATAAGACCCACAATCAGGGTGTCTTCGACGCTTACACCCCAGAGATGCGTGCTGCTCGTAAGAACAAGATCATCACCGGTTTACCAGATACCTATGGCCGTGGCCGTATCGTTGGTGACTACCGCCGTGTTGCCCTTTACGGTATCGACTTCTTAATTGCTAAGAAGAAGGAAGACTTTGCTCACTGCGGTTGCGGCATCATGACCGATGACATCATCCGTCAGCGCGAGGAGTTAACCGATCAGATCCGTGCTTTAGGTCAGATGAAGCAGATGGCTGCTTCTTACGGTTTTGATATCTCCAAGCCAGCTTCCAACGCCCGTGAGGCCTTCCAGTGGCTGTACTTTGGCTACTTAGCTGCCATCAAGACCCAGAACGGCGCTGCTATGTCGGTTGGTCGTATCTCGACCTTCTTAGACATCTACATTGAGCGTGACTTTGCTGAGGGCACCTTAACCGAGTCCGAGGCTCAGGAATTAGTTGACCACATCGTGATGAAGTTCCGTATGGTCAAGTTTGCACGCATCCCATCCTACAACCAGCTGTTCTCGGGCGATCCAGTCTGGGCCACCTTAGAGATGGCCGGTATCGGTATGGATGGCCGCTCGATGGTTACTAAGAACGATTTCCGTTTCTTACACACCTTAGAGAACATGGGTCCTGCTCCAGAGCCTAACTTAACCGTTCTGTACTCCAAGCACTTACCAGAGGGCTTCCGCGACTACGCCGCTAAGATTTCGATCATCTCTTCGTCGGTTCAGTACGAGAACGATGACGTTATGCGCCCAATCTGGGGTGATGACTACTCCATCTGCTGCTGCGTATCGGCTACCGAGACCGGCAAGGAGATGCAATTCTTCGGTGCTCGCGCTAACTTAGCTAAGTGCATGCTGTACGCAATCAACGGTGGCGTTGATGAGAAGACCTTAGTTCAGGTTGGTCCTAAGTACCGTCCAATCACCTCCGAGTACTTAGACTACAACGAGGTTATGGAGCGCTACGACGTCATGATGGATTGGCTGGCAGGCCTGTACGTCAACGTACTGAACCTGATCCACTACATGCATGACAAATACTTCTACGAGGCTGCTGAGATGGCCTTAATCGATACCGACGTACGTCGTACCTTCGCTACCGGTATCGCTGGCTTCTCGCACGTAGTTGATTCCTTAAGCGCTATCAAGTACGCCAAGGTTAAGTGCATCCGCAACGAGCAGGGTGTAGTCGTTGACTACGAGACCGAGGGTGACTTCCCACGTTACGGTAACGACGACGACCGCGCTGATGAGATTGCCGTATGGTTACTCAAGACCTTCTTAAACAAGATCAAGAAGTATCACACCTACCGCAACTCCGAGCCTACCACCTCGATTCTGACCATCACCTCGAACGTTGTTTACGGTAAGGCTACTGGTTCCTTACCTGATGGCCGCAAGGCTGGTGAGCCATTAAGCCCAGGTGCTAACCCATCCTACGGTGCTGAGAAGAGCGGCTTATTAGCTTCCTTAAACTCCGTTGCTAAGCTCCCATACGAGTTTGCATTAGACGGCATCTCCAACACCCAGACCATTTCGCCTGACGCTTTAGGTCACGACTTAGGCGAGCGCACCAAGAAGTTAGTCCAGGTTATGGACGGCTACTTCGAGCAGGGTGCTCACCACCTCAACGTCAACGTCTTCGGTACTGAGAAGCTGATCGACGCGATGGAGCACCCAGAGAAGCCAGAGTACGCTAACTTCACCATCCGCGTATCGGGCTACGCTGTTAAGTTCATCGACTTAACCCGTGAGCAGCAGTTAGACGTTATTGCACGTACCTGCCACAAGACCATGTAATAAGCGCTGCTTAGCAGCCATCTTTACCCCAAGCTTAGCGCTAAGGCGCTAAGCTTACGAAGGCATCCGAGGGCAACCTCGGGTGCCTTCGTGCATTTAGGACAAGCCCCAAGGCACATCGTGCCGCTGCGCCTTACTGCCCTGAGGCATCCGCCCCTGCCCTCGCCCCAGGCGCGCTAGGGCGCGCGCCCACCGCGGCGCGAACAGTTCACAGGGCTTTAGCGCAGCGGGAGCTACGCAGCGAAAACGGGGGGGGGAAGCCGCGCGGCGCAAACTGTGTGGCGCAAACTGCGCGGTGGGAACACTGTGGTGAAAACGGCGTGGCGGGCGCGCATGGGCAGCGATTGGGGGCAGACTGGGAGCCCTGTGAGAGCGTTTTGCAGCTGAGATCACTTTTCTTGGTCTGGGCGTCGTTTGCGGTTAGAATGAGCCCCGAACTTGGAAGGCCGACGCTCCGCGCTAGGTCGCGCTTACGGCCACTCTTCTCGCTTTGAGACGGATTTTTCGTTATGACCACTGCTTTTGTACACTCTTTTGAGACCTTTGGTTCGGTTGATGGCCCTGGCGTGCGCTTTGTCGTGTTCTTGCAAGGATGCAAGATGCGCTGCTTGTACTGCCATAACCCTGATACGTGGAAGCAGAACGTCGGCGAGGAAAAGAGCGTCGAGCAAATCATCAAGCAGGCGCTGCGCTATCGCCCGTATTGGGGGGAGCAGGGTGGCGTCACTTGCTCCGGCGGTGAGCCGCTGCTGCAAATGGACTTCATGATTGAGTTCTTTAAGGAATTAAAGGCTCAGGGCATCAATACCACTATTGATACTGCCGCCGGTCCTTTCACCCGCGAGGAGCCTTTCTTTTCAAAGTTCCAAGAGCTCATGCAGTACACCGATTTGGTGATGCTGGACTTAAAGCACATCGATAACAACAAGCACATTGAGCTCACCCACGTGCCGAACACCAACATCTTAGACTGCGCGCGCTATTTAAACGAGATCAAGAAGGATGTCTGGATTCGTCACGTCTTAGTGCCGGGCTATACCGACGATGAAGCCTCGTTGACTCAGCTGCACGAGTTCATCGCGACTTTGGATAACGTCAAGCGCGTTGAGGTACTGCCATACCACAGCTTTGGCGCCTTCAAGTGGGATGAGATGAAGATTCCATACAAGCTCAAGGACACTCCATCGCCGTCTGAGGAGTCGATCAACCAAGCCAAGTCGATCTTAGGCGTCGCTTCCTTTGCTGAGTACGAGGCAAGCTTAAAGCAGTAGCGCAGACGCGAGTGGTTTAACGCTGCGCTCAGCGGCGGGTCGTTACAGCGTTTACGGATACGGGCTCTCACCCTTTAGGGTGAGAGCCCGTGCGTTATTTGGCGCTTACTCTTCGTCGCCTGTTTATTTCGCCTGGTGACTCTGCGGCGTCTAGTTACTCGTATTCGCCGTCGGTGCCGACTTGGTTGAAGAAGTCGCGCGAGGCTCCCTTGATCACGGCGCCAATGCTCGAGCAATTGATAAACTCGATTTGCGGGTGCTTGGCGATGAAGTCCTCAACATAGAGGCGTGAGGCGCTGTAGGAGTGGAGCGCCTTGCGGCGCTTGCCGTCATTACACTCGACTTCATCGACTTGCGGGGAGCCCATGATCGCTGAGTCGACGTCGCTGCTGACGCCGGCGTGGTAGCTGTTTTGGACGGAGATTGTATCAAGGCCCATCAGGTAGATACGCCATGCCTGCTGCTTTAGGGCCAGCGAGAGCATGATGCCGGCGCTGCCGCCATAGAGGTCAAGGTCGGTTTGGGCTTGATCCTGCTGGGCAATGTCCCGGCGCGCTAAATTCTTGGTGTAGAGCAAGTAGCGCTTGCCTGAGAACAAGGCGACGACACGCAAGTGGGTGCGCGCGGTGAAAATGAGCGCGCTGCGCTCATAGAGCTTAGGCTTGATGAGGCATTGCGGCTTGCCCACCGTGCAGCCTTCTCCGGCGATTTTGTAGATGCCGATGTCCGAGGCCACCACAATGTCCGGGGCAAAGTCCTGCTGCTCTAAAAATGGCAGCGCGGTATCGCAGGCAATGACGCGGGCGCCTGCTTCTTTTAAGGCGAGCAAGCGCTCAAAGCTCTCGTTTAAGGATGGGCCAGAGAAGACCAAAACAATGTCATGGCACGGGCTAAAGGTATTGCACAGTAGCTGCTTGGCAATGTGATGGTAGGGCCGATTGTACTGGATTAAGAGGGTGTTGAGATCTTTGCGCCGCGCGAGGCTCATCAGGCGCGAGTAATTGCGCTCTTCATAGTGGATGATGCGCTGCTTGAGATTGAGGTTGATGTTCGGGCACAGCAGCACTTCCGGCAGCAAGAAGACATGGTTAGGGGTAATGGGGGTGTCATCGTTGCCCAGCTTTAATTTGGTGTGCTCGTTGGCGAGGCGGGCGCCCATCTTGGGGTCAAGCGCGAGCATGATCGCGGTTACCTCTGGATTTAAGATGATGACCTCGACCTCAAGCTCCGGGTAGATGGAGTGTAGGTACTCAACCACGTGGCCTGCGGCTACGCCATAGACCGTAACGCGCAGCGGCTCCTCGTAGCCATGGGCAAAGGCCGGATCGGCCACACAGGTTATGACTAAGGAGCGCGAGATTTTAGGAAAGGAGCTGGTATCAAGCGGCTTAGGCTCAGGGTGAATCTTAAGACGCAGCTCATTGTCCTTGCTCTCTTGGGCAAATTGGGCCCGCGCCTCAGCCCGCAGCTCTTTGCGCTTGGGGAAAAAGGAAAATTCGACCGTGTCGATTTGCTCTTGGCTAACTTGCACTTGGTACAGCTTGGGCAGGGGTAAATTAGCGCACAGCCGAGCACACTCATCTTGGACATTGTGGCGCGAGTAGAGCTGGATTTTATTGACTACCACCGACTCTTGCAGGCCACTGATGTGCTCGTAGTGATAGTTCGAGCTGGTGTACAGGCCCTTGGCCAAGGAGTTTAAGAGCTCATGGTCGTGGTAGGGAACCAAGCGCTCGAGATTGGCTTTGAAAGTCGCGATCTGAGCACTTGTCATCGTAATGGCCATGGTAGTTGTCCTTGTCCCAATTCACTGAACGTTGCTACTTATGGTAGCACAACCATTAGGCCAAACACTTCCCCTGAGCGCGAGAGCGGAAGGCGGAAACTTGCGGCGGTAGAAACTGGGCGGGAGGTAGAAGGGCGAAAGCAGGGGACGCGGCCCAGCGGAGGTTGAGAGATTGATGGTGCTGGGGGCGCAAAGTGGGGCAACGATGTTGCCCCTTGCAGGTGTTTGAGCAAGCTTGGCCCGGCTCGACCATGTTTGGCTTAGCTAGGCCATGCTCGATTTAGCGTGGGTAGCCGATCAAGACGATATCAAACAAAGGCGCGCACAGACTGTTGCGGCGGATTTGGAACTGGTAGTTGAGGCCCAGGCTTTCTAAGAACGGCTTGAGCTCGTAGAACTCCTCTGGGGTGTGGTAGATCGAGATGGCTAAGACAGGGCGTTGGGTGCGAATAGTGTTGAGCGCGCCGCGCACAATGTGGGGTTCAAAGCCCTCGACGTCCATCTTAATGAGGCCAACTTGCAGCTTCTTGTCAGCAACTAAGTCGTCAATGGTGATGATGTCGACATCGACGCCTTTGACCTTGGTGTCGTCAGCGTTGGTATCAACATTTGGCGCTTGGTCTGCTTCAAAGTTGTAGAAGAAGGAGGAGCTAGGATTGGCTTGCGGAATCTCCGGGATGCGACTTAAGTGCAGCTGGCCCTGTTCCTCGCCTAAGCCCATGTTGAAGGCTTGAACCATGCCGCTTTCAATCTCATCGCTAAACATGATGTTGAGGTATTTGAAGTTGCGCGGATCGGGTTCAAAGCAGTACAGATGCGACTGTGGGAACTTATCGCGGAAGAGCCAAATGTTGTCACCGATAAAGGCGCCGGCGTCGATGATGGCCTTGCCGTTGATGGTGTCAGCTACCTCCTTTGGGAGGTCATACAGGCCATATTGGTTGGTGAAAATCGAACCGTAGTCGAGGCTCAGCTTTTGGAGCAATGGGTTTTGCGCTTTGCACTCTTGGTAGTAGGCAAAGCGCTTTTTATCCTCAGGCGTCCAAGCAAAATCCTTTTCGACTAAGCAGTGCTGGGCTACACTCATGGCATCGAGCAATTGCTCATGGCGCTCCAAGTAGGTCAATGATACCTCGTCCAAGCCTGGCTTTAAGCGCTCGATTAAGGCGGTCATGTCATGGCTTTGGCGGTATTGAGCGAAGTAGTCTTGGAACAGGAAGTAGAGGACTGTATAGTGCTCGCGGATATAGGCGCCGTACTCTTCGTTGCTCCAGACCTGCTTTTGTCCGCTGGGCAAGGTCACCTCATTGGGGTCAGCCTGCTGCGACTTAATGGTATCTGCATTGAATATGTTCATGAAATCAGCACGTTGCTGTTCTGAGATCTTTACCGCCGCCATTAAATACTCCTTGCTTCTAGCGCTTACCAAAATATTGCTTCTAGCGCATAGCAAACATGTTTACTAATGATTTACTCTTCGCGTGCAAGCTAAAACCATGCCCCTTGTTACGCGCTGGGCCCGTATAATGAGCTGGTCTGTGTGTTGCGTTCCAAGGTGAGCTCTATGTCTTCTGCCACAAATCCTGATTGTAAGCCTAGTCCTAGCGCAAATACCGCCTCAGCGCTCGTGCGTGACCACGCTGCTGAAACGCGCCATGCACGTTGGCTCCAGGCAGAGCCTGAAGACGAGCTGATCTTTGCGCCTGAGGACGAGCACGCCATCACGCCACCAAAGGCCCCTCCGGTTGCGCCACCTGCGGTGCAATCAGATGCGCAGCCCGGCGCGGCGGTTAATTCGGCGGAGGTTAACTCGGCGGTTAGCGCTGAGGCGGTCGACGCGGCGCGCGGTGTGAAGGCGCTTGGTGCAGAAGCCAATGCGCAAGCCGCGGCGGAGCCGGTATTTGATGCCAAGGCCTTTTTGAAGACGGTGCCCAATCGCCCGGGGTGCTATCGTATGTATAACGACCGTCAGGTCGTGATTTACGTGGGTAAGGCTAAGGATTTGAAGCGGCGCTTGAGCTCTTATTTCTTAAAGCAGGGCCATGAGCTCAAGACGCGCCTTTTGGTGGCGCATATCGCCCATATTGAGTTTACCGTGACGTTTTCTGAGAGCGAGGCGCTGATCTTGGAAAACGAGCTCATCAAGAAGTATCAGCCGCACTACAACATCTTACTGCGCGACGATAAGTCCTACCCTTACTTGTACTTGTCGACTAATCATGAGTTTCCGGGCGTGTACTTTCACCGCGGGGCGCGCAATAAGGCCGGTGAGTTCTATGGACCCTTTCCGGATTCCTCCGCGGTTAAGGATAGCCTGCGGCTGCTCCAGCGCATCTTCCCGATTCGCCAGTGCCTAGATAATGTCTTTGCGCATCGCTCCCGGCCTTGCCTCATGGCACAAATGGGCAAGTGCTTAGCGCCGTGCGTTCCCATGAGCCCCGAGCAACAGGCCAATTACCACGAGCAAGTGGAGTTACTCAAGCTCTTTTTACAAGGCCATAACCAAGAGCTCTTTACCACCATGGTGGCCAAGATGGAAGAGCATGCGGCCAAGATGGAGTTTGAGCAAGCGGCGCAGCTGCGCGACCAAATGACGTCATTACGACGGATCCAGGAAAGTAACTCCATTGTCTCCAGCTTAAGTTACCCGGTCGATGTCATTGGCTTTGCGCGGGCCGAGGGGCAAAGCTGCGTCCATGTGCTCTTTATCCGCAATGGACGCATCTTTGGTACCCGCTCCTTTTTCCCCGGCAACAATTACGGTGCGGCGCCGCGCGAAATCTTGCTGTCCTTTTTGACCCAGTTCTACCTCAACGAAGCCCACTCCAACCTCATCCCCGATGAGGTCGTGGTCGACTTTGACGCAACTGGAGCGCAGGCTACCACTGAAAGTGACGCGGCAAGCGCGGAAGTAGGGTCCGAGCTCAGCGCGGATGCGCACGCGTCCGCTGCGGCGGCGGCAAACTCAATTGAGATTCCAATTGATGTTCCAACTGAGGGCGGGCTTGAGCGCAAGATTAGCCGCGCTCATGCCTTGGTCTCAGAAATCAAAGGTCAACCTGATGTAACGTCCAGCGCTGCGGGCGCCGCGGTAAGTGGGGACGGGGAGGCGCTCGACGCGCCGGAAAATGACTGGGCTGAGTCGTCCGATGCGACTTCGGACTCTGGGCCGGACGAGGAGCTGGGCGATTTGCCGCTGGGCAACGATACTGGCTCTGAGGCAGGCGCTGCGGAAGCGGAGAGCGCTGAGACTAGTGCTAGTGCTAGTGCTAGTGCTAGTGCTGGTGCTGAGGCGGTAGGAGCGGGCTCCACTGGGAGCTGCGTGGGGCGCGAGGTGATGTTGTTGCAGGAGACCTTGCAGCAGCAGTTTGGCAAGGTGGTGCGCTTTGCTAAGGGCGCGCGCGGGGCTAAGCATAAATTTTTGCGCTTGGCCCAGACCAATGCACAGGTGGCGTTGCAGTCGCACTTGAGCTCGACGGCGACCGCGCATCAGCGTATGGTGGCCTTAGAGCAGCTCTTGGGTGTGAGCGATATTGAGCGCATGGAGTGCTATGACATTTCGCACACCATGGGTGAGCTGACGGTAGCCTCGTGTGTGGTCTTCAATCGCGAAGGGCCTGATAGCGCGCGCTATCGCCGTTACAACATTGACGGTATTACTCCCGGTGATGACTTTGCGGCGATGCATCAGGTGCTGACGCGCCGCTTTAAAGATCCCGACGCCGGGGAAATGCCTGATCTCATCTTTATTGACGGTGGCCCGGGACAGCTCAAGCAAGCAGAGGAAGTGCTTAGCTCAGCCTTTGCCGGGGCATCGCACCCTATGCCATTAATTGTGGCGGTAGCGAAAGGTGAGGGGCGCAAGGAAGGTCTTGAGACCTTGATTGTGGGCTTTAGCCATGAGCGCATTAAGCTGGGGTTGGGTAGTCCTGCCTTGCAGCTGGTGCTGCATATCCGCGATGAGGCGCACCGCTTTGCTATCACCGGCCATCGGGCGCGCCGCGCTAAGGCGCGGCGTACCTCGCGCCTTGAGTCAATTGCTGGGGTGGGTCCGAAGCGGCGTCAAGCGCTGCTTAAGCACTTAGGTGGGATGCAAGAGGTGACGCGCGCGAGCGTCGATGAATTGCAAAAGGTGCCAGGCATCAGCGCGCAGCTTGCGACCAAGATTTACGATGAACTGCATGGCTAGCTGAGCAGGAGCCAGAGACGAACCAGCCCGCCGCGGGCTGACCCGCGACGGGCTGGAAGAGCAGCGTGCGTTGTTTGCTGCGCGGGCTCTTAGTGGCTCATGATGTACTTGACGATCTGGAGCTTGGTCGAGTCGTCAGCTTGCTCATAGAGCTGAACCATCTGGTTGTAAACGGCAGCGTTAGCCTGGGAGGAAATGGTCTGAACCTGAGCTGGGGCGCCTTGGGCGACGGCTTGGGCCGCAGCTGCGTTTTGGGCGGCAGCGGTGGTGACCGTCTCAGACATGCCAGTTGGCTGCTGAACTGGTACGGGGGCGGCGCTGACAAAGCCACTGGTGGAACGGGCCTTAACCGTTGGTACGCCTTGGGCGGTGACGGCATGGCGCTCCTCTTCCATTTGAGCGCGGACCTCAGCTGGGGCATAGAGGCGGCCCACTGAGGCTAAGTCCTCGCGGTAATCGCGTAATAAGGCAAAGCCTGAGTCAGAGGTTAACAGGTAGTAGCTGGCCTCGTTGGCGTTTAATGGAGCCTTGGTGTTGGCGTTGATGAGCTCAATCTTTTGGGAGCGCGAGTAGATCTCAGCCTGACGCTCGTCTTCTGGCGTGTCGTAATTGAAGGTGTAGCTAGCATCAGCCGGCATGTTCGGGATTTCAATCACGATAGGATTGGCGGCCTGATAAATGCGGCTGTCACGGGCTTGACCGAAGACGCCTTCAAATAACAACACCAGCTGGTGACGGCCTGGGGTCAATTCAATGGTGCGATTGAAGCGGTTGTAGCCAAAATCGGAGGTCTTGCCGTCTACTACTTCAACCGTGTAGTTGATCGGTACCTTGAAGGTGGCAGCAGTGGCATGGGCGCTAAGAGCAACCGCAGCAGCTAGGGCTGAAACTTTGATTAAGGCTCCAAGTTTAGACATGGTTTAGATCTCTAACTCAATAAACAAAATGATTATGGTGCACCATTGGACTGGCACTTAGGGGGCCAGTTCCCTTTGCGCCGTGCCCGTACTCACAATTACGCTCATGATAGCCCAACTAGAAGTTAAATTCAGCCCCGAGGGCGAACTTGTCTTCGTTGTATTTGAGCTCTCGCACCATTTCCTGACCGTAGAAATAGGCGGCGTTGCCATCAAGGTCAAATTGGGCTTCGGCAAAGAGCTTGAACGCGGCATTGAAGCTGTAGCTGATGCCTAAGGTCAAATCGGAGATGAGCAGCTCCTCATCATAGCTCTTGAGGCCATACCCGGCGCTCACGGTAAGTCCGGCTAAGAAGTCGCTCGTGGTGTAGCTTACGGCCGTATCCACGGTATAGAGGTGATGGCTGATGTAATCGTATTTGGTTGCGCCCACCACCAAGGCTGCATACAAGCCCTGGCCCATAACGCCATAGCTTAAAGCGACACCATAGTCGACCTTGGCGCCGACATGCTCATTACGCGCCTTGGCTTGGGCCTGCGCGGGGGTGTAACCATCGACGATGAAGCTTGGGACAAAGAAACTCTCGGCGCGGGCGATATCATCATTGGAGCCATCAAAGTCAAATTTGGTGTAATCAAGGCCGTAGGCAAAGGTGATGTTTTCGCCAAACTTGGTTGAGACGGCAGCGCCATAGGCTTGGTGGACGTCGACCGGCATATAGCCGTCACCGGCGTGCGCACTGTCAAATTGATAGGAGAGCTTTAAGTCCCACGACATGCCGTGCAGTGCGTACATGATTTGCGCTGGGCGCTGCTCACCGACCAAGAAGTAGTCGCTGGCCTTGCTCTCCATGATATTGAAGATATCGGTGGCCCCGACCACGGTGTAGTAAGCGCCGTCGCCACGGCCTGCGATTAAGGTGCCGTATTGATAGGCATCAAGGCCGACAAACATATAGCGGGTATGGTCGAGGGTGCCTTCGTTATCGCCATTGCTATTGGCCTTGCGGCTGGTGTCCCATTCGGCGAGCGCAATGCCGTCTAGGCCGGTTGTGATCGGGCTGCGTAGACCAAGGCCCAAGCGCATTGAGCTATAGAGACTGTCCTCAGGCGAGCTTGAGCCCGACAGATCCTCGTAGGTGTACTCATCGACGTAAGCCGCCTGCACCTTGCCATAGAGATCGATACTGACGCCATTTTGGTCATAGACGCGCGCACTGTAAGCGCTCGGGGCGCTCAGGGCCCACAGGCTGGTGGCCCACAGGCTGGTAGCTAAGAGCGCTGCGGGGGCGCCGAGCTTAAAGACGGTAGGGTGAGAGTGGACGTGAGTGGTAGTAGGGGCAAAGGGCAACGCAAGCATGGAACGCTTTGTTTCCTCCGAGGGTGACAACATGACAAAGCCGCCGCGCGCTCCTTTAATTAATATAGTGAGCCGCCGGGGCAAGCGTGCACATGATAGCGCTTACAAGGTGTGGGTTAAAAGCAAAATGGCCCTAGTTGCACTATTGCACCAGATCTGGCGCGCAAGATGGCAGAATGCGTTATGGCGTATCGGTCAAGCGTTAGCCCCAGCAAAGGTGCTGTGGTCAGCCCCGATAAAGGATGAGGCCGTGCCCATCAGCGAGCTAGGCAGCCCATGGCTCCAATTGGTTGCAGGAGTCGGCACTGGGGCGGGTGCCGGGGTGGCAACCGGGGCCGTTGCTACAGCGCTGCGCTTGGTCTGAGGTAGGATTAACTCACTACTGGGCGTGAAGAATGATTCGGCGACAAAGCGCGGGTAGCTGGCACTACTGTCTAATTGCTGCAAGATGAGGGCGCCGCCGGTGACAAAACGGGGCACGTCGCAATCAACTGCCGTGAAGACGTCAGCTAAACTGAGTACTTGCGGGATGTGGGAGATGAGCAGGATGGTATCAGAGTCGTGGGCGACGGCATTGACGTAGTCGTAGACGTAGGAGGCGTTGCCCATGGGAGCAAGCTCAGGGAGGATTTCGATCTCCGGTACCTTGCCGCGCAAGAGCGAGGAGACGACTTGAGCCGTTTGCACCGCCCGCTTTTTGGGTGAGCAGAAAATTCGAGTGATGTTACTGGAGCTTAAGAGCTTCAAGGTCGTCATCTTGATCTCTTCACGGCCGCGCGACGTTAAAACCCGCTCGGGGCCTTCAAACATCGCCTCACCATGACGCATGATGATTACTCTCATAATGACTCCGTCCCTGCTCGTGTTGAGCCAACCAAGAAGTTGCTTTGTACCCCGGCGCTGCTGTTACCAGCTGTTACAGTAACAGTTACCGGGAACACAGAAAGTAACAATGCTGCACAAGCATCCGTTTGCTCTCAAGTCATCGGCACTTCACGTGGTCATTTCGACTCTAACTGGTCGGCCTAGTCGGCTCTAACCTAGTCGGCTCTAACTTGCACGCGCCGCTTTGACTTAAGTGCCACCCAAAAGTTTCAATTCCTACCAGTAGTACCATGGGGTAACCCCGGGGGCTGATCTGGTGATTGCCATAATACCAAAGGGGGGCGGCTTATCTAGGGGGCACATGTTGGCTTCATGACCATGCTCACGATTTTTCGCATATACATGCCATTTTGCCCCATTTTGGACGCGGCTACGCGCCCGTGGGGGCGGGCATAAAGCACGCTGTGGGGCACAGCTCCATTACCGCGTAAGCTCTGCCCCAATGGCACAGTAGCATCAACAAGCGGGGCTTGCTACAAACAAAACAGGCTGGTTCCTGCGGAATCAGCCTGCCATAAACGTGTGTATTGGTTAGGCGTTGACGCCGGAGCGCTGAGCCATAAATTGGTAGATATCGTGGTTGATCGACTTTAAGACCGCGCTTGGGTCTGAGGCCTGCGTGATCGGGCGGCCAATGACCAAGTAGTCAGAACCGGCGGCAATGGCATCAACCGGGGTCATGACGCGCTTTTGGTCGCCTAAGGCACTACCTGCGGGGCGAATGCCGGGGGTGACGGTGATAAAGTCCGCGCCGATTTCCTTTTTGAGCAGGGCTACTTCTTGCGCCGAGGAAACGACGCCATCTAAGCCTGACTCCTTGGTAAGGCGCGCTAAGCGCAGCACTTGCTCTTGGGGGCTGCAAGTAATGCCAATGTCGTTTAACTGGGATTGATCCATCGAGGTTAGGACGGTAACGCCGATGACGATGGGGCGCTGCACGTTAGAAGGCAGCTTCTCTAACTCATTGGCAACCTTTTCCATCATGACGCGTCCACCGGAGGCGTGAACGTTGACCATCCAGACGCCTAAGCTTGCGGCCGCCTTGACCGCTTGGGCGGTGGTATTAGGGATGTCGTGGAACTTGAGATCTAAGAAGACGCGGAAGTTTAAGTCCACCAATTTGGAGACGAGCTTGGGTCCTGCGATGGTAAAGAGCTCCTTGCCGACCTTTAGGTTACAAGTGCTCGGATCTATGCGCGAGACAAAGTCTAACGCCGCCGCATCATTGTCGTAATCAAGGGCAATAATGACCTTTGGGTCAAACATAGGATGATTCCTCACAAAACAACCAGACTGCACCAATTTGGTTTCACTATATCACACTCAGCGCCGCGCACGCCGTGTCGCCTGAGTGACGGCGGCACCTGAGGCGCGCCTCCGTAGCGGCGTCTGCGCGTCTGAGACGCGTCGGTATCGCGTCGGCTAATCGCCATCGATGGCGCGCTTGGGGCGCATCGTATCCCAGCGGCGGCACGATGGGCACTGCCAGAACATCATCGAGGACTCAAAGCCGCAGCGGCTGCAGCTGTAGACGCTGTGCCGGGCAATTTGGGCGTCGATCAGGCTTTTGAGCTGCATGATGCTCTCGCTTTCGCGCTCTTGTCCTTGGGCTTGGGAGCGCAGGCCCATATAGGCCGAGTAGAGCTTGATGTTGGGACGCTCTTTGATCGCGTTTAACAGCAATAGCTCAGCATCGGCGTGGCTTTCGTATTGGGCGAGGTAGCGCGCCAATTCCACGATGACCGCGGCGCTGCCGGTTTGCTGCGCGAGTTCACTGAGCGCTTGCTTATAGGCCGGATCTTGCGGCAGCTGCCGCTTGGTGCTGTCATTTAAGGTGCTCAGGGAGGGCAGGGCGCTGCTGGTCTCAAGATTGGGGGTAAAGGCTTGGCGCAAGAGCGCTAATAATAGGGGGCCGGTAGCAGGGTCGGCCGTGGCAATTTGGTTGATCAAGGAGAGGACTTGCGCGCGCCGCGCCCTATCCGGGTTGGTGCCAGTTGCTTGCTCTTTGAGCAAGAGCTCAGCTTTAAGCAGGGGCGGGCGAATCGAACGGGGCACCAAGTCATGAGCTGCGGCAATGAGCTCAGCGGTTTCTTTGAACTTGCCGGATAAGAGGGCGTTGTGCGCCAGTTCACAGTAGTAGTTGCAGATGCGATTGAGCGAGCTAGGGGAGAGGACGTCTTGATGTTCTTTGCCAATAGCAATGGCCTTATCAAAGTCGCGCTCTTGCTCATAGAGCTTGACTAACAAGGACACGGCGCTTTTGCGCTGGCGGGGAATCTGCACCATGTCCTGCAAGATGGACTCGGCGCGATCGAGCAGTCCAGCGCTCATAAAGTCGCAGGCTAGCTCCAGCTGCGCAAGCTCATTTTCAAAGGGCTCGACGTCTTCGTTGTTTGCAAGGGAGGTGTGCAGCGAAATGGCGCGGTCGACCTCGCCGCGCGAGCGAAACAGGTTGCCTAGGGCCAGTGAGGACTCAAAGGTGGGGTTTTCTTCGTTGAGGTAGGCAATGAACTTATCGACTGCTTGGTCGCGCTCATTGTTGATAAAGAAGTCGACGCCCTTGAGGTAGTTGTTGGTTTGCTCGGTCTTTTTGCTGGCACGCTTGTCCTTATAGGAGTTACGTCCCATGTAGTAGCCATAGGCTGCGGCAATTGGCAGGAGTAAAAAGAGTAACTCAAACATGCTCAGACCCAGCGCCGAGGCTAACCGTCAGTGTAAATACAACACGCCCCAGCATCATGCTACCTACAAGCTCAAAGCAGTATAGAGCTAATCTGAAGCGAGCTGGGGCAAGTGCGCCGGGGCGCGTTATAACAAGTTTGCAGCATTTAGTGGCAGCAAACGAGTTTAGGCCGCTTGAGTCTTGTTGCTCTCAAGTGCTTTTTGCGCCTCTTTCTTGGCGCGCTTCGCCTCGGACTTAGCGCCGCAGGCACGGGTCCACATCTTGAGGCTAAACCACAGCGAGATATAAAGGCCCACTAAGATACCAATCACTAAGCCCACGACCATGACCATGGCAAGGGAGAGATCGGCTTTGACAAAGAGGAAGTCAAAGGTGACGATGCTTTCGTTGGCTGAACCAATGGTCAAGCCCAAGACACATAACAGAACCAGAACAATGATATAAAGCCAAAACTTCAGCATAACGACCTCTAGGAAAAAAGTTCTAAGTCGATGGCCCATTATAGCAAATTTAACTTGCGCCCCATGCGGCGTCCCGCCGCACAACGTGCGTGTGGCCTCGCTAGCTCAAACTTCTTCTCGTCCGCCGACATAAGCCATAACTGCTCAGCCTGACGGGGGCATGGTTGTAATTTGTGGCCGCTTGGGGTATTTTGGAGCCCCAGTTGCCTATAGGTAACTGAGGGGCGAACTTAGTCGTGAAGTGTGTGGGGATAGGTTTACGGGCGCATGGGGCCTGAGGAGAGCTAATGCTGTTGTCGATTGTGCTGGCGACTTTGGTGCCTGCAAGTGCATCCTTCTTGGTGATTGTGCTGATCAAGGCGCAGATTTTAAGTCGCATGGGGCAAGCCTTAAGCTTGGTCGCAACCGGCTTGCTGTTAACCTTAGCGCTGACTCATCTGTTACCTGAGGCCATTGAGCACAGCTCCGATATCCACGATATTGGCTTGACCATCTGGGGCACCATCATGGTCTTGATTGCATTGGAGATGCTCTTTAACAGCCACCACCACGCTGACACTTGTCCCGTCTGCCGCGCCTCTAAGGCGGCCAAGAGCCGTGCCGCTGCACAAAAGGCTGCCGCCCCCATCACCAAGATTGCACGCAGCCTGACTATCACCGGCTCAGGTGCGGCCCACCTCGGCCCAGATCAGGTTGCGTCATCAGTCGCTGCCACTAGCGCTACCACGGTCAAGGCTTCGGATGGGGCCACGGTTGAATCCACCGTTGCACCCACCGTTGAGCCCATGGTTGAGTTGGTGGCGACCTTTGAGGAGTATCGGCAGGGCGGCTCAAGTAAGCACCAACCTGCGCCTGATGCGCCTCAAGGGCCACTTGATACGCGCTCGACCTTGCATCATCTGGGGCATTCCCATCACTTCAATCTTAAGAGTGATGATATTGATCGCGCGACGACGCGCGCTAAGCAGGGCGGTTCGCTGCTGCAAGGTCTGACCAATGGGGGCGCCCCGATTTTAGCCGGAAGTCTCTTTCACTCGCTGTGTGATGGCATTGTCATCGCCTCGTCCTTTATGGTTGATTCCAACATCGGGGTGGCGGTGACCACCGCGATTGTGGCACACGAGCTGCCGCAGCAGCTGAGCAATTACGTGCTCATGCTCAACTTTGGCATGAGTCGGGGGCAGGGCTTTATTGTCAATGCGGTGGCCGCCTTAGGCTCGCTCACCGGCGGCTTGGTCTTTTATCAGATCTTAGATCGCGCGGCGCACATTCTGCCGTTTGCACTGGGTATCGCAGGGGGCAGCTTCCTCTATGTCGCTTTGTCTGACATCTTGCCGCGGGTCAACAAAACGGATCGCAAGTCCCTGATGCTGCGGCGCTTGGCCTACTTAGCGCTAGGTGCGTCTCTGGCGATGGTGTTAAGCCATCACGGCCACGCACACTAAGCCCGCAACCAGCATTCCACCTCATCCCGTCCCGTCCCATCTCACCACACCTCACAGTGCGCGTCGGGCGCAAGTGTCTATCACGCGCGCACGTGCGCCTTCAGCACAGCATTGAATCTAAGCAGAACACCGGTGTGGCACTAATGGTGTGTGGATTGCCCAACTATTGACGCTTATTGACTCCGAGGTGGGGAGGACGCAGCTTGGGCGCTGCGTGTAGGGGGCAGCGCTGGCCCTCTCTCTGGGATTTCTCTTAATACTAGTGCTGAAATATGGGCGCGTTTTATCGCACATGAACGGCATGGCGATCCATGAGTTTTCCACCAGCAAGGTCGTCGAGTGCATTAAGGAGCATTATGGCGCCCACCTTCAGGACTTTGATTACTACGTCTTCCATCAAGCTAACCGCCAGATCATCGATGCGATGATTACGCGCTTAGAGCTTGACCCAGACAAAGTGCCCATCAGCTTCGATCAGTATGGCAATACTGCGGCATGCAGCGCGCTGACCACGATTTGCCATCAGTTGCATGACTTGGACAAACCTGCACGCATCTTTAACGCTAGCTTTGGCGTGGGCTTGTCGTGGGGCTTTAGTGAGTTTGTGCTGGAGCCTGGCACCATTAGCGCCATTATCGAAACCGATCATCACTTCACGGAGCACGTGCTCAAGCCAATCTACGCCCAGCCTAACTCCGCGCAAGCATAATCAGCGCAGGTTAGCGCCGTCTAGCGCGGTAGCTGCCTGCCAGCTCGCTTGCAGCAGCTCACACTGGTTAACTATGTAATAAGGCGCCCAGGATTACCTTGTGGCGCCTTATTTCTTGCAGCCGCTGCGCGGCTAAATTAGGTCGATGGCTAAATTATGCCAATTTAGCTTGCTAGATTAAGCCTAGATCGTGCTTTAAGTCCTTGATCGCCGCCTGCAAGGTGATTGAGAGGGCTTTGAGGTACTCGATACGCTCGGTGGTGGCACTATTACTTTCAATTTGCAGGGCGTTCTTGATGGAGGCTAAGTGTGCCAAGGCGCGCTTGTAGCAGAAGATTTTGGCGTGCTTGAGGCGATCAGCGCGCCGCTTCATCGCAAAGCGCAGACCTAAAAAGCCTAAGATCGCAATCGGGGCGGCTAACACAAAGATACCAGTGGTCGCGCTACCTCCGACCAAGGCCCCGGCGGCACTTAGACCGCTGGCGACACCGGCAGCGCTCACGCCGACCACGGTACCGCTTAAGTACAGCGCAGCAAAGGAAATGGCACTACCAGAGCCAAAGCCCAAAGCGGTGGCTAACACCTCAGGCATCGAAGATTCGCGGATAGTACGGGATTGGTTGCCTAGGCCCTCATCGACTTCGGCGATCACGTGTTCCACGGTTTTGAGCGCATTGAGGTTCTGGAAGAGCATATCTTTCTTGCGGGAGATATAAGTTGGACATTGCATGTCGCTTTCCTCCTATGCTGCGGCTCATTCCCAGAACGGCGGCTCCTGCCTCCCCGCAAGAGCGTGCTAGAAATAAGCGATGGGCTAACTCAAGGCTCAAGCAGCGGCTCTGCTAAATCATTGCACTGCTCAGACCAACAGTCTCTTAATTTCTTATGAAAATTTAACATTGCACCGGGGCCGCTGCAAGGCATTCTGATGCCATTTGTTTGATTTTTCGCAACAAAGCGTTCGCCCGGTACGACGGCGCTGCCCAGTACCGTTCTTGCCCCAACTTGGGAGCCAAACTTGAGGTCAATTTCTGACACTAAACGAGCTTAGCTTGAGCCCTCCAAGGGACGTGCCAAAAAATGAGTGAACATAGCGGGGCATGGACTACAAGGTACTGGTCGCAGTGGCGGAGCGAGCAGAGCAGGCAAGCGCAGTGGTAATAGGGGCAAGGCCAAGGGGCGGGTGCGATGACGCAGCACGTGGTAGCGGCGTCCTGGCGCTGCACTTGC
Source organism: Candidatus Anaerobiospirillum stercoravium (assembly GCA_019113025.1). Taxonomy (GTDB): domain Bacteria; phylum Pseudomonadota; class Gammaproteobacteria; order Enterobacterales; family Succinivibrionaceae; genus Anaerobiospirillum; species Anaerobiospirillum stercoravium. The sequence goes on along the minus strand of DXIF01000243.1, from coordinate 15,305 downwards.
CTTGCCTTGCCTTGCCTTCCCTTCATTGAGCTACTTGCTGGGCTGCGTGTGGCCGCGTCGCTGCGCGCTGGGAGCGTGCGCTCTGGTGCCGCCTTGAGGCAACCCACAACAATTGCGTCCAAAACGACGAAGGCACCTGAGCTTGCGCCCAGATGCCTCCGCTTGAGTTCACGTTACGAGTGAGCGTGCTGGGTTAGAGCATCTTCTTTAACTCGTCGACTACGAACTGGACTTGGGTACCAACGATGATTTGAACCGAGGTGTCAGATGGGTGCAAGACGCCACGAGCACCAGCGGACTTGATGATATCGTCGTTGACCTTGGAGCGATCCTTAATCTCGCAACGAATGCGGGTAATGCAGTTATCGCAGACGGCGATGTTGTCCTTACCACCTAAGCCCTCTAAGACCTTCTCAGCATAAGCAACAAAAGCAGCGTCACCCTTTAAAGTGGTCTTAGGAGCAGCTTCCTCATCCTCACGACCTGGGGTCTTGAGATCGAACTTAACGATGACGATACGGAAGACAGTGTAGAAGACTACAGCCGCGATGATACCGACAACACAGACCATCCATGGGTTTTGTGCCAATGGGGTCTGGGAGGAGAAGAATAAGTCGAGGAAACCAGCCGAGAACGAGAAGCCAGCGCGAATTGGCAGCATTACCGTGATGGCAGCGGTAATACCACACATAGCGGCGTATAAGACGTAGAGGCCTGGAGCCAAGAACATGAAGGAGAACTCAAGTGGCTCGGTAACGCCGGTAAAGAACGAGCAGAAGGCAGCCGAGGCAAAGAGACCTAAGACAGCCTTGCGGCGGCTTGGCTTGGCGCACTGGTACATAGCTAAGGCGATAGCTGGGACGCAGAACATCATGACTGGGAAGAAGCCCACCATGTACTGACCGGTGACACCATACTCGCCTTGACCTGACCAGAACTTGGTTAAGTCAGAAATGCCCGCAACGTCGAACCAGAAGACGGCGTTTAAGGCGTGGTGCATGCCAATCGGGATTAACAGACGGTTTAAGAAAGCGTAGATACCGGCACCGACTGCGCCAATGGAGAGGATCGACTCACCGACTGAGACTAAGGCGTTGTAAACCAGAGGCCAGACGAAGTATAAGATCGCCGATAAGATGATGGCGACTACGGCAGTAACAATGGCAACCGAACGCTTGCCCGAGAAGAAGGCTAAGAAGTCAGGGAGCTTAGTGCCGCTGAAGCGGTTGTAGCAGGTAGCACCAACAATACCGCACAGGATACCGATGAACTGGTTGTTGATCTTGCCATAGGAAGGATCGACATCACCACCGGTTAAGACGCCCACGAAGCCTGGGCCTAACAGGGTTTGGACGACGAACCAAGCAACGATACCAGCTAAAGCAGGGGTACCCTCTTGCTCCTTGGCCATACCAACGGCAACACCGATGGCAAAGAGCACCGACATGTTGTTAATAATGGCACCACCGGCTTGGACGAAGAAGGTACCAAGCACTAAGGCGAAGGTTTGCTCGGCTTCACCGCCCTGCATCGTGGTTGGTGCGAGCAGGTAACCTAAACCCATGAGAATACCTGCCACTGGCAAGCATGCGACTGGCAGCATTAAGGACTTACCAAGTCGCTGGAGATATTTCATCATAACGACGTAACCCCAACTGTGAAAGTTGACTAACTTTAAGGCCCAACCTGCGTACCACCAGTGTTAGTCCCAGTCTTAATGCAAGTACTCCGTACTACCAGCGCACTGTTTTAAACCAGCACACTGTTGTAACTGGGCTTCCCCTGAGCACGTTTCCACGGCACCACACCGCAGCTCTTACTTCCCGAGCAAAGATCTCAACCGCAAAAAGCTTAAGTACTGCGTCCTAAAGCTTGTGAGCATGGCTCTCAAGCTAAGCTTTGGCACTACCTAAGCTCTGGGTGAGACTTTGTTGTAAAGCGCTCTTCCCGTTTGATCGTGAAAATATGTCACATTTGCACCATCAAACCGGCCTCTCCGGCGGCGCCGTAACCCTTAAATCAAGATCCACCTAGCCGTCAGAAAGGATTTCAAGTAAGTTCAAGTAAGAATGTCAGCCTTGACCTTGCCTTCTGCCTCTAGCTTAAGTACTACCATGGTCTCCTCCCGTGGCAGCACTTGCGACCGCTAGTCACAGATTGCGCTGTGATTATCCCTTAGAGTCCCAATCAAGGCAAAAGGACAAGCGCTAAACTGTGCACAAACGCACAATTGGAGGTGGCAGAATTAGCGCTTGCTCACGGCGGCCCTCAGCCCGCTAACTGCGCCTAAAGTGCTGGCTTGCTTGCTGTCACTTTGCAGGAATTTTGCTGCAATAAGGCAAAAGCACATAATGCACAGTGCACGTTATGAGCCCCAATTGGGGCACGGCTTGACCCTGATTAGCGCTAGGTTTTTGCGCAGGATTAGCTTGTGTTTTTTGCTCGTGCCTTGAGCTTGTTATGGCAAGAAACGCAAAGTAAACGTTTACAGGCGCCATGCTCGTTGGCGCAAGATTGCGCCAACGACGCGTAAATGTTACAAATTTTCATGAAGCCCCTGCGCTCTAGTGCCGCGCCCGCCAAGCTAAGCCGCAACAAGCTTGCTCCAGTCTGAGCTACTTCGCCGAGCTCCTTGCTGCGCAATTTGCTGCGCAATTTCGCGCCGTTGGGACCTAGTGCCCGAGGTTCCTAACGCTGCCCGTCGTATGGCGCCATCTGTCGGATGGCGCCACCTATCGTCGCTCCTCGGTATTAGCTGCGTGATTGTCGTAGGGCCTTCGATGGTAAGTTCGTTGTATTGCGCAGAGCTGCCGTGGGGCTAAGTCGGGCTAATCTTGGCAGCGCTGCTACGAGCGGGCCTATGCTTCATCTCGGTCAGCCTAGCCGTTCCGACTTATCGCTGTGCTTGGGAGTGAGGGCATCGAGGCAAGTCGGGGGAAGTAGGGGCGAGCGCGCGGCGCTGTGCGGTGCCCAGAGGAGCGTAGCTTCATCAGATGAGTATTGCTGGTACTGCTGGTTCGGCGTAGTGCGGGGCAGGCCGGAGCGGTGCTAACCGCGCGCTCAATGCTAATTACGATCTGCTGTTTTGGGGCGGCGGCGAGATGATTGGGACGAGGCATGGGGCTACTTGTTACGAGTTGGCGCTTATCGTGGTGTCGTAAGGTGGGGCGTAGGGGCGGTTTAATACCGCATGGTGGTGGGACAATGGTTGACATTGTGATAATTTTGTGCAGTTTGATTTGGTGGGGTGCTGGTGATGGCGTAAGTGCCATATTTATTGAGCTTGGTGCGTTTTTGAGCTGAGCGCGTAATTGTGTGCAAAGCCTGTACTTTTCTGAAATTTGATTTTTGATACTGGTATGTTAGCTGTAACTTGGTCGCAGCATTGTACATGATGCCAATAGTTTGGGCTAGGTCGCAAATTTGCACAAAAAGTGCTCCTTAAAGGTGAAAATAACACTCAATCTTGCCCCGATTTAATGCAAACCTAACAAATAAGGGGTAAGATTACCTTGTAACAAACAAGACACACTTAGGAGTCATTTCGCGCTATGCGTACTTTCGTCAAATATTCCCCTTTGATGATTGCCAAGCACGTTGCATCGTTCTTTAAGGGTACCTTCGAGATTGCCGAGCAAGGCACCTTTAAGTTCGATGGCGGCAAGGTCATCATCGATCAGAACTCCAATGAGCGGCAGCGCAAGGTTGGCAAGGAGGTCAATAAGATTATTGCCGGTTTCCTGTCGGCACGCCGCCGTGACGTACGCTACGAGTGATCAAGCTGCGCTGCATTGCGCGCTGACTTGTTGGTAGCGGCGGCACTGGAGTCATGGCACCCTGTGTTTGTTTGAGCTACTTCCACCGTTAACCCAAGAGCGGGTGAGGACGCTGGAGTTAGTGCAATTGAGGAGTAAGCACGATTCCAGTTGAGCATTCCTCGGTGGCGCGGTGTTAGCCGCGATCATGTGTCTTTGCATGTGTCTTTGGTTTCAAAGCCCTGACTGAGTTCAGGGCTTTGCCATTTCTGGGAGGCTGGAGGTTCTGGGGGGTTGGGTGCTGGTTGAGCATATGCAGAGCAGATGATGAGCGCAGGCTGCGATTAGGCGGCGCGGCTTAACTTTGCTAAAATTGCCCCACTTAAGACGTGGGTAAGGATTCAAGCCTGTGGGCGGATCTTACCTTGGTTATTTTTGCTGTTTGATTGAGTCATGACCGAACCTTACGCTGTAACCGAGCGGACACATGCCGCTCCTGCTACTTCTTCCTTGCCTGAGGCGTTAAGCGCAGAGCGCGCCGACGCCGAAATCACTGATGAGGCGATTGAGCGCGCGATTGCCGCAATTGATGATGAGCTCAATGTCTGCCCCAGCGACGAGGAAATTTACGCCACCATCTGTGATGAGCTGGTCACCGTGCAAGATGTGGTGCGCTATTTGGTTACTATTTTCTCGCAGGGCTCGGTGTACGTCGGCCATGGCACCACCAATTACTGGGATGAGGCCTTGGAGATGGTGCAGGCAGTGATGTGCTTGCAGCCACCTTGCGATGACTCGACCTTAAACTCGCGCTTAACCCGCCGTGAGCGTGCCCTCATTGCCAAGATGGCGATTGCGCGCACTACTTATCGCATCCCGACCCCATACTTAACTCACCGCGCCTTCTTTGCCGGGCACCAGTTCTACGTCGATCGCCGCGTGATCATTCCGCGCTCGCCGATTGCTGAGCTGATCGAAAACGAGTTCCGCCCATATCTGACGCGTCGCCCCGAGCGCGTCTTGGATATGTGCACCGGTTCAGGCTGCATCGCGATCGCCATTGCGCTGCAATTTGAGGGCGAGTGCGAGGTCGACGCGGTCGATATCAGCGATGACGCCTTAGACATCGCCACCATGAATATCCAAAACTATGATTTGGAGCAGGTGGTCACCCCCATTAAGAGCGATCTGTTCGATAACCTCTTGCCGCAGGATAAGTACGACCTGATCGTGGCTAACCCGCCTTATGTCAACGCCGAAGACTTAGAGGCAATGCCGATCGAGTATCAGCGTGAACCAGCGCTGGCCTTGGGCTCGGGTGCAGACGGCTTAGATTGCGTGCGTCGCATCTTGGCACAAGCGCGTGACTTCTTAACCGATGATGGCGTCTTGATTGTCGAAGTGGGCAACACCGAGGATAACTTAACTGAGACCTATCCTAACGTGCCGTTCCACTTCATCGAGCTCAAGCGCGGCGGCAGCGGCGTCTTCTTGCTGACGGCAGACCAACTAGAGGTCTGCGCGCCTTATTTCCAAGAGCAGCTGAAATCGGCTCAGTAGCCGATAGCTCGGTAGCTGGTAGCTGGTAGCTGGTAGTCGGCAGCCGGTAGCTTACTAGCCGCCGCTAGTCGGTCGCCGGTGGAAGCTTCAAGCTGAGGCCCTATGTTCTTACCCATGTGGTGGGGGACATGGGGCCTGCTGTTATCGGGCCGATCGCCGCCTTGGTGCACTTGGGGCACTGTTGCGGCACAGTTGCCGGGTGCGGCTGCACAGTTATAGCAACTGAGCCGGGCCTAGGTTATCCTTATTGCTTAATCCTAAATGGTTATCCTAAATGGGATGGGGGCCGCGGGCGCGGCCGCTTGGTGCGACCTTTGAAGTGAGGGACGTTATGGGTGCCAATACCTTTGGTGAAATTTTTACCGTAACCACGTGTGGTGAGTCGCATGGCCCAGCTTTGGCCTGCATCATCGACAATTGCCCGCCGGGAGTTGCAATCGACGAGGCGTTGATTCAGCGCGAGCTCGACCGGCGCCGCCCAGGCAGTACCCGCTTTGGTACCCCCCGCAATGAGGCCGATGCCGTGCGCATCATCTCCGGCGTATTTGAGGGCAAAACCACCGGCACGCCGATTGGCCTCATCATTGAGAATACCTCACAGCGCTCTCAAGACTATAGCGAGATCATGCACTCCTATCGTCCCGGCCACGCCGATTACACCTATAACCTCAAATATGGTATCCGCGATTACCGCGGGGGCGGACGCGCTAGTGCGCGCGAGACCGCGATGCGGGTGGCCGCCGGTGCCATCGCCAAGGCGGTGTTGACCCAGCATTATGGGGTTAAGATCGGCGGCTGCGTGACTGCCATTGGCACCATTTACACTGACCGCTTCGACCCGGCAGCAGCCTTAGAGAGCCCGTTTAACTTTGCCGACAATTCCAAGACCATGCAGGCGGTCTTGACCGAGTACATCGACAATCTGCGCGTCAGCCACGATTCATGCGGCGCTATCATTGAGGTGCGGGCGCACGGAGTGCCCGTGGGCACCGGCTCGCCGGTTTTCGGACGCTTGGATGCGACCTTGGCCCATGCCATGATGAGCATCAATGCCGTCAAGGGCGTCGAGATTGGCGATGGCTTTGCTTTGGCGCGTAAGCTTGGCAGCGAGGCGCGCGATTTGATCGATGAGTCGGGCTTTAAATCCAATCACTGCGGCGGTATCTTAGGCGGCATTGCCACGGGCCAAGAAATTGTGGTGCGCATGGCCTTTAAGCCGACTTCTTCCATCATGACCCCCGGTCAAAGTGTCGACCAATATGGCCACTGTATCCCGGATTTAGTCACCAAGGGCCGTCATGACCCATGCGTGGGTATTCGCGCGGTGCCGATTGCTGAGGCTATGATGGCGCTAACCATCTTAGATGCCATCATGCTTGATACTGCCCAGTGCCATCTAGTGCCCCGCGCGCAGATGTACCACATTCCGGTCTAGGCAGAAGAGGATGTGGATAGGAGGATTTCATGGACGCAGTAAGTACCATTAAGCAGCACCAGTCGTTGCGCAATTTCACCGGTGAGCCGATTAAGCATGAGCAGCTCACGGCGATTGAGGATGCCATCATCCAAACTTCGAGCACCTGCTTTTTGCAGTGGGTGACCACCATTAAGATCCGCGATAAGGCCAAGCTGGCGCTCATCGCCGAGCTCTCAGGCCATCAAGAGCATATCGCCAATTGCGATACCTTCTACATGTTCTGCCTTGATGTGACCAAGCTTGAGCACTTAACCGGCCTGCGTCCACCTTACGGCCTGCGTTTCTTAATTGGCGGCTTAAATGATTGCTCGGCCGCGTGCCAAAACGCCTTGACCGCTGCCGAGAGTCTGGGCTTAGGCGGCTGCTTTATTGGCGGCTATAAGGCGGGGATCAGTGAGGTTTCGCAGCTGCTCAAATTGCCTAAGGGCGTAGTGCCGCTCATCGGCCTGTGTTTAGGCGTCCCTAATGAGCAGTACCGCGAGGCGCAAAAGCCACGCTTGCCGCGTTCATGGCTCATCATGGATGAGGAGTTTAGTAATCCGTGGGATAAGGAAGGCGCATCGGCGGAGTTTGCCTCCTACGACCAAGAGTTCCAGCGCTATTACAGCAGTCGTAAGTACAATCAGCACGATGCCACTTGGTCGCGCTCTTCTTTGGCTTACTTAAGCGGTACCTTGAAGCCAGCTGCCGCGATCATTGCCTACCTCAAGGATCAAGGCTTCGACTTTTTCTAACGGCTGCGGTTGTGGGCCCCAGCCTCGCGGCGGAGAACCTTGTGGCGGAGGGCCGAGCGGCGCTGGGGTGCGGTGATGAGCCTTGCCGCGGCAGGCCGACGGCCGCCCCGCGGCTGGGCTCATAAAAAGCGGGGCGCCCGTTGGGGCGCCCCGCTTTTTAGGGGGAGGTGAGACGCTCGGTCTCAGCGCTCTTGGTTAGATGTACTTGAAATCTAACTCTTTGATCTTCTGGCTCCAGATTTGTGGGCCGACGGCGTGGATGTTGTTGCCTTGGCTGTCGACCGCGACGGTGACTGGCATATCAACTACCTTGAACTCGTAGATCGCTTCCATGCCTAAGTCCTCGAAGGCTAAGACGCGGGCCGACTTGATGGCCTTGGAAACTAGGTAAGCAGCACCACCGACCGCCATTAAGTAAGCAGCGCCATGCTTCTTGATCGACTCAACGGCAGCTGGGCCACGCTCGGACTTACCGATCATGCCATAAAGGCCAGTCTCAGAGAGCATGGTCTCAACAAACTTGTCCATACGGGTCGAAGTGGTTGGACCGGCAGGGCCTACGACCTCATCGCCCACGGCTGGAACCGGGCCAACGTAGTAGATGAACTTGCCCTTGAAGTCGACGCCCTCAGGTAATGGCTCGCCCTTGGCGATCAGATCGCAGATGCGCTTGTGGGCGGCGTCACGGCCGGTCAGGATGGTGCCGGTGAGCAGTAAGGTCTCACCCATCTTCCAAGAGGCGATTTCTTCCTTGGTTAAGGTGTCGAGGTTGACGCGTTTTACGTTGTCGTTGCCGCCTAACTCGATCTCTGGGTAGTCATCAAGCGATGGTGGGGTGAACTGAGCTGGACCTGAGCCATCTAACTCAAAGTCGATGTGGCGGGTGGCGGCGCAGTTAGGGATGATGGTGGTGGCCTTGGAGACGGCGTGGCAAGGGTAGCTCTTGACCTTAACGTCGAGCACGGTGGTTAAGCCGCCTAAGCCCTGAGCACCGATACCTAACTTGTTGATCTTATCGTAGAGCTCTAAACGCAGCTCTTCGTCGGCGTTTTGTGGACCCCGCTTGATTAAATCTTGGATATCGATTGGGTCGTTTAAGGCTTCCTTAGCTAAGATGGCCGACTTCTCTGGGGTACCGCCCACGCCGACACCTAAGATGCCTGGAGGGCACCAACCAGCACCCATCAGAGGAATCTCGTGCAAAATCCAATCGACGATCGAGTCCGATGGATTGAGCATCTTCATGTGGGTCTTGTTCTCAGAACCGCCGCCCTTGGCTGCGATTGCAACTTCGACCTTATCACCCTTGACCATCTCGATGTGGACTACGGCCGGAGTGTTGTCCTTGGTGTTGACACGGGCACCTGCTGGGTCACGCAAGACCGACTTACGCAGGGGGTTGGTCTCACAGCAGTAAGCACGACGGGTACCCTCATCGACCATCTCTTGGATCGTCATGTCGCCCTCAAAGCGGACATCCATACCGATCTTAACAAAGCAGGTGACGGCGCCGGTGTCTTGGCATAATGGGCGGTGGCCGATGGCGCACATCTTGGAATTTTTCAAGATCTGGGCAATGGCAGCCTTGGCCGATGGGTTCTGCTCAATCTCGTAGGCATGCTTCATTGCAGCCAAGAAATCACGAGGGTGATAGTACGAGATGAACTGTAAGGCCTCGTAGATCGATTCGATAAAATCTTGAGTCTTAATGAGAGTAGTCATGTAACTCAGTTCCTTTAGTGTGGGGGCTTTCCAATATGTAAGCAGCGTGTCCGTGCCGCCGGGAGCAAATGCTTACGTTAGCTACGCTACGTTAACTACGTTAGCTAAGAGCCGCTCCCTGCGGGCCGTCGCCCACTTGATCCTAAAAGATTATACGCTATAAGCCCAAAGCGTGGGGCTTACCGTGGCGCCTGACGTGTTCGTTTTTAGACCAAGGCCGCTAAAATAGGCCGCCGCGGCCCTACCTAGCTCAAACTAAGGCCTAAGGCCCGCGCGGCTCTCGCGGCTCTCGCGGCATGACGTACGGCGCACGTGACATAACGCGTGCCGCTATGCTAGGTCCCGCCGCCGCGTCCGCCTAGTCCTACTGCCTGCCGGGCCGACAGAGGCTTTCTGGGGGCTGTCACGGTAGGGACGGGTAAAAAGGTGAGATAGCTCTAGTTTGCGGGTTTGGGGCAACGCGTTTATTTTGGCGCGGGTGCTATCATGAAATGCGCCCTAAGATCTGGGGGCCATTGCCCCCGTCAGGACCTGTGGTGGAACCGTCAGGGGCTGCAAACCTAGATGGGGCGGGGGCTTTGATCATGGTGCGTGGCACATGTATTGCAAAATTACCCACACTAGTCACTGGCTCGACTGTGACAGGGATTCCAAAGTGAAGGTGGTTATAGTCGCGAGGTGGTGTGGTCCTGCTGCAACTTAAGTGCAAGAAGTTGGTACAACTTATTAAGGGCAACTTAAGATTGATCAGTGATGGCAAGACCGACGCATATTGTGCTTTACGGGCTGAAGTTGAGCCAATATGGGGCAGTACTGAACAGGAGTGAGGTTCTAGGCGCGCCGCCTCAGGCGGGCGTAGGCGTGCGCAGAACTTTCAAGTGGTAGGGCAACCAGTAAGGGCTCAGTTATATGTTACTAACGATCGCTGTCATTATTATTGTGCTCGCGACGTTCATGTTGATCATATACAACATGTACAGTGACTACATGGCCAGACGTGAAGAAGATTTGCGCATCATGTACACCCGTTGCCGCAACATCGTCTCCGAGTCAGAAGAGCTCCTGATTAATCAAAATCAGCTGCCTTACTCTAAGACCATCGTGCTCATCTTGCGTCACCGCATTCTCAACGCCTTAAAGCGCATGAAGGGCGATCCTCGCGCCAAGGGCATCGAGGAGCGCATCAACGAGCAGCAAACCCTAATCCACAGTATTGAGCAGCACTACAAGGAAGACTTAGCCTTCCGTAACCCAGAAAACGACTCGGTGGCTGTGATGCAGCTGCGCACTATTCGCCGGTTACGTAAGATTATCCAGTCAGAGCTGCGCGCAGGCACCCCAGTTGACGTCAATCTGTGCCAAAAGGAAGATCGCCGCCTCAAGCTCTTAGTGCTTAAGATCAACATCTCCAACTTAATCCAAAATGTTGTCTTAATGCGCGATATGCGCCAAGTCGGCTCGTGCCGTACCCTGATCACCAAGGGCCTCGATGTTATCCGCCGCTCGGGGATCAAGGACAATTGGCTCATGGAAAAGTCCGACACCTTAAACCAGATGTTAAAGGAGTTGGAGAACCAAGTCCGTCAAAAGAGCCAAGAAGAGGTCGAGAAGGTCAACGAGAAGTCCGAGACCGACGCCGAGCTCGACGAGATCTTCGGCGACAAGAAGAAGTGGTAGCGCTGAACCTGCGTTCCAGTTAAGTTCTTTTGAGCAGAGGCTGATCGTGTGATCGGCCTTTGTTGTCTTGGCGTGCCCCATGCGCCGTCAGGGCACGCAGTTGCGCCGCGCGCGCGGGAGCCCTATGCTATAGGGCTTGCTCAGAACAAGACTGAGCTGACAAGACAGAAAGGACCTGCCTGATGACTCTAACCACTTTAAGCGCGCGTGGCCGCAGCCTCGATTTAACTCGCCCTAAGATTATGGGCATTTTAAACGTCACTCCGGACTCATTCTCCGACGGCGGCAAGTACGTGGGCGTGGACGCGGCCTTGCGCCATGCCGAGGACATGGTAAAGCACGGTGCTGCCATTATTGATGTGGGCGGGGAGTCGACTCGCCCGGGCGCTGACCCGGTAACCACCGCGCAAGAGCTCGAGCGCGTGGTGCCGGTAGTAGCTGCCATTGCCCAAAACTTAGATGTCATGGTGAGCGTTGACACCTCAAGCCCGGAGGTTATGACGGCAGCTACTGAGGCCGGAGCCCACATCTGGAATGATATCCGAGCCTTAAGCCGTCCCGGCGCTATCGCGACTGCGGCGCGCCTTGAGGTCGCGGTGTGCCTGATGCACATGCAAGGTGACCCGAAGACCATGCAGGTCAAGCCGACTTATGACGATGTGGTCTTAGAGGTTAAGGACTTCTTACAAGAGCGGGCGCGCGCCTGTGAGGCAGCGGGCATTCCGGCAGAACGCATCATCCTCGACCCAGGCTTTGGCTTTGGTAAGAGCGTGGCGGACAATTATCAGCTGCTCAACCACCTCTCCGAGTTTAGCCTCGAGCAGCGCTATTTTCTGTTATCAGCCTTATCGCGCAAGAGTATGATTGGCGCTGCGACCGGCCAGCCGGTGGCCGCCGAGCGCGTCACCGGCTCGGTCGCCGCCGCCTTCTTCTCCTTTGAGCACGGTGCCCACCTGGTGCGCGTCCATGATGTCAAGGAAACCTACGAGGCGCTGCAAGTCTACGAAGCTCTGTGCCAATACCAGTAAGCGCGGAACTGAGCTGCGTCGTGCTTAACTGCGCTGCGCTGCGCTGCGCCGCGTCTCAGCTCAGCTCGGTCTCAATGCCGAGCTTGCTAAAATCCATGCGCTGATAGCCCCCGCCTGAAACGGCCGCCTTGCGTTTAGATCCCCGCTTAGCTGTGGCTTTTTTGCCTTCGGTCTTGCCCTCGGACTTGCCCTTGGTCGGGTTCGCAGCTTGGCTCGTAGCCTTATCTTCAGCCTGAGGTGCGACCTGATCGGGGGCAGACGGCTCAGCGCGCGGTGCGAGGGCCGCTGGGCTTAGCGCCGTTGAGGCCTCAGAGTTCGACGCGCGCGCGGATTGGTTCTCTGGTGGCATCAGCTCGCGATTGAGCGAGGTGCCAAAGGCAGCATCGAGCTCCTTGAGGTAATCAAGGTCAAAGCCGCCTGATGCTGCCGGTGCCGTAATGGTGGGCGACGCCGCAGGCTTTGGGGCGATGGGCTCAGCGCTGGCAATGCTGGGCGTGCTCTGGGGCGTATTGGTTGACGCGCTGGGCGTAGCACCTTGGGGCAGGATCCCGGTAAAGCGTGGCAGCAGCTGCGCATCATTGCTTGCGGCGTGGTAGGTTTCATAACCGCCTGCTCCAAGGCCCCCGCCTGCGCCAGCGCTGCTACGCTGGCGCTCCTTGCTCACCTCATCGGTGTAGCCTGCGGCCATGAGCTCATACTGCGGCTCGGTGCCGAGCATGCCACGCAGAGTTGGAATTTGGGTCGAGGCTTGAGTAGTGGTGGCGTGATTGGAGCGCACCTTGGTGTGGTGGTTGATATCGCGCCGCGTGACAGTGGCGGGCAGCACCGCATTTTGTGCTTGCGAGCTTTTAATGCTGTTGACGTGGGGGCCGACGCTTGCTTGATTGGAGCGCAAGTGCGGGCGCTGATTGCCCCGGGCAAAGGTCTCAGCGGTGCGCAGCTTAAGCAGACGCTGGATAAAGAGGCGCTCCCAGCCGTATTGGTTGTGCAGCGCCGCGCGCTCAAGCCAAAAATTGATGAAGCTGGCAAGCTCGGACTCTTGGTAGCTAAAGTCGACTAAGCCTGCCAATAAGGCCGCATTGCGCAAAGATGGTCCCGGCTGCCATTGAGCATACATGCGAAAGGGCGCGTGTGGCACTTCCATTAAGGTCTGGGCATAGAGCGGAAAGATGATGAGCGCGCCTTGCCACGGGATATTGGGCATAACTCGGGCGATCAAATGCTCTTGTTCCAGCTCACTGAGCGTGCCTTCAATCTCATTAAGTGTGGGGGCTGATGGCAGCACGAGGCTGTGCGACACCAAGTCTGAGGTCAGGGCCATGGGGTCTACCTGCATCGAGCCTTGCGGGGCCTGAGGGCGCAGATAGAAGATGTACATGGTGCGCGCTAGGTGCGACAGCACGGGGCTTTTGAGCTGATTAAACTCGGCGCGATTGAGCATGGAACCATCACCACAGAGCAAAATGAAAGCGAGGTTAAAGTCGATTAAGCCCAGCTCAGTACGCTTAAGGCGCGCTGGGCTGGGCTGGGGGAACAGGCAGCATGATGCGGCGAGCTTAGATCTTGCGGGTGCCCGGCACTGGGGTGATGACTTCTTGACCCTGCAAAATCGCGTCGAGGTTGGCGATGACCAAATGGGCCATGGCGCGGCGCGTTTCCTTGGTGGCACTGCCTAAGTGGGGCAGTAAGCTGACATTGCTGCGGCCTTGTAAGGCTTCAGGGACGTGCGGCTCGTGCTCAAAGACGTCTAGACCGGCACCGGCAATGTAGTTGGAGTTTAATGCGGTGATGAGGTCGTCAGTGTTGACTAAGGAGCCGCGTGCGATGTTGATCAGAAAGCCATTTGGGCCTAAGGCTTTCATGATTTCAAGGTCGACGCAGTGGCGGTTCTCGGATGAGGCAGGCATAGCCAAGACCAGCACATCGCACCACGTGGCTAAATCTTTGAGGCTGCCAAAATATTGGTAGGCGACGTCCGTCTGCTGATGGCGGCCAAAGTAGCCGATCTCCATCTTAAAGGCCGCCGCGCGGGCCGCAATTTCCTTACCGATGCGGCCTAAACCGGCGATGCCAAGCTTCTTGCCGCCGATGGAGGTGGTCAATGGCAAGGCGGAGGACTTACCCCAAGCTCCGCGCTCGATATATTCTTGGGCGGTCTTGGCCGCGCGGGTGCAATTGAGCATCAGCATCAGCGCGGTGTTGGCCACATCGTCGTTGAGCACATTGGGCGTGTGGGTGACAAAGACGTTATGGGCGATGGCGCTTGCGATATCAATACCGTCATAGCCCACGGAGAAGCAGACAATGGCTTTTAGCTGAGGACACGAGGCAAAGTCCGCGGCTTGAAACTTACTGCCACCCGAGGCGACCACAATGTCAGTACGGGCGCGCACGGCAGTGCGCTCGTCGGCCTTGAGGGCGCTGTCGACATAGTAGTCACCGCGCTCCTTTAATTGAGCCTCAAGCTCGGGCAGCATGTCAAACTTGCCCACCTTCAAAATCGTTAAGGCCATAGACCCCTCCTAAACCAAATAGATGGTGGCGTTATTGTAGCCCAGTTAGCGCTAGGGCTGGGCCGCCTTGCAGCTAGAGTGCCTGCGGGAGTGCCAGTTGGAGGGCCACTAGTTTCAGATACCTGCGCGTAGGCGCTCCAGCGTCGCCTGCGGCAGCGGGGCCGCGCCGTCGTTTAGGCTAAAGCGTAATTGGGCGTTGTGCGCGGCCATGCGAGTGAGCACTTCATGTTCACTTAAGGGTTCATAGCCGCAGCAGTCTACGCCGACGTTGAGTGCGTTATAGATAAGGTCAGTGACTGCATTGCTGTAGGCGCCATTGTGGATATGGCCATAGAGCATAAGCGCGCCGTGACGCGAATTGTTCCAAAAGAGCATGGGGTAGTGACACAGCACTGCCTGTTGCCCGTGCTCGAGCTTGAGCTCTTTGTAGGGCACAACTTCAGTGAGCAAGGCGGCGCCGTTGGCATTGGCGGCAAAGTTATCGTGGTTGCCGAGGATGAGGTGCTTGCGCCCGGCAAGTTGGCGCAAATAGCCCTTGGCCTGCTCGGCTGAGCGCATGGTGAAGTCGCCTAAAATCCATACGTCATCGTCAGCTCCGACCTTGGCATTCCAATTGGCAATCAGCGTGCGATCCATCTCCTCAACTGAGGTAAAGGGCCGCTGACAGTACTTGATGATGTTGGCATGCCCAAAGTGCAAATCTGCGGTGAAGAAGTTCATAACAGCCCTCCCAGCCTCTCATCCCAGCGTGCAATGCCCCGCGTTGGGGCGCTGGTTCATTATTCCATTGTCCGCGCCTGAGCTTCAAGCCACATGCGCCGTGGCGCGCGCTGCAGCGC
>DXIF01000242.1 GCA_019113025.1 Candidatus Anaerobiospirillum stercoravium | reverse complement strand
AGTACTGATGGCTCATGCCCAGTCCGCCTCGATTTGGGTTTTGGGCACCACGCGCCCTGATTTGGATGGAGCCCCCCCTCTTGGGGCTGTATCGCCAACCAAAGGCGCTCAAACTCAGCATGGCGGACTTAGAACCAAAGGCGCCCCCAGCTCAGATCCTGCTGAGCTTGGTCAGCTACCAACTAAGCCCAGCGCTGCGTTATAACATCGCCCAAGCCAAGCGGGGCCAATTGGGGCCCAAGCCTCAGCTTAGTAATCTGAGCTTTTTCAACCAGTTAGAACAGTTTGCGGGCATCATGCGCTAAACATGCGCCCAACATGCGCTCAGCCCCTCAGGCCCCCAAGCGCCAACAGCCCAACGACCAAGAGGCCGTTGGGCTGTTGGGAGCAAAAGCTGCGGCGTGCTGCGCAGGAGCGCAAGCTGTTTGCGCGCAGGTTAGCGCAGGTTAGCGCAGGATGTCAGCTAAGGTGGCCGGGTCGCAGACCTTGGTTAATAAGGCCTTAACGACGTGAGGGTTGCCGGCTACGAGATTGCCACTCTTCACAAAGTTTGGGCCACCGGTGTAGTCGGTGACGATGCCGCCGGACTCACGTAAGATGAGCTCACCGGCGCAGAAGTCCCAAGGACGTAAGCCCTGCTCTAAGTAAGCATCAAAGCGCCCGCAGGCGGTGTAGCACAAGTCGAGGCTGGCGCAGCCGGTGCGACGCACATCAGCACACTGCGCAATGAGCTTGGCAAATAAGCCTAAGTAGGCGTCCATACGCTCGCGATAGCGTACTGGGAAAGCGGTGCAGATTAAGGAGCCGTTGAGACCCTGGGCCTTGCCCACACGGATGCGATAGCCGTTTAAGGCCGCACCCTCACCGCGGGCGGCGGTGAACATCTCATTGGTGACCGGATTGAAGACGACGCCTACGGTAGTGCGACCGTCTTGCTGCAAGCCGATGGAAACGGCGCAGTGTGGAATGCCCTTGACGAAATTGGTCGTGCCATCGATCGGGTCGATAATCCAAACGTTCTTGGATTCCTTGTTACCTTGTAAGCCCCCCTCTTCGCCTAAAACAGCATGATCCGGATAAGCCTTCAAAATGGTATTGATGACGGTGCGCTCGCACTCACGATCGATATCAGTAACCAGATCGTCCTTGCGCTTTTCTTCAACCGTGAAGTTATCTTGGCCGATGTTACGGGCTAAAACATTACCGGCGGCGCGTGCAGCACGTACCGCAATATTAAGCATTGGGGGCATGTCAAAGAGCTCTCTTGGTGAAACAAAAGTGGCGCTATTATAGCCCGCTCGTCAGCAAAAATGTGATGTTTATCGTAGACTTTTTTTTGAAGCTAGTCTAAAGAGAGCCGCGCAGCACTTACTTTTGTGCTAAGCTCACCCCCCAATTTTTCTCGTCCCGTACGGCGGCGCTCATTAAGCGCGCCCCGCGGCACTCACAGGAGAAGTCATGGCCGCTGAGACCTTACAGAACAATGCGCTCCCGAACCCTGCCCACAAGAGCAATTCGCTCAAGAGCAACGCCCTGTACCAAAAAGTTAGCCCTAACTTTAAGCAGTCCGGCTTCCAAGAGCCCCTTGCCATGGTGCAAGGCTTTATCTTGGGACTAATCGCGCGCGGGCACACCTCCGCCGAGAGCAAGACTTTGGAGCTAGCAACCTCAGTCTTAAACTCAGGCGAGGCTTTGTCCGGCAGCGGTATCGCCCTGTTTACCACCTTACTCATCGAAAGCGAGCGCGCCTTACAACAAAAAGAGCTCGCCCTCTTTGTCCCGGGCAAGGAAGAAGGTGCCGCCCGCGCCCGCGTCCAAGCGCTGGTCGATCTCGCCTATGGCTTTAGCTTAGGCTTTTGCAGTGAATCGCAGCCGATTGCCGGTTCCATCGTTCAGACCAACTACCAAGAGCTCAACGACGAACTGCGCGAGCACCTCGATCTGATCGAGAACCTGACCCAAATCGACGCTGCCTCGGGCGCCAGCGACCAAGACATCAAGCTGGTGCACGACACCTTAGCCGCGGCCATCGTGCGCCTGTATGAGCTGGTAACCCAGCCCCAAAGCTAAGCCCGCCGTCCCTGAGCATTAGGCGCCCGCCCCAGCGCCGACCTTTGGCCTGAGCATTAGACGCCCCCGGCTCAGGCCTTAGCATTAAGCGCCGCCCCGGCGTCGGGATTAGCCCTCGCGCCCGGGCAGCAAGAGCATGACCTGCTCTAACTGGCGCATGACATCGCGCAAATGGGCCGCTTCCTCAAACTTGAGCTCGCGCGCCAGCTCAATCATGCGCTGTTGCAGCGCGTCAATTTCGGCCACCACCGCGCTGGGGGTGGGGACTACATCGTAAAACTCAAGCTGCTTGAGCTTGGCTTGCAGCACTTGCGCGCTGGCCGCCGCTGAACCTTGATTGAGTACTGAGTGCTCGATCAAGGCAACCAAGGCCCCGACCTTCTTATCGCCGGTCAGGCACTGGCCTTGCGCCAAGTGGGCAGCGCTAGCGGTGCGAGCGGCGCTAGCGGCGCGGGCCGCACTGGCCTTAGCCTTGTGGGCACCCTTCTTCTTGGTGCCCGCCGTGCGGTTCTGGTCTTGAGCTTGCTGCGCGGCGCTGATGGCGTTAAGCTCGCTGGGATCCATATAGCGATCCACGCTGAGCTCATCAGTCTGCTTCTTTTTGCCGCGCTTGGTGCCCTTGAGGCTGTCGATGCCTCGCTTGGCCTCCCATTGCTGCCGCGTAAGGCTTGGCAGTTCCCGCTCCTCACTGGGAGCCTTGAAGATATCAGACTGGCTTAAAGCCACCTCCATCACGTCGACCACCTTCTTTTGAATCTGCTGCGGCTCAATACCATGGGCGCGGTTGAACTCTGCTTGAATCTGGCGGCGGCGCGCCGTCTCCTCCATGGTCTGCTTCATGGAGTCGGTGATGGTGTCAGCATAGAAGATGGCCATGCCCTTGACGTTACGAGCAGCGCGGCCTACGGTCTGAATCAGCGAGCGGGCTGAGCGCAAAAAGCCCTCTTTGTCGGCATCGAGCACCGCCACCAAGGACACCTCTGGGATATCAAGGCCCTCACGCAAGAGGTTGATACCGATTAAGGCGTCAAACTCGCCCAAGCGCAGGTCGCGGATGATGTCCATGCGCTCAACCGCGTCGATATCCGAGTGCATGTAACGCACCCTAAGTCCGTGCTCACTTAAGTATTCGGTCAGCTCTTCGGCCATTTTCTTGGTCAGAGTTGTCACCAAGGTGCGCTCACCTTGCTGCGCGCGTGCCCGAATCTCCGACATCACATCATCAACCTGAGTTGCGACCGGACGCACTTCAATTAACGGATCTAACAGCCCGGTAGGACGAATTAACTGCTCGACCACTTGGCTGGAGCGCTCTACTTCATAGCTCGCCGGGGTCGCGGAGACGTAGATCGTCTGCGGTTGCATGCGCTCAAATTCCTCGAACTTGAGCGGCCGGTTATCAAAGGCTGACGGTAGACGGAAGCCGAAGTTAATCAGATTTTCCTTGCGCGAGCGATCACCGCGGTACATCGCGCCGATTTGCGGTACCGTCACATGCGATTCATCGATAATGAGCAGGCCATCCTTAGGCAGATAGTCAAATAAGCAGGGCGGCGGCTCGCCCGGGGCGCGTCCCGTGAGGTAGCGCGAGTAATTTTCAATGCCCGAGCAATAGCCGACCTCGGTAATCATCTCCAAGTCGTATTGGGTTCGCTCGCGGATGCGCTGCTCTTCTAACAGCTTGCCCTGCTGATAGAAGTAGTTACAGCGCTCTTGCAGCTCCAGCTTGATATCGTCGATGGCATTGAGCAAGATCTCGCGCGGGGTGACGTAGTGGGTCTTAGGGAAGATGGTAAAGCGCGGCAGCTCGCACTCGATATGGCCGGTGAGCGGGTCAAACTTACTGATCTTCTCAATCTCGTCATCAAAGAGCTCGATGCGAATGGCAAAGCCATCGGACTCGGCCGGGAAGACGTCGATGACATCGCCGCGCACGCGAAAAGTCGAGCGCTCAAAGGCTAAATCGTTACGGGTGTACTGCAAGGAAGCTAAGCGCTGAATGATGTCCTGCTGCGAAATTTGCTCCCCGCGACTGATATGGAGCATCATCTTGAGGTAAGTCTCAGGCTCACCTAAGCCGTAAATGGCCGACACCGAGCACACCACCACCGTATCGCGCCGCTCCATCAAGGCCTTAGTGGCACTCAGGCGCATCTGGTCGATATGGGCGTTAACCGAGGAATCCTTTTCAATATAGGTATCGGTGGCCGCGATATAGGCCTCAGGTTGATAGTAGTCGTAGTAGGAGACAAAGTACTCAACCGCATTGTGCGGGAAAAATTCGCGCATCTCGCCATAGAGCTGGGCGGCGAGGGTCTTGTTGTGGGACAAGATCATGGTGGGGCGATTTAAGGCGGCAATGACATTAGCCATGGTAAAGGTCTTGCCGGAGCCCGTGACCCCCAAGAGGGTTTGACCGGCATCACCGCGCTTAAGACCTGCCACCAATTGGGCGATAGCCTCGACTTGATCGCCTGCAGGCGCAAAGGGACTGACCAATTCAAACTTGTTTTTGAGTGCCATGGCCCTCTCCTGAGCTCACTTCCCGGCTTGAGCCTTGCTGCGCTCTGGCCAGCGCGTTGCTGTACTCTGGCCTGAACGCAGGCCTGAGCGCGGGCGCGCTGCGGGAAAATCCCCAAACAAAACAACCTTGCCCAAGTCACCTCAAGCAAGGTTGTATCCTTACACCGCCGCAGCCGCTAAACTCTATACAGCGCAGCTACGGCTTGAAAGTGCAGTCAGTAGCGTGTTGCAGCAAAATAGCGTAGCCCAGTCTGCACTTATGAATAAGACGTTTATTAACGCGTTAAGCGTAAGTATCGACCGACGAGCCGACCGAGCCCGAGGCCTTAGGGGCAGAAGCGTTAACCTGCTGAACCGACTGCATGGTGCCCTGCAGTAGCTGCATGACAGCTTGGCCTTGAGCATCGGTAGCCTTCTTGTTAACAGCTACGGCTAAAGCCTCAAAACCAAAATTGCTGTTAACGCCCGTAATGCTGGACATATCTAACTCCTAAATGCCTAAAGAAGTTTAGGCTGGCTAAGTGAAATCTCTATCTGGCACAACCTAGGTTTAGGGATGCACCGCTCCCTACTAAGCATTTTAACGGCCAGTTATGGGGCACAAGCGCATCATGAGAAAACAAAGCAGCAAGCCCTCAGCTGATATGCCTCCAGCCGAGATGCCCTCAGCAGGTCCGACGCAAACGCTGGGACGTTCCAGTTCCAGCCTCACACGCTGCACTTATGCTATCTTGCTGCGGCTTTGCTTTTATTGCACTTAACCGACAAAGAGGCAAAACTTGTCAGTTAAGCTCTGCCTCTTGCCTCGGACCTTGCCCTTTAAGGCAATGGCAATGAAGCCCCTGAGAGCTTAGAGAATGGCGCCTAACTCTTGGCGTAAGGTGGCGCCTGCGCCCATTAAGCCGGCCTTAGGCTCGGTGATGACATAGGCTGGGATGCGCTCTAAGTAGGACTTGAAGCGGCCCTTATCCTCGAAGGCACGACGGAACTGGGAGTTCTTAAAGAACTCGATGAAGCGTGGGACTACACCGCCGGCCACATAGACACCGCCGAAGGTGCCTAAGGTTAAGGCGAGGTTGCCACCAAAGCGGCCCATTAAGCGACAGAAGGTGTTTAAAGCCTCGAGGCAGTCTGGATCTGGATTTGGGCTTAAAGCCGAAGCGGTGACGTCAGCTGGGGTCAAACCGGTGCGCAGACGCTCATTGCGCATGGCAATGGCCTCATAGAGGTTTAATAAGCCTGGACCCGAGAGCACACGCTCGGCCGAAACGTGACCGATACGAGCGCGCAGCGCAATTAAGATCATATCCTCGGACATGTTAGCTGGAGCTAAATCAACGTGACCGCCTTCGCCCGACAGAGGAATCCACTTGTCACCGTGCTTGATTAAGTGGGCGACACCTAGGCCGGTACCGGCTCCGTAAACAGCAATCGGAGCGGTTGGATCAGGCTCACCACCGCCGATCTTAAC
>DXIF01000241.1 GCA_019113025.1 Candidatus Anaerobiospirillum stercoravium | reverse complement strand
CCGCGGCAAAACCCGGGGCAACCCCCGAGGTCGACCCCGTAGCTCCCGCCGCAGCGCCAGCCCCCGCTCCCGTGACAGCGCCACCGGCGGCTCTAGGAGCGACCGCTAAGCTGGAAACGACCGCGCAGCTGGCAACGGCAGCGCAGCCTGCGCCCGCCGAGGCCGCCAAGGCTGCCCCAGTGGGCGCGGATACGGCCACGCAAATCAGCGCTTTTGAGCAAATTCTGGAGCGCTTTGAGCACAACACCCTCACCCAACGCGACAAGGGCACCGCCTTTGAGCTCTTCGTCCGCGAGATCTTGCTAAAAGCTCAGCCGTGGTGTGAGCAATTTAGCCAAATCCAAACTTATGCCGCTTGGGTTCAGGCTTATCCTACGCTGATCCACAGCGATCAGCGCGACACTGGCATCGACTTAGTGGCCACCAATCGGAGCGACAACGCTACCGCTAAGCCTACCTTCACGGCCATCCAGTGCAAGTTCTATGGCCGCAACCATTACATTGCCAAAAGCCAAGTTGACTCTTTTCTGGCCGCCTCCGAGCCGGAGTGTTTTACCCGACGCCTCTTTGTCTATACCGGACGGCTCTCGGTGCATGCTCATAATGAGCACTACAACCGCACCAAGCACATTGAGACCATTAACCGCACCCAGCTAGAGGAGCTGAACTTAGACTGGGAAAGCTATCTCAACTCAGGTCAGCTCATCATCACCAAGCGCCAGCTGCGCCCCTACCAGCAAGCCGCCTGCGCCGATGTCTTGGCGGGCTTTAAGCACCACAACCGCGGCAAGCTCATAATGGCCTGTGGTACCGGCAAAACCCTGACTGCGCTTAAAATCGCTGAAGCGCAGACTCAGGGGCACGGTTTGATCCTGTTTTTAGTACCATCGCTAGCGTTACTGGCGCAGACGCTCTTTGAGTGGAAACGTCAAGCCAACGTGCCGCTTGAGGCCTTTGCGGTGTGCTCGGACAACAAGGTCGGTAAAATGGGCGCAAGTGAGGACGATTTTGCCTGCTATCTGCGTCCAGCAGAGTTAAATTACCCCGCCACCACTGATGCCCGCAAGCTCGCTTACGCCAGTTTGCAAGCCATCGCGCGCCAAAACGCAAGCCCCGAGCGGGGCATAACCGTGATCTTCTCGACCTACCAATCGCTGCGCATCGTCCACCAAGCCCAAAGCTCCTATCAGCTCCCCGCGTTTGATCTCATCATCTGCGATGAAGCCCACCGCACCGCGGGTGGTTACTTGTTTTCCGATTGGGCCAAGTACCACCGCGACGAGCCTGAGCTCGCGGCGCACCTGGCCGAAGACGAGTCGACCTTCACCCGCATTCATAACGATGACTACATCCATGGGGCCAAGCGCCTGTACATGACTGCAACCCCTAAGGTCTATGGTGAGAGTGCCAAGCAACAAGAGGTCGCAGGCGAGGTGCTCTTGTACTCGATGGACGATGAATCCGTCTTTGGACCCGTGTTCCATACCTTGAACTTTGACCGCGCCATTAAGCTGGGCTGCTTGGTGGACTACAAGGTCATCATCTTGGTCGGCGACAAATCGCTCTTGCCTAACGAGCAGCTGCAAGACTTCTCGCAAAACAATGTGGCCAAGGCCATCGGCACCTGGAAGGCCTTAAATAAGTTTGGCGTCGCCGCTGAGCTCAGCGCCGATGCCCAACCGATGCGCCGTGCCGTCGGCTTTGCTCAAGTGATCGACTCGCATAACAAGTACGGCAAGGCCGGTTCCAAGCAATTTAGCCGCTACTTTAACCGCGCCATTGAGCACTACCGGGACCATATTACTAAGCTGAGCCTTAACAATCCTGAGGGCCGGGCCAGCGAAGAATTTGCCTATTTGAGTGAGCACAATTTGCGCTGTGAGTGCCGCCATATCGACGGCTCCATGGACGCCTTGGACAAAGATCAATTGCTGGAGTGGCTGCGTGCCGAACCCGAGCACGATCAGTGCAAGATCCTCTTTAACGTGCGCTGTTTGAGCGAAGGCGTGGACGTCCCGGCGCTCGATGCGGTGATCTTCTTAAGCCCCCGGCGCTCGCAAGTCGATGTCGTCCAGACCGTGGGCCGCGTCATGCGCACCGCTCCGGGCAAAACGCGCGGCTACGTCATCATTCCGGTGGTCACCAACGACCTGACGCACCCTGAAAGCATTTTCGACCAGAACCAAAGCTTTGATGTGGTCTGGCAGGTGCTCAATGCGCTCAAGTCGATCAACCCCGATCATGTCTTGGTCGATGGCAGCACCAAAAAGCTCGATTCGCGCATCGAGATCATCTGCCTGCACAAGCGCCTCATTGCCAGCAAATCAAGCGACAAGCGCTATCTCATCCCCTTCCATGAGCCGTACCAAGACTTGGAACCTGAGCCTCAGACCATCTTTGATCTGGAGCAATGCATCAGGGTTGAGGAAACGATTCGCTCGGCCATCATCAAGAAATTGGGCAGCCGCAAGGAATGGCAGGACTGGGCCGAAGATGTCGCCACGATCTGCACCGACCAAGTTCAGGCCATCAAGCAGCTGCTCAAGACCAAGGCCGATCCGGCCTTTCAGGACGCCTTTGCCCAGCAATGCCGCGATCTCAACCACTCCATTGGGCAATGCTTAGCTCAAGACGAAATCATCGAGATGCTGGCCCAGCACATCGTGATTAAACCAGTCTTAGACGAGCTCTTCCGGGGCTTCCCGTTTACCCAGTACAACCCGATTGCGCGCGGGCTGTCGGGCATGCTGGAGATGTTAGACGCCGCGGGCCTGACCAAGGCCAATCTTGAACTCCAAGCTTTCTATCAGAGCTTAGAGTTTCGCATGCACAACGTCACCACCTTGGCCGATCGACAAACCGTCATCATCGACCTGTTCGATCGCTTCTTTAAGATCGCCTTCCCTAAGGCCCAAGAGAAGCTGGGCATTGTCTACACCCCCATTGAGGTGGTCGATTTCATCAACCACTCGGTCAACGACCTGCTCCAGCGTGAGTTTGGGGTGCGCTTAGGCAGCAGCGGCGTCCACATCTTAGATCCCTTCACCGGAACCGGCACCTTCATTACCCGCATGATGCAAAGCCCTGATCTCATCGCACCGGAAGAGCTGGCGCACAAGTACCGCCAGGAGCTGCACGCGCAAGAGATCGTGCCGCTGGCCTACTACGTGGCCTCGATCAATATCGAGGCGGTGTACCACGAGCTTATGCACAAGGATGCCCGTGCCTACGAGCCCAATCGCATTGTGGTGCTCACCGACACCTTTGCCGAGCAAGATGAGAGCAGCCACACCATCACCGGCTCCTTTGGCGCGAACTCACAACTGCGTGATGCCGTGCGCAATCTGCCGATCCAAGTGATCATCGGCAACCCACCATACTCGATGGGCCAAGAGAGCCAAAACGATGCTAACCCCAACACCGTCTATCCGGCCTTAGAGCAGCGCTTGGCGCAAACCTATGTGGCCCAAGGGCTCAAAGTCGGCTCCAAAAAGAGCCTCTATGACGCCTATATCAAAGCCTTTCGCTGGGCGAGCGATAGATTGGGGCAGCAAGGCATCATCGCCTTTGTCTCCAACGCCGGCTGGCTTGATAGCGCGGGCGCCAGCGGCATGCGCGCCTGCCTGACCCAAGAGTTTAGCTCAATCTACGTCTACCACCTCAAGGGCAATCAGCGCAGCTCCGGCGAGCAAGCGCGCAAAGAAGGCGGCAAGATTTTCGGCTCCGGCAGCCGCGCGGCCATTGCCATTACCATCTTGGTCAAAAAAGCGCAGGCACAACAGCACGGCCAAGAGCTAGGGCAAGGCCAAGGGCAAGGCCAAATCTTCTTTGCCGCGGTCGACGATTACTTAAGCCGTGCCCAAAAGCTCAATACGCTCAAGAGCTTAGGCTCGATCGTCAACGCCGACCTTAAAGTCTTGCAGCCGGATGCTTACCACGATTGGCTCAACCAGCGCAATGCGGACTTTAGTCA
Organism: Candidatus Anaerobiospirillum stercoravium; assembly: GCA_019113025.1. Classification (GTDB taxonomy): domain Bacteria; phylum Pseudomonadota; class Gammaproteobacteria; order Enterobacterales; family Succinivibrionaceae; genus Anaerobiospirillum; species Anaerobiospirillum stercoravium. The sequence goes on along the minus strand of DXIF01000241.1, from coordinate 6,723 downwards.
GTACTTGCCGCTGGGGATCAAGCGCAGTGCCCAGCGGGATCCGGCCCATCACCAGAGCGCGGTATTTGAGCTTTGTACGCTTGGTATCGCCTCTGGGCGCGACGCTTGGTCCTACAACTCCAGCCCGAGCACCATTGAGTATAATCTTACGCGCGCGATTGCCTGCTACAACCAGCAAGTGACCGCCAATCAAGCAGACCCGGAGCACTTTGAGCGCCTCAACGATCCCACCCAGCTCAAGTGGAACAGCCATCTGTTGCGCCTACTTAACAAAGGGCAACTAGCGCAGGACTTTTCCCGGCGCTATCTGCGCCCTGCGCTCTATCGGCCGTTTTGTCCGCAGTGGCTCTATGCCGATCCCTTTTGGCTCGAGAATGGCTACCAAGTCAAACAGCTGTTCCCGTGCGCCGAGGCTCAGAACTTAGTCATTGGCGTTGTCTCCCGCGTGGGCAAGACCTTCTCATGCCTGATGTCCGATCGGATCTGCGATCTGTCGCTGCTCAAATATGGCACCATGGGCTTTGCGCGCTACCTCTATCGCCCAGTAGCAACCAAGCCCCAGCCTGTACCCGCGCTGCATGCCATGCTCATGGCGCACGAGAGCTACGACCCAGCGGCCGCAACAGCCCCGACCGCCGCAACAGCCCCGACCGCCAACGAGCCGCAAGTGCCGGGCTATCAGCGCATCGATGCCATTAGCCCAGAGGCCGTGGCCTATTTCCAAGCCGCCTATCCGGCGCAGGCCCAGCTCATTGATGCCGATGCCGTGTTCTATTACTGCTACGGCTTGCTCCATAGCCCCGATTACCGTAGCCGCTATGACTCCAACCTGCAAAAGGAACTGCCCCGCATTCCGCGGGTGGCCTCGTGGCACGATTTCCAATGCTTTGAGCAAGCCGGACGTAAGCTTGCCCACCTGCACGTTGATTACGACCAGCTCCCGCCTTATGAGGGCTGCACCTTGCAATACGCCCACAAAAGCTGTGCTGATACTATGGACTATCGGGTCACCCAGCTCAAGTACGGCAAGATCAAGGGACGCGGGGTCGACAGTACGAGCAAAAAGGCCAGCACCGATAAGTCGGTCATCGTCTACAACGATGATCTGACCATCAGCAACATTCCGCTTGAAGCGCAGGAATACGTGGTCGGCGAGCAATCACCGCTTGATTGGATCGTTGAGCGCTGGGGCGTAGCGGTCAACAAGGAGTCGCGCATCATCAACGACAAGAACCATTACGCTCAGGAGCACGGCGACCCACGCTATCTGCTCAAGCTCATCTTGCGCGTCATCACGCTCTCGCTTGAGACCTCAAAAATCATCAAGGAGCTACCGCCGCTGACCATCCACCCCTTAGACCAAAGCCACCTGTAGGGCTAACCGCCCAGCGGCGCAGCGCACCCTAGGGCCTAGCCCAGCAGCTCCAACTTCGATCGAGCTCGTCCGCTGAGCCCGGCGCGCCGGTAGCTTAAGCCACCGGTATCGCAACGCGTAAATAGATCCCGCCGGGCACGGCCAAGGCCGTGTGCGCGGGGAATGCTGCTGACTCCAACTTACAGCGCAGCGCGGCCCGCCTTAAGGCGAGCCGCGCTGCGCTTTTCATTTTTACTGAGGTCAGCGCTCAGCTTGGGCTGCTGTGCTCAGTATGTCTTGGGGCTAAATCGTGGCCAGCGAGGCGGTATGCGCCCAGAACAGCTCGTCGCTCTCCTTGTTAAAGGAGCGGCCTGCCACAATGCGATGCTGCTGAGGATCGATGGCCAAGACCACGCCTGTGATAGAACTTGCGCCCATGGTCTGGGCGTTGATCCCATAGCCACGGTCAAGCACGTATTGTTTACCTGGTGATAAAACCGCTTGATCTAATTGCTGGAGCGCAGCGCTCTTGGCCTCGTCGGGGCAGGCCTCGTCATTATGGTTGGTTGCAAGCAACGTGTCTTGCACCTCAGGCTCGATGAAGCGCAGCTCAAAGACGTAGACTTTACGCTCCGAGGTTTCAACTTCAAGATCAGAGCGTCCTCTATTATTGGCGGTACCAGTGCGCGCCGTCAGATCCTGCGAGTTAAACCACAGCGCCAAGATCTCGCTGTAGATCGCCTTGCTGTCCCAAGGGCTGAAGGCGTCAAAGCGGATCTTGCTCAAGAATTGATTGATGTGGGCACAAACGGTCTCAACATTGCCACCGTTTAAGCTCTGCCATAGCCCCATCTGCATCATCTCTTGCTCATAGTACTCAAAAGCCGTACGCGTATGCAGTCCCAAATTGTCGTAAAGGAAGTCATGCAACACGGTGCGATAGTAGCTGTTCACCGCCAGATTGGTCAAAGCGCAACACCAAGGGGTGGTTTGGAGGTTCTGAGCTTTAGGCTCAGTGCGCCAGCGCAGCGCCAAGAAACCCAATACCGTCAAAAGCTGGAGCGGCTGCTCCAGCGCCATGTAGTTGGGGCGCTGCAGCTGTTCCTCATAACACGCAATCGGATCATGAGGTAAGGCCAACAGTTGAAGCAGATTGAACTTATAGCGGGCAATTAAGGAACGCAGATCTAAGCCCGCCGGTGCGTTCTTGCTCCAGTAGCTCTCAAAAGGAAAATCATCTAAGGAGGCAGAGGTAGTGGTCTGAACCTCAGTAAAGAAGTGATTTAAGTCAAACGGGCTGTAGAGTTTGACCTTTCCCTCACGGTCAAAGCAAAAGCCGCCATAAGTGTACTTAAGGCGCGTCACTAACTGCTCTTTACTGCAATTAAGCCGCTGAGCCGCGACCTCAAGATAAGGGGCATAGAGAGTTTTCATCTCAGCCTCTGGGATGCCGATAAGATCGGCCCAGCGTGGCTCCATGCTGAGATCTTGGATTTGCGTACCAGACACAATTCCGGTTACCGGATCACGCATGATGCCGGTGATGAAGAGGAATTTAGGGTTGCTGGCGCTCAGCCAATGGTAGAAACCGCGCAAGACCGCGGCAATTTGGTTAAAGCGGCTCTCATCGTCAAGGTGCGCACGCAACGGATAATCCCAGTCATCGACTAAGAATACCAGCTCCTGCTTGGTAGCGATTTTACTGAGCTCCATGAGCAAGAGTCCAAGTTTGGTCTCAGCCGGGGCGTCAGAGGCAGTGAGCAGCTTTTTGACCTTGGTGGTAACTTGCAAAAAGTCCGCCTCGCGATAGGCACGCCCCAGCTCCAGCATTAAGGAGCGAGCTACCGTCTCTGCGTCATCGCCGTACAGCGCGTTACCAGACAAGGTGATGACTGCATCACATGGTACGGACTTATTTTGACCAAAGTATTTGTGCCCGTCCCCTGGTTCGATGGTGAACAGCTCGTGTAGCTTGGAGATGAGCGTAGTTTTGCCCATGAGGTGAGGGCGTGCGATGAAGACCTGGCGATAGGACTGAACCAAGCGCAGCACTTGGGCCGTATGCTGATCTGAGTTCAAGGATCTTTGGTGCAGTTGTAGCCATGGGATAAAGCCCAAGGGTAAGATGGGTAAGGTGGGTAAGGATGAAGTTTCGGACATAGTTGCAACTCCCCGCCCTACGGGCGGCTGAGGTTAAGGATGAGCCCAGCCTGATTCGGTGCTAAGGCCAGACTCAGATTAGTTTCAGATTAGTTATTGGGGGCTCGTTAGTCCACCCAGAAGTATTCGTCGCGCTCTTGATCAAAGCAGCGGCAGGCGACAATGCGCTGCTGCTCGGTGTCAATGGCTAAAACCATGCAAGTCAGATTGCGGCTACCGCCTGAGAACAATTCCTGGGCATAGCCATGGGCGAGCATTTGCTCTTTGCCCGGCTCAAGGACAGTTTGATTGAGCTTATCCAGCATCTGAGGGGTCTGGTTGGAGACGACCTTGAAATCTAAGGCGTAGACCTTGTGGCATGCGGTCTCGACCTCAAGATCGCAGCTAACACTCTGGCCAAAGCTAAAGCGATTGTAGCGGCAGGTAAGGGAAGAGAATTTGAGCCACTCTGTGATAAAGGCGCAGTAGAGAGCTGGATTCTTGCTCTCCAGAGCATCGGGGCTAATGGTTCCGAGGAATTGATTGAAGTTGGTGCAGATGCGCTTGAGATTGCCTTGCTCAAAGGCATAGCACTGCAGCGCGATCAGCTGATTAAATTCGACTTGAGACATAGTTTCCTCCTTACCCGGATCTCCTTGAAAAAGAGATCAAAGTCGGTGGCTTCAAGCTTGCGCTCCTCCCCAGCTATGGTTTTGAGCTGGGCGTTAACTTTAGCCTCCACTTGCGCAAAGCTCGCAGCCTTATAGGCGGACGCGAGCTCGCCTAACAGCGACTTGGTAAAGGAGGCAATGTCATCGCCTACTACCGTGGAAAAGTTGAGGCTGATGACCGAAAAGCGTTCGCTGTTAGGCCAGTGGCCATAAATGGCCGTACCCTCGAAGTTGGCATCGCCATGGGTAAAAAGATCGCCAATCATGGAAACTAGGGTGGATTTGCCCATGCGCCGCGGGCGCGCGAGGAAAACGCGGTTAAGCGTCGTGACCAGACGCGCAATCTTGGCCGTCTTATCCACAAAGAACATCCCTTGGCGGCGAATTTCCGGCCAGTCCGACGTGTTCGGCAGTGCCGTCAGGACTGACTTGATCTGGGGCATTTAGGTCTCCTGGCCCGAGGCGGCTAATGATTGATAACGACCACGGGGTCAAACCAAAATTGGCGGTCAGTCTCATGGTCAAAGGCGCGGGCCGCTAAAATGCGGTGCTGCGCTCTGCCAATGGCCAGCACCATGGCCGTAATCGACTTAGCGCCAATGGTGAAGTAGTCATAGCCGTAGCCGTTTTCAACCACTTGCTGGTAGGCAGGGGTTAGCACCTTGTGGTCAATCTGCTCGAGGCAGGCGCGGCGTAACTCTTCCTTGTGCTCGGCGCTCGCAGTTGCGGCCTCGGGCGTATCAGGTTGGAGCGCGCGCGGCTCGTCATAGCTTATGAGCTTGAGCTCAAAGACGAAGACCTGACCTTGGTGCGTCTTGACCTCAAGATCGACGCGGCCTGCGTTGTTGTAATTTTCTGCGCGCACCATGAGATTACAGGTCTTAAGCCAGAGGTATAAGATCTCGCGATAGCTCGCCTCATTGAGAGGCGCAAAGGCGTCGTAGCGAATGTTGCGCAGGAAGCGATTGAGCGTCGCGCAGATCTTGTTAGGATCTCCATCCTCAAAGGCTTGGACTTGCTCAAATTGCAGCTCCCTGAGGCTCTCCTCTTGCGAGTTGAGACCTAAATTGTCGCGCAGGTACTCCAGCACCACGAACTCAAAATAGGTGGCCACTTCTAGATTAGGCAAGCCGCAGCGAAATGCCGGGATGCCGTTTTGGGGTTCAGCGATCCCTTTAATGGACAAATAGCCCGTTACCGCCAGCAACGGGAAGAGCTGAACGTGGGAAAAGTACTGCGGGGAGCTCAACTCCATTTCATTTATAACCACGTCTTGATGTTTTAACCCCAGTACCGCCTCCAAGTTGATCGGGCGGCTGTTCAGGGTATTGCGTAACGCATGGGAGGTGTTAGCGCTGCGCATCCAGAAGGATTGGAACTTGGGCACGAGCTCAGGGGGTTCCTCAGTGAGCGGACGGAAGAAATTGTTGAGGGAATAAGGGCAGTACAGCTTTACTTTGGCCTCGTTGTCAAAGCAAAAGCCGTCGTAATACTCTTGGAGATGGGCGATGAGTTCGGCTTCGCTGCAGTTAAGACGCCGGGCAGCTTCCTTGATATAAGGGGCGTAGAACTTGGTCAGTTCCTCATCAGTGACGCCCACCAGATCGGCCCAGTAGGGATCCATACTGATGTCGGTGACATCATTGCCGGTAAACAGGGACGACTCGCTGTAACGCATGATGCCCGTGATCAAGATGAAGCGGATGTTCGTGAGGTTGCGTAGCCAAGTATAGAAGGTGCGCAGCACCGCTAGGTTCTCGTCAAACGCTTCCTTGTGGTTTAAGTGCAGGGACAGCTGCTTGTCCCACTCGTCAATTAAGAACACCAGCGGTCGATCAAGCTTAAGCTGGGCGAGCTTCTTGAGGAAGCGTCCGAAGCTCTGAGCTTGCGCTTCACATTCACTTGCTTGCGGGATACCCGCAGCACCATAGGCTTCGACCAGCGAGTCTTGTAGCGATTGCTCGAGTGCAGCGGCATTAGCTCCTTCGACTTCATCGAATTTCAGCGTGATGACGTACACCTGCTCTGCCACTTGCTGCGCATCTGGGGTGCCGGGGCGCGCCGTGAAATATTCTTTAATGTGCGAAATCAGGGTAGTCTTGCCCATCCGGCGGGGGCGCGAGAGGAAAACCTTGCGCGGCTTGGCGATCAACTTCAAAATCTTCGCAGATTTGTCGACAAAGAAGAGATTTTTCCCTTGGATATATTCCCAGTCGGAGATGCCAATGGGGAAGTCTTGCAAGTTTTGCTCAATTTGCTCAGACATGTGCTGTCTCCTTGCCCTTGCCCTTGGTCTTGGCTTGATTTACGCGCTTTAGGCGGTGAATCAGTTGCGCGAGACCCAGATCAGACCGTGTTACCGTGCTTAAGATTATAGGTTTGAAACTGTTAGAACACCAACCTCCTAATATTATTGTATTAATCTTGAGCATGCACGGTCAACTTAAGCCAAAACTGGTTCAAAATCTGCCAAACCTCACCTCTAAATCCGCCGTTTTACTGACAAATTTGGCAAATTTGTCAGTAAAACGGCGGATTTAGAGCGTGATTTAGGCCCAA
>DXIF01000240.1 GCA_019113025.1 Candidatus Anaerobiospirillum stercoravium | reverse complement strand
GGCCCCACACTGGACGGGCACCGGCCGTACTATTGCGGGGGCGCACCAAAATCCCTATCATGAACACCAAATACGGAGCGATTGCCGCAAACCACGCGCTTAGGTGCCCTCAGCCCAGCGCGCTTTTTTTGTAACAAAGGTGCAAGTTATGGCTGTTCCATCCCCTGTCAAAACCGCATTAGCCTTAGCCTTGGCGCTCAGTACAGGGCTAGTGAGTGTAATGGGGAACGTCCACGCCAGCACCAGCCTCGACTTAAGTCAAGTCAAACTGCGCACCGAGTCGGCACCTGCTCCCAGCACCACGGAGCCCGCGCCCACCACCCCTGAAGCTAACGCCCCTACTAAGCAAACCGCCCGCGCACCTGATGCAAGCACCAACCGTGTCCCAGCATCAAGTAATAGCAGCGCGGCAGCCACCAGCCGCACGCCCCAGCAGCGGGTGCAACTAGCCTCACAGCGGAGCAACGCGCAGGAGGCCACCAGCCGCACTTATGAGGGATCCATGGTGCAAGCGCGCCCGCGCTATCGCGATCCCTTTGGCAATCGCATCACCGAGCCCCTTTCGCTGCAACGGCCCCAGCACAAAGAGCAAGCCTCCGGCTCAAGCTATGGCTCGGTGGATGGCACCAGCAGCTCCAGCCAGCACGTACTCAACTTTCCGCAACTCGATCTTGCTCACGCCAAGGTCGCGGTGGTGTACTTTGGGGTGAGTGAAAACCTCGAGAGCACTGACATCGACGAGCTCACTGGCGCCTCCATCATCTACAATCGCAACCACGAGCGCCGCAGCATCACCGAGTACTTAGCCGAGCTCATCGCAGAGCGCACCCACGCCGAGCTCTTTCGGCTAAACCGCCTAAGCCCCTACTCCAACGACCACGACGAGCTAATTTACCAAGCCTCACTGGAGCTTGATGAGCGCACCCATCCTGAGATCGTGCTGCTCCCCCCGATCGACCTCACGGCCTTTGACGTCATCTTCATTGGCTACCCAATTTGGTGGTATGAGCTGCCGATGCCGCTGTACTCATTTTTTGAGCAATACGACCTCTCAGGCAAAATCGTCGTGCCCTTCTGCACGCACGGCGGCAGCCGCGCCTACAAGACCTTTGCCTTAATCGCGCAGCAAGAGCCTAACGCCTACGTTCTGTACAACGATGGTCTCATCATCGACCGTTTAGTAGTGCCCACTCACGGCCAAAGCAGTGTCGACTTGTGGCTCAAAGCCCTCACCCAGCGCTTAAACCATGAGCTGCCCACCCCAGTGGGCCTCGACCTCGACCGCAACAGCCCAATCTTGCAGCAAAGTGCGCCTAAGCCCCAGCAAGTGCCCGAGCTCCAGACCGCGCCAAGCGCCGCCGCCCCTGCCAACCAATCCGCAGGCACGAGCACCGACAAAGCAGGGACCGAAAGCGCAACCCAAGCCACCGGGACTGCCCCAACTAGTAGCGTTAGCGCACCTAAATAGAGGCGCGGGCATCAAAAGTGCTAAGCTGCAACGTAATATCTAGCACCAACCTCTGTGAGTCTGTGGTATCACCATGCTGCTGCGCCGTTTTCTCATGCTAGGATGCCTCATCGCGGCTCTCCTAGCCTTTACCAGCCCCTTTTGGTATTTTTCCAGTGACAGCTCGTCACATGGGACTGAGCACGCCCGCGCCACCTCCGAGCTCCCAGAGCCGCCCAATGCTCCCCTCGTTTCGTCCGATCATCCCCATAACGGCCGTACCGGCACCATTGTGCTCGACCTCGAGGGCACCTTAAGCGCCGGCGCGAGCGCCAGTGCCAGTGCCAATGCCCGCGCGCAGCCTGAAGCCACCCCTGAAGCGACCACCGAAGATCCCCCTGAAGCTCAGCCCCAGGCGGTCGGCCGCGCCGCGACTAGCGACCGCACCACCCCAGCAAGCTCCGACCAAGACAACGCCGACCAAGCAAGCGCTGACCCCACGGCCGACATCGTGGCCCACGCCGACTCCCGCACCACTGGTACCATAACGGTTAAGCCTAAGAACCAAGCGCCTCAGAACCAAACAGCGGAGCGCCCCCGCGCCGCGCCTAAACAGCCTGAATCCTCCAGTCAGCCCGCTGCGGACAACGCTGCCCCAGCACACAACGCAGACAACGCTGACAATGCTGACAGCTCTGACCTCAACGCACTCAATCCCAGCACGCTCACCGAAGAGTTCTTAGACCAGAACGCCCCTGATGAGGACAAGCCTCTGCCTGATGCCAACGTGACCACTGATGAAGCTGACGCCCAAACCACCGCGCTGGAGCAAACGATTGCGCACCTTGCGGCGCAGCAAAGCGCCGCCGCCAAACAGGCTTATCAAGAGGCGCTCGCCGCGCGCAAAGAGCAAGTGAACGCGGCTATTGCGACCATTGCGGAAAACTCCAAGCAGTACTATCCGCCCGTGATGAGTCAGCGCGCGGTCGTGGTCTTTTTTAGCGTGCCCTATGAGGACAAGGTGCGCACCGACCCTAAAAGTCGCGCGCGCTTAAGCCAGCTGCTCCAGCAAGGAGCGGTGGGCTTGCCGCTACTGAGCGCGCTCCCCGACCAAAAGTCAGACCAAAAGGCAGAGCAAAAGTCAGACGAAACCGCCCGCCCCACGCCCCAAGAACCATCAGTCCCCGACGCCTTAACCGGCGCCTCGACGCTGTACCTCCTCAATGATGAGGGCGATTTAGTCCCCCACCAAGCGCTGCGCTTTATTGCCGCAACTATTAGTGCTGAAAGTGGCGCCACCTTATACGAAATCAGCCCGGTGACCACTTACTCCCCAGAAATTGTGACGCTCTATGAGCAAGCTTGGAGCGAGCAGCAACAAGGTCGCTACCCAGAGCTAACCGACGACACGCCGCTTAATCTTGACGACTACGACACGATTTATCTGTGCTATCCCAACTGGTGGCATGATTTGCCTTGCGCGCTCTACAGCTTTTTTAACAAGTACGACCTGAGCAACAAGCTGGTGGTACCAATTAGCCTGAGCGCAGGCGAGGGCGATGCGCTGCGCCCGAGCGCCTTTAGCATGCTTGAGCCCAACGCAACCCTGGCCCCATGGGGCTTACAACTCAGCCATGCCGATTGTGCTAGTGCGTCGCAGCTGAGCGCCAAGCTGCGCGGCTTTTTGCATCAGATGAGCACCAAGCTCAACCCAGCCACGCCATAGCGCTGCCCTTGCATGGTGATACCCCAGCATGGTGCCGCCCCGCATGGTGCCGCCCCGTAGGGGAGCTGCCGCCACCCCAAGACGCCAGCCGCTTAAACCCTCCAGCCCTGAGCGGCAGCACCTGACCTATCCGCCTTAAGCTCCTACGTGCCTACTTCTTATTATTGGTAAACAACAAGTTGGGGTTCAGCATCAGTTGTCCAAAGCTATTTAATGAGTTCATAACCTCAATATTTTGCTCACTAACGGTAGCGTCACAAACATTGCCAAAGGTACGCAATTGCCCCTCTTGTCTGACCGGCAAGGTCTGATCTAAATCCTGCATCAAAACGCGCAGCAGCATCGAGTTAGGGCCATCTAGGCGCGAGGATGCCCCATCTAGGGGATCGGTATTTGACATCTCATGGAGCTGCTTAATGAGCTTGCCCATCTCCACAACGGTTAAGAGCAAGGTCAACAGGCTCGATTCGCTCAAGCTCAGGACCAGACGCATCTGGCGCGCCGTCTCATACACCTCAGGATTTATTTCCTTACAGCGCTGCAAAATATGCTGCAACTGCTGCGCGCGCTTGGGCGCCTCAATTTTTGATGTCGTCACAACCAATTTTCCTCCAACTATCACCATCCCGCCGGCAGCACAGCCGGCGCACGGCGCACCGGCACCGCAAACGGCACCTACTAAGAGCTCACACCTTAAGTGGCAGCTCCTTACCCCAAGAGCCAACGGGCCCTCTTATTTGAGCGCCAGGGGCTAATCGTGCTCAGCGCACCACTCTTGATCGCTCTCATTTAGGCGCGTGGCAGCAGACCAAACATTAAGGCATGAAGGCATGAAGGCATGAAGGCGTGCTCGGCGCAGCACCTCAAGTTTACCTGGAGCCGCAGTCACGATAGCGCAGCGGCACAG